>CAKTXO010000117.1 GCA_934630985.1 uncultured Oscillospiraceae bacterium | reverse complement strand
TGACGGGCACCGGCGGGGAGCTTCTGACCAACGAGGCCGTCAAAGCCGCTTACTTAGGAACCTGAGTTCCGGAAAAATTCAAAGAATTGCCGTCCTTTCCATCCGGAAGGGGCGGCATTTTGCGTCTTTCAAAGGGAGCCGGGTAGTATCACTTTTTCATATTTGTGATTGCCTTTTTGAATTTCCTGTGATAGGATAAAAACAGAAATAAAAGTCGAAGGAGGCTGTACTCCATGAAAAAAGTAATTCAGTGTCCACAGACTTCGACATTTGGTAAACGAGGCGAAACATTATGAAAAAGTTTCTAATTCTTCTGACATCTATCGCACTGCTGTGCAGCCTTTGTGGCTGCACCAGCAGTGCCAAAGAGGAAGCAACGGCACCGCACGAGACTGCCCCGGCTTCCGAAGCTTCAGCCGCCGTGCGGAAGCTTCAATTGACAGTCGAGCCAACGGGAGAGGTGGGATTCACTAGGGTTCCTGCGGAGCAGCTGGGAAAGGAAAATATGGATTTGGCATATGCAAGGCTTTCCGGGGTGAATATCACCCTGGGCGGGAAAACCGAGCCTTTGGCGGATGCCATTGGTTCCGGAAAAATCACCGGGGCGGAAATCTTCGCCTATGCCCGCATGGACGCGGAAAACGGGTTCTGCGAGGAAAGCTATTCCTCTGATGACGGTCTGACCCATTTCGTTTACGCCTACCCGGATTGCGCCCTGGAAATTGCCTATGATGTCCTCGAATCTCCCGACGGTAGACAGACGCTGATCAACGAAATCACCATCTGGGATACGGCAGAACACATCTCTTCCTCGGATCACTTCTATGTGGACGAGAGCAGCCGGTGGGGTTACTTCCTGGATCGGGAGGACTGGGGGCTGGAATTCACGGTGAAGGCGGTGACGCCGGAGAGCCTGACCGTCACCTATACCCAGAAACAGTCCCAAGAGCTAGGTGAACTGACCTGTGAGGACTATATCATGTTTGCCGAAGTGGAAGAAGCCCAGGATGAATTCGTGACTCAGACCGGGCGGGATGCCCCTGGCTTTCCCATTGCCATTACCTCGGACGGTTCCGGTGAAATCACCTTCGACTGGTCGGAAACCGCCGGGAAGCTGAATCCCGGAACCTACTATGTGAGAATCGGCATCCGGGACAACTATGACCTGGAGAAGGTTCCCGCCAACGTGACGAAACGGTACAGCAAGCAATCTTACTGCGTGGAATTTACCGTGGAGCCTTAAAACGGCATATGCTATAGGCTCCCTAGAACATCAAGGAAGCCTTGCGGGATAGCCTTCCTTTTTTCGCAATAAGAGAAAACCAGAAATAAAAAGTCGAAGGAGGCCGTACTCTATGAAAAAAGCAATCGGAATTCTGCTGGTTTGTCTGCTCGTCCTCAGCGCGTTCTTCCTGGGCAGGAGCCTGGGTTCGGGGGAAACCGCAGCGGAAGACGGCCTCTCAAAGCGGAATCTGCGGCTTTCCGCCACCACCGACCGGAACGAGCCGGACAAGGTCATCCCGCTGACCCAAGGGAATTTCCCGGAAGCGCACTACTGGAGCGTGAAGGACGTGACCGTCCAGCTGGACGGCACCCGTGTGCCACTGGAGGATGCCCTTCGCGAGGGGCTGGTCACTGTGGACGATGTGATCGCCAGTGCCCGGGAGGATGCGGCCAGCGGCCGATGCAAGGAATCCTCCCAGTCCAAAAACGGTCTGGCGGTGTTCCGCTACCATTATCCGGCGTTTAACCTGCAATCCCTCTATGACATCTACGAAACCCCCGACGGCTGGCGGCACAGAATCACGGATTTCAGTGTTTATGGAATCGGGCGCGACCCCGGCTATTCCATCGGCTGGGACGAGGAAACGGGAGACCCCATCGACTATGAGGACTGGGGACTGACCTTCACGGTCACACAGCTCAGTGCCTCCGACGCAACGATCGAATGCGCCCAGTCCGGCGGTCAGCAGTTCGGCAGGCTGAATGTGGCCGGGCTGATGCTCTCCCGGAAAAATCCGGACACCCAGGACTGGGAGCGGGTGGAGCCCCTGGATGCGAGCACCGGCGCAGATATCTACAAGGCCTATTCGGAGATCACCCCGAAGCCGGAAAATTTCCTGAACATGGGCGGGGCGAAGGAACTGACCTACGATTTGGAAGCCATGTTCGGGCGGCTGACCGCGGGAGAATATGAGATCATCCTGAAAATCATTGATTGCTACGACGAGGCGGACGTGCCGCCCCTGTCCCGGAATTTCTACGATGTTCAGTGGTATACCGTCGGGGAATTCACCGTCGGGTAATTGGAAAAGAGAAAACAGTGCCCCCCGGTTCGATGGAACCGGGGGGCTTGCTGCGCATATTGAAGGGTACGTCACTGCGCTCCGCATTTCAAAGCCTTCCCCTCCGGGGAAGGTGAGACTGTCAAAAAACCATGTCATTGCGAGCCAGTGCTCACACTGGCGTGGCAATCCCCCCGATATTCAAACATTTTCGCTCCTAAACCATCAGTTTTTACGTTCAACCTGGGGATTCCCACACCAATCTACGCTACACTAAGGTATGACTGCCACTGGCAGTCATTGTTATTTCAGATTCGCTGCGCGGAGCACCACTGGCTCGCAATGACATGCGTCTTTCGGCGGTAAGATTTAGTAGGGCATATACACGTTGATATCCACGTCCCCGGAGATGCCGGGCACCCGGCCTGTGTGGGTCCACTGCCACATTTCCACCCGCCAGGGATAGGTCATCTGCTCCTGATACAGAGCCAGCCAGAAGGGATAGTCCTCCAAATCCGCCAGATAGTACAGGTTCTCCGATTGGTGCCAGTTGAAATACACCATGGGCTGATAGCCCATTTTCTTCATCTGGCCGCAGAAATGAAGCTGAATGTCCGTCAGCGTCCGACCGTCCATGTTTTTCGTCCGGGGATTGTCCGCGGCGGGAATCTCCCAGTCCAGGACCACCGGCATATCCGGCTCCGTGCCGGTGTCCGAAAGGATGTCCAGGATAAACTGAATTTCCTCGTCAACCTCCTGGATGCTCAGCGCCTGAGAGAAGAAATAAACGCCGATTTTCAGCCCCGCGGCCTTGGCTCCGGCCAGATTCTGCCGGGCGCAGGTGTCCTCCCGCATCCGGCCCTCCTGGCCGTAGCCCCGAAGACCCAGGCGAATCATGGCAAACTCCACGCCGGAAGCACGCACCTTGTCCCAGTCGATTTCTCCCTGGTACTGGCTCACGTCCACCCCCACGCTGCTGGGCACATTTTGCAGCTTCAGGTAGTTGTGCCGGGTGAACTGAAAGTCAAAGCGGCTGTAGGGATTCCGGTCCAGGGTGGCGTTCCGGCTGCCCGGGGCGGTTTCCTCAGGGGTGGGCTCCTGGATGACCGTTTCCTCCGGGGTGGGCAGGCTGATTTCCTCGCCGTAGTCCCGGTAGATTTCCGGGTCGTCGTCCACTGCCCTGCGGTGCATATAGGGAAGGCTCACCACAATGGCCAGCGCCAGCGCCACCGCCGCCACGCAGGCCAGGGCGGTCATGAGCCGTTCCACAGGCCCCAAGGAAAGGACTTTCCTTCCGATTTTCCCCGGCTGCTTTTCAGCGGGCTCTTCCGGGGACTTCTCAGCCGGTTGCTCTGTCTTCTCAATGGGCTTTTCTTCCGCTTTCTCTTCCGTGGGGTTTGGGATTTCCATGGACTTTCCCCCTCTCTGGACTCTTTTCGATTCAGTATACCATATTTTCAGAGCCACGCCAAGAGGCATTTTTCCCTTAAATAAATCTTAAACAATCCGTAAACTTTCCCTTTCCCGTGTTGCATTCTGTTTTATTTCCAATATAATAGGCACAGACGTTATTTTTAGCAAAGGTGATTGGCGCATGAATAGCATTCAAAACTGGCTCAGGCAATTCTCCGCCCGGATGGGCGCGGGACTGCGCGGCTTCATGGCCGGACGGTACGGCACGGACAAACTGAATATGCTGATTCTGGGAATCGGGCTGGTGGCCAGCCTGCTTTCCATGTGGATTCAGGTGCCATCCGTGAATCTGGTGCTCTTCGTGCTGAGCTATGGCATGATGATCTGGGCCATTTTCCGGGGACTTTCCCGGAACACCTACACGCGGTATCAGGAAAACCGGAAGTTTTTGCAAATTGTAGGGCGGCTGAAGGATCGGCAGAACCGGTACTTCGACTGCCCCAAGTGCCACCAGCTGGTGCGTGTGCCCCGGCACAAGGGCAAGATCTCCATCACCTGCCCCAGATGTCGGGAGAAGTTCATCCGCAAGACGTAACATATCCCCGGTACGGCCTCGTACCGGGGTTGTGCTTTGGTTCAGCGGCAGCCCGCCGCCAGCCGGAAGGGCTTTTTATTCCTCCTTCATCAGCTCCGGGTGCTTTTCTTCCAGCCACTGCTTGATGATTTCCTCCGACAGCTGGGAGATGCTCCATTTCTTTTCCGCCGCAATCTGCTGGAGCGCGGATTTTACCTTCTTATCCGTCCGATAGGTCACGGATTCTGTCTTCTTCAACACACAATCACCTCATGTATACATCGTATACGTTTGTTGTTGACAAAGCTACGTTTGCATTGTATTCTTTGTATACATAAGTATTTTATTCCAGGAGGAACCACTATGACAACATTTGAGCAGCTTTATGGTACGGTTCTGGGGTATCTCACCCCGGAAAATCAGCTTCCCGGGGTGACGGATATCACCGGAGAGGGCAGTAACTATGACCGAGCCTATCGGGATATTCTCACTGCCCGGGAGAGTCTGTGCCGCCGGTTCGGCCTTTCCCCGGAGGACAAGGATTTGGAGGCCATCATGTCCGCCGTCCAGGCTCTGGAAAAGGCCACGGCTCAGAGCATCTTCAACGCCTGCACAGAGGGCTAAGCGCCCAAACCCCGCCGCATTTCGCGGCGGGGTTTTTCAGACTGTCGAAAAACCATGTCATTGCGAGGCAGTGCGTACACTGCCGTGGCAATCCCCCTAATTTTCAAACATTTTAAATCTTAACCAGCGGCTTTTACTTCTATCCGGGGGATTCCCACACCAGTCTGCGGACTGGTTCGGAATGACAACGTATATTGGGGGCTTTTTTGACACGCTGACAATCCCCGCCGCGTTTCGCGGCGGGGGGCGTAATTCACACCTGGTCTTCCACCATTCCTTCTTTCAGCTCGCTTCTGCGAATCAGGAACCGGCGGATGGCAAAGA
>CAKTXO010000116.1 GCA_934630985.1 uncultured Oscillospiraceae bacterium | reverse complement strand
GATAGGCAGCTCCCTCGTCCATGGCAATCATGGTTTGCAGCAGGGCTTCCCCCGTCCGGGCTCCGGATTCCACCACTCTGCCGTCTGCAAATCGGAACCAGAAGTCCTCGATGAGCTGGCCCTGATAGCTCAGGGGCTTGGTGGCGTAGACGATGCCCTCTGCCCTGCCCCGCATGGGGGAAATGAAGCATTCCTCGGAAGGAATGTTCGGGTTGAAGCAAATGCCTTGGAGGCTGTCCTCCCGGCCGCCGCACCAAATGGCCTGGGGAATCATCTCCACGGTCAGGTCGGTGCCGTTGTCCGCCCGGTAGCGCAAAGAACGAATATGCAGACCGTTCAGGTAGGCACAGCGGGCTTTCAGATCGGCGTTGTGGGCTTCCCAGGCGGCAATGGGGTCTTCCGTCACCCGGGCGGCGCTGAGGATGGCCTGCCAGAGCTTTTCCACCGCCGCACTGGTGCGAAGACCCGGGAACACCTTCTTCGCCCACTTCTTTCCGGGCACCGCCGCGATGCACCACTGATCCCGGTTTTCCCGCCGATCCCGGTAGGGCTTCAGAATGGGATAGCGCAATTGCCTGGCCTTGGCGGCCTTATTCAGATTCATGCCCTTCAGGCCGTCCGGGTCGTCGGATTCCAGATAAATTCTTGCCGGGAGCACCTGACACATGTGCTCCTGCCGCTCCCGCTCCCAGGCTTCCACCGTGCCCAGAGTTTTCAGGGACTGATGGCGCAGATGGAGCTTTTCCAAGGGCTGGTAGCTCCACTCCACAATCACCTTTTTGGCTTTGGCGGCGTAGGCCTCCTTCACGACCAGCTCCACAAACTCCGGCTGGTCGAGCCCCGCGTAGATCATGACCTCCTGGCCGGGCTGAACATTCACGCCACAGCGGATAATCAGCCGGGCATAGGCCTGCAATACGGATTTTTTCATTGGTTTTCCTTCCTTCGTTCGTTTTGCTTATCCTAGCAGATTTGCCGGGAAAGGTCAATGGCATGAGATTCGTCAAGGGCTTTTTCGCCGGGGAAACTCCGAAACAACCGCCCGGAAACTGAACGGCGGAGATTTTGCTCCCAGACTGTGGTTCCAAAAACAGGGAGTATAGAGCAGCCGCAGACGATTTGTTCAGAGTTTCCCTAGTATACACATCTTCCGCGATGATTAAAACACGGGCAGGATGGGAACCCTTGTCCAATTTTGAAAGGAGTTTACGTTTTCCAAAGTGTCCGGCTCTGCGTCTGCACCATATGGGCGAAAACGCCTTCTGTCCGTATCCGCCATTCCCTGCTCGGCTTCCGCGCCGTCCCTCTCTTTGACAGCCGGGAGCGGAGAAACAGGTTCGTTTCTCCGCTCCCGGTTTTGGTTATGTTTGCTCAGCTTCCTCTCCGTCCAGAAGATCGGTCATATTTTTCAGGCTGATGCCCAGGGTGGAGCCGTTGTGCAGCAGAGCGGAGGTAGCGGGCGGCAAGATTCCCGCCACACCCAGGATGATCAGGGACAGGTTGAAGCCCACGATGAAGCGGTAACTGCCGTGGATACGTCCCATCAGGGACTGACTGAGCTTCCGCAGAATCACCAGCTCAAAAAGGTTCTCGGAGGCAACGGTAATATCCGCGATCTCCCGGGCGATGGCCGCACCGGTGGAAATGGCAATGCCCGCATCCGCCTCGGACAGGGCGGGAGAATCGTTGACGCCGTCGCCCACCATGATGACGGTGTGACCCTTTGCCTTTTCGGCTCGGATGAAGGCGGCCTTGTCCTCCGGCAGGACTTCGGCATAAAACGTGTCCACCCCTACCTTCCGTGCCACGGACTCCGCCGTGCGGCGATTGTCGCCGGTCATCATAACTATGTTTGAAAAGCCGCTGTCATGCAGAGCCTTTACCGCTTCCCGAGCCTCCCGGCGCAGAGGATCGTGAATGCAGATCACCGCCGCCAGAACGCCGTCAATGCACAGATACAGGTGGGAGTAGGCTGCCGGAATGGCTTCGTATTTTTCCTGCTCTCCCTCCGGGACACGGCAGCCCTCGTCCTCAAAGACGAAGTGAGCGCTGCCGATGATGACCTTTTTCTCCTCCACCATGCTGGAAATACCATGAGCCACCACATACTGAACCTGGGAATGGTATTCCTCATGGGAAAGCCCCCGGCGCTTGGCCTCCTCCACCACGGCATTGGCCATAGAGTGGGGGTAGTGCTCCTCCAAGCAGGCGGCAAGCCGCAGCATTTCGGCCTCCTGCTGTCCGCCGAAGGGGACGATGGCCGCCACGGTGGGCGTGGCATAGGTCAGGGTGCCGGTCTTGTCAAAGACTATGGTATCCGCTTTGGCCACGGCCTCCAGGAAGCGGCCGCCCTTGACGGAAATGTGGTATCCGGCACTCTCCCGCATGGCCGACAGCACGGCAATGGGAATGGCCAGCTTTAAGGCACAGGAAAAATCCACCATCAGCACCGCCAGCATTTTGGTCACGTTCCGGGTCACAAGATAGGTCAGTGCCGTGCCGCCCAGGGTATAGGGAACCAGCTTATCCGCCATCCGGGCGGCCTTGTCCTCGGCGGTGGATTTGAGCTTTTCTGACTCCTCGATCATTTGAACCACCCGGTCATACCGGCCGGAGCCGGAGACCTTCTCCACCGTAATGACACACTCGCCTTCCTCGGCCACGGTGCCGGCGTAAACCGGACTTCCCGGCCTCTTGGCCACGGGCATGGATTCTCCGGTGAGAGAGGACTGATTGACCATGGCCTCTCCCTCTACCACTTTGCCATCCAGGGGGATCATGCCTCCGGTACGGATGACGATGCGATCTCCGGGGCGGATGGATCGGACATCCGTCAATACCTCTGTACCCTCCGCCTGGAGCCATACCTTGTCAACCTTCAGGCTCATGGCAGAGGCCAGATCGGCCACGGACTTTTTATGGGTCCACTCCTCCAGAATCTCCCCAAGCCGCAGCATAAACATGACAGAACCGGCGGTATTGTAGTCGCCCCGGAAAATAGACACCGCCACGGCGGTGCCATCCAGCACCGCAACAGACAGCTTTCGGTGCCACAGAGCCAGAAGTCCCTCCCGGATGTACTTTACGGAGCGGATCGCCGCCAGAGCCGAGGTGATGGGTACCGGCAGGAACAGCCGGGAGACACACCGGCGCATCACGGTGATCGCCAGCTTGTCTTCAAACTCCCGGTTCAGAGCCCGGGAGGTATGCTCCGGTACCAGCTCCAGCTTTTCCGCTTTGGCAAAGGAGAAGGCGGCCAGGGCGCGAACCACCCCGGCTCGTGCCCCGTCATACACCACCACCGCGTCCCGTGTCCGGTCATAGACCTTCACGGACTTCACGCCCTCCAGGGCCAGCAGGTAGTATTCCAGTACATCCGCCTGGGAAAGCGTCATATTTCCGCAGCAAAGATGTACCCGCAGCCGTCCGGGAAGGTCATGTTGGATCGTGCATTTCATGGGTCAATCCGCCTTGCTTTCCTCTGCCTGCTCGGAAGTATCCTCTACCACAGCCTCCGCTTCTGCCTGGGCACGGCGGTCATTGATGGCCTGAGCCTCCGCGTAGATATCATCCGCGCTTTCCCGCACCGCGGTGACCGTGGTCATCACGCTGTCCTTTGCCCGCAGGGCAGCAGCGGTAGTCTGGGCATAAGCCTTTCTCGCATCCTTGCTGCTCAGAACCTTGATCCCGGCAGTGCCAAACAGCACACCGGCGGCAAACAAACCAATTTTCTTCATGTCCATTATAATATTCCTCCTGATATGGAATGTATATAGATAAATCCAGAGGCTCTTTGGAAAGCACCCGGATCGATCCAACGATTTTTCAATTAGGGTCTATCTGAAAACCGGAAATATGACCAACAGTGAAGGATTTTCCGCTGTGACCCCAAATTGCCGCTTTTGTTAGCTTGTGCTAACATCTGTGGGTAAATTTACAGGTTAGACCTAGCTAACCTGTGGCTCTTAGAGAAGCCGCTTCTTCTGCGGCCTCTTTTTTCGCCTATAGAATAGCAACATTACCAGGAAATGTCAAGAAAAAACATGGAAGAAATTCTTCTGTTCACTCCCGGAATCCCCTCCGAAACAATCCGTCCGGAGGCTCTTGCTCTCACCTGCCGGCAAACCATTCGGTACAGGAAGGTTCCATTCCGGAAGCACAGTGACACGCGGTTATTACGGATTTCCAAATCCATTGCATCATGGCCTTGCAATTTTTCCCATTCACATATATAATACCCTCAATCAAAAATGAACTGCGAGGGATAACCATGCTGACAAGGCAACAGCTGCAAGACAAAATCGCCGGAGGCGTTCACATTCTGGACGGTGCCACCGGCTCCAATCTGCGAAATTCCGGTATGCCCAAGGGCTGCTGCTCGGAGGAATGGATTCTTGCCAATCCGGAGCCTCTGGTGGCGCTCCAGCGTGCCTACGCCCAGGCGGGCTGTCAGATCATCTACGCCCCTACCTTCCAGGCTCAGCCCATCGCCCTGAAGCGGGTTGGGCTGGACGGTCAGACCGAGGCCATCAATGAGGCTCTGGTCGCCCTGTCCCGGTCTGCCGCCCCAGGCTGCCTGATTGCCGGAGACCTGACCACCCTGGCCAATTTCTGCGACAGCTGGGACGCGGAGTGCTTCGACCTGATGGTGGAAAACTATCGCCGCCAGATTCACGGCCTGATCGCCGGCGGCGCCGACTTGCTCATCGGGGAAACGCTCCTCTATCAGCAGGAGGCGGAGGCCATTCTCTGCGCTGCCGAGCTGGAGGGAGCGGATGCTGCCATGTACTCCTTCACTATGCAGCCCGACGGCTCCCTGTTCTCCGGGGCGGATGCCGGAGCGGCGCTGAAATCCCTGGAGGATTCCGGGGCGGTAGCCGTGGGCTTCAACTGCGTCAGCGCGGACATGATGACCCCCTATCTTGTGACCAAGCTCCGCCGCTCCGTGAAAATCCCCCTGATCTGCAAGCCCAACGCGGGCATTCCCACCATCGGCAGCGACGGCGTAGCGGTCTATTCCCAGACTCCGGCAGAGTTTGCGGACATTATGGCAAAGTGCAAGGAAAACGGAGCCACCATGCTCGGCGGCTGCTGCGGCACTACGCCTGAATATATGGCCGCCATTGCCAACCTATAGTTCTTCAAAAAAGCCCCCAATATACGTTGTCATTCCGAACCAGTCCGCTTAAGTGGTGTGGGAATCCCCAGGATAGAAGTAAAAGACGCTGGTTTAGGATCTAAAATGTTTGAAAATTCGGGGGATTGCCACGGCAGTGTGCGCACTGCCTCGCAATGACATGGT
>CAKTXO010000115.1 GCA_934630985.1 uncultured Oscillospiraceae bacterium | reverse complement strand
GGGCTGGACGTCACCGGGGTGGACATGTCCGAAGAAATGCTCACCATGGCCCAGCAGAAGGCTCAGGACATGAAAAATCCCCCTCGGTTTGTCTGCCAGAGACTGGAAAAACTGCGCCTGCCCCGAGCCGTCGATCTGGCGGTCTGCGCCCTGGACAGCCTGGATTACATCACAAACCCGGAAAACTGCGCCGAAGCCATTGGCCGGATTTACCGGGCGCTGAACCCCGGCGGCATTTTCATTTTCGACGTGAACACGCCGGAAAAGCTCAGAGCCATGGACGGTCAGGTGTTCCTGGACGAGGACGACAACGTGTACTGCGTCTGGCGGGGAGAATTTGACGAACAAGCCAACATCTGCTCTTACGGCATGGATCTGTTCCAGCGGCAGGGGAAGCTCTGGCGGCGTTCCTTTGAGGAGCACCGGGAGTACGCCTATTCCGAGCCTCAGCTCAGGGGCTACCTGAAAGCGGCGGGCTTTACAAATATTCAGGTCTACGGCGACCGGCAGTTCCGCGCGCCTCAGCCGGGGGAGCAGCGGATTTATTTCAAAGCGAGAAAGGGAAGAATCAAATGAAAGACTATCTGGTTCGAGGCATGAGCATGGACGGCTTTGTAAAGGCCGTGGCCATCCGCTCCACGGAATTGGTGAGCCGGGGTGCCCAGATTCAGAAAACCACTCCGAACGCCACAGCGGCCTTCGGACGGGCTCTGACGGCGGCCTCCATGATGGGCAATATGCAGAAGGTGGAGGACGGCTCCATGACGCTGCAAATCCGGGGCGGCGGCCCCATCGGCACCATTACCGTGGTGTCCGACCCGGTGGGCAACGTCCGGGGCTGCGTAACGGAGCCAAACGTGCCCCTGGTGGAAAAATACCCGGGGAAGCTGGACGTGGGAGCCACCGTGGGCAAGGACGGCACCATCACCGTAATCCGGGATTTGCAGCTGAAGGAGCCTTATGTGGGTTCTACGGAGCTGGTGTCCGGAGAGATCGGCGATGATGTGACCGCCTATTTTGTCCAAAGCGAGCAGGTGCCTACGGCCTGCGCCCTGGGGGTACTGGTTGACCGGGATCACACCGTGAAGACTGCCGGCGGATATCTGCTTCAGCTGCTGCCCGGCGCCCCGGAGGAGACCATCAGCACCCTGGAGGAAGGAATCAAACGAGCCGGGGCGGTGACGCCTATGCTGGAGGCGGGCATGACGCCGGAGGACATCCTGGGTCAGGTCTGCGGCAGTCTGGGCATGGTGTTTCTGGAGACCCAGGAGGTCAGCTACAAGTGCTACTGCTCCCGGGAGCGGGTGGAGCGGGCGCTCATCAGCCTGGGCAGAGAGGAACTGACCCAGATCCGGGACGAGGGAAAGCCCTTCCCGGTGGAGTGCCAGTTCTGCGACACGGTCTACGAGTTTTCTCCGGAGGACGTGGCGAATCTTCTGAAAAAGATTTGATTTTTTCCAAAAAGGTGGGGGAAAACCCGGAAAATTGCTTCGGAAAATATAGGGAAAAAATGTGAAAAAAGTGCTTGACAAAACGGCCTGTTTTATGTATAATAAACCACGTCGCTGAGGTGAGCGCACCGAAGCAACTTGGGAGCATAGCTCAGCTGGGAGAGCATCTGCCTTACAAGCAGGAGGTCACAGGTTCGAGCCCTGTTGTTCCCACCACCTTATTTGGCCCGGTGGTGCAGTCGGTTAGCACGCCAGCCTGTCACGCTGGAGGTCGACGGTTCGAGTCCGTTCCGGGTCGCCATTTATAATGCTTTTGCATTTGAGGAAGAGTTTCTTCCTCACATGCCTCTGTAGCTCAGTAGGTAGAGCAGCGGACTGAAAATCCGCGTGTCGTTGGTTCGATTCCGACCGGAGGCACCATTTATGCGGGCGTAGCTCATCTGGTAGAGCGCCACCTTGCCAAGGTGGAGGTAGCGAGTTCGAGCCTCGTCGCCCGCTCCAAACGAATTAGGAACGCACCTGCGTTCCTAATTTCATATGGTACCGTGGCCAAGTGGTAAGGCAAGAGTCTGCAAAACTCTCATGCGCCAGTTCAAATCTGGCCGGTACCTCCAAAGAAAAAGGACATCCATCCGGATGTCCTTTTTCTTTGGAAAAATCAGGGAACGGACAGATTTGAAGATGGAAATGCAGGTGTCCGGTGGACACCTGCTGGAACCCGGCTCGACGGGTTCCACACCTTGATTTGCTTTCCGAAGGACAGCAAATGCGGCAAATCTGGCCGGTACCTCCAAAAAGGAGCTGTCTCATGATGTAATTTATAAAGGGTGGTTTCCACCAAGAATTACATCATGACTGCGGCTCATTTGTGGTGAATGGAAAACAGTTATGATAAGGGAGGGATGCTTCCGGACCTGGTTTGTAACTGTCAACACACATTACACATTCACACAAAGGAGTACGCTATGGAACTGACTTACAGAAAGTGCGGGGATTATTATATCCCGAATCTGACACTGGACGACACGAAGGAATACAACATCGGGAAATACGGTTGGCTGCGGAGGACGTATCTGAAAGAGCATCGGCCTGCCATGTATAATCTGCTGTTGGCCACAGATCGGCTTCTACTCCATCTTGAGGAAGTCGAAACCGCTTGTCAGGCACAGCTTGAGGTGATGGAAAAGGCCATGATGGCCCAGGAGGGTGTCACGGAAGCGCTCAAGGCCGCTGACCAAATGGAATGGGTGCGGCGGTGCAACTCCATTCTCAGCCGTGCGGAAGAAGTTATTTTGAGAGAGTTTGTCTACGAAAAATGAGTCCTCTGTGGACATTGTTTCCGCTTTGATAAAGTGGTTCTTCGGGAGGTATACGGCCTCATACTCCATGAAGGTCGGCGTGGTGGGCAGGGCGGTCAGAAAACCCCAAAGGCCATAGTGGGTAACAAACTCCAGGATGGCCTTTTCCACCTCGGCGGTGGGCTTTTGCCCCATCATCAGCATCCCCACATTCAGAGCGTCCAGGACAATGCCGGGAGCCTCTTTCAGCGGGTTATATACGCTTGGCTTTGCATTTTTGCCGGGCATGATATAGCGCTTGCCATCCGGTGCCGTTTTCAGCTCATAGCGGTCATACCGCACCCAGCAGGAGCGGGAGTTTTCGAAAATTTTCTTCATAGCGATTCCTCTTAACCGGTAATCTGTTTTCCCTGGATCCTACTATCATAGTATCAGCTGCTCTTGGCATCGTCAAGGATGTACTTTTTCTGTCTGGGCTTTGTCTTGTTTTCTCGTGGGATAGCCGCATTTTTCCCTGCTCCCTGACGGCCTTTTTGTATTCTTCCAGAAACATCCGTTCCCGCTTTGTCAGGTGTTGGCTACCGATCAGATGGTCATACATCCGCTTTTGGAGCTTAGCACAGATGTTTTTCCGCTGTTTGCGGATGTTTCGGTCTGACTGGTGCCGCATTTCCGCAAGGCGGGTTCCCGCAATGGGACTATGAATATCATGTATATCAACGAGTTCCGGCCCGTTTTGAGCAACTGCTACACGGAGAAATTCGGCACCCACCAGTGTATGCTGGCGGTCCGGGAGACTATTCTGCGGCAGTTCGGTAAAACGCTGAATGACGCGACCATCGAGCGGGTGCTGCGGGAAGGAACTGCGGACGTAGCATCCAGGTATCTGAACGCCATCCGGCAGACTGCTTCCGAGTATGTGGACGGTATTTTCCGCCGGCTTCGGGAGCATGAATATGACCCGGAGCTGATGCGCCTGTATGTGCTGGGCGGCGGTGGCTGCCTGGTTCGAAACTTTGGCAAATACGAAAAGGGTCGGGTGTTCTTCAACGACGATATTTGCGCCACAGCCAAGGGATATGAGCAAATGACCACCCGCAGAATCCAGAGGGAGGGCGGGATTGTATGAAGCGGCTCTACACGACTATCTTGCGGCTGAATCTGGAAAACGAGGCAGACCGGCAGGCTTTGGAGCATTTGCGGCGGCTGGATCGGAAGAAGTACCGCTCTGTAAACAGCGCCGTGATTACTGCCATCAACGCCTACTTTTCCAGACAGGAGCAACTAGAGGCTGACCCCTATCTGGAAACCCGCGAGAAAGAGGACACTTTTCTTCAGCGGGTAATTGACACCATCCGGGCTGCCCAACAGCCTACCCCAGCCCCCGGATTGGCTACCCTACTCCAACTGCTGCAAGGGACGCAGGCCGCACCACCCGCTCCCACCAAGGAACCGGAGGCTAATACCGGGACAGACTGGGACGCGGCGCTGGATTTTGTAGGGAACTTTTGATACCAGTTAATGCCTATTTTGACAGCAAAACGCCTGCAAGGGTGTCGTAAAACGCGACACCCTTGTACTTTTTAATATCAATATTAGAGATTTTACCATCAATGAGAATAGAAAAATGGATATTTTACTACCAGTCTTCCAAGTAAAAGAGAATCTACCATTATAATCCCTGCCGCTTGATACCATTTTCCGGTATCAGGCGGCTTTTTTACTACCACAAAGGAGGATTTTACCACTATGACAGATACAGAAAAGGCGTTATTGCAGGCTCAACACCGATTGGAGGAAGTTCAGGCGCGGGATCGAGTGAAAGAGAGAAAGGCCAGAACCCGCAGGCTCATTCAAATCGGGGCAATTCTGGAAAAGGTGCTGCCGGAGGTGCGGACAATGGAGCCGCAGACATTGGAGGAATACTTATTACGAAAAATACGAAAAAACGATTGAGCCATTTAGAAGGTCTCCGGGCAACCGGAGGCCGTTTTCTTTTCCCGAAGGGCGCACTTACTCACCACCTGCCAAAGGCAGGCGGTGGCATCCCTCCCGTTGGTCGGGCACGCGCGCTCTCCGAGGCGGATGCGGCTCCTGCGGGAGCCTATGGACAATGCCGCACTTCTGAGGAAGCGTCGTCATTGTCCACGCAGGGCGCAGCCGTTTCCCTTTGGAAACAACTGCTGCCCTGCCTGCGAAAACCTGCCACCGGCAGCTTTGCCGCAGAGATGGACGGCGCGCCCGCACCGTCCATTTTCTCTTTTGCGAAAGAGAAACAGAAACGGGAGCGAGGTGATGCGATTTGGCAATCTACCATTTGGAGGCAAAGGTGGTCAGCCGTGGGGCTGGCCGTTCCGCTGCCGCAGCGGCGGCCTATTTGAGCTGTTCCCGGATTTACAATGACTATGACGGGGTGCAGCATGACTACACCCGGAAGCAGGGGCTTGTGTGGCAGCAGGTATTCCTGCCGCCGAAGGCTTCCCCAGAATGGCAGGACCGGGAAAAGCTCTGGAATGCAGTAGAGGCAGCGGAAAAAGCAAAGGATAGCCGCCTTGCGCGGGA
>CAKTXO010000114.1 GCA_934630985.1 uncultured Oscillospiraceae bacterium | reverse complement strand
AGGTCGGCAATGGTGACGCTTTCCAGATACTCCCGGATCACCTTGTCCAGCCCCTGCCACAGAGCCAGGGTGCGGCAGCCGCCGGAACGGGAACAGGCCTCGGCATTGCTTTCCAGACAGGTCACCGGGGCCAGGGATTCCTCCGTCAGCCGCAGAATGCTGTCCACTGTGTACTGTTCCGGAGCCTTGCGCAGCCGATAGCCGCCGCCCTTGCCCCGGAGGCTCTCCACCACCCGGGCCTTGACCAGCATCCGGATGATGCTCTCCAGGTACTTTTCGGAAATCTCCTGCCGCTGGGCGATCTCCTTCAGGGAAATAAATTCTTCCGACTGATGTTCCGCAAGGTCGATCATGACCCGCAGGGCGTAACGCCCCTTTGTGGAAATTAACATAATGCCGGTTCCTCCTGTTGAAATCTTAAATCCTATTATACAGCAAGGTTTGTGGGAAATCAAGCAAAATTTCTATTGACAAACGGAAACCGGCGATGTATAATCCAGATAAACCTAGCAAGAAGGTAGGGATTAAAATGAAAAATTACCCGGCGGTCTTTCGATGTTGCCCCGACCTGCGGGGAAATGCCCATAGAATTATCCACAACAATCTAACCTACTAACCTATTTTTTGGAGGAATATCATATGTCTAACATTTATACATCCGCCGATCAGCTGATCGGAAAGACCCCCCTGCTGGAGCTGACCCACCTGGAAAAGGAACTGAAGCTGGAGGCCAAGGTTCTGGCAAAGCTGGAGTATTTTAACCCTGCCGGTTCCGTAAAGGATCGGATCGCCAAGGCTATGATCGACGACGCCGAGGCCAAGGGAGCCCTGAAGCCCGGCTCCGTCATCATCGAGCCTACCTCCGGCAATACGGGCATTGGCCTGGCCTCTGTGGCGGCTGCCCGTGGCTATCGGATTATCATCGTCATGCCTGAGACCATGAGCGTGGAGCGTCGCCAGCTGATGAAGGCCTACGGCGCGGAGCTGGTGCTCACCGAGGGCGCCAAGGGCATGAAGGGTGCTATTGCCAAGGCGGAGGAGCTTGCCAAGGAGATTCCGGGGGGCTTTATCCCCGGCCAGTTTGTGAACCCCGCAAACCCCGCCGCTCATAAGGCCACCACCGGCCCGGAAATCTGGGAGGATACCGACGGTCAGGTGGACATCTTCGTGGCTGGTGTCGGCACCGGCGGCACCATCACCGGTGTGGGCGAGTACCTGAAGAGTCAGAATCCCAACGTGAAGGTGGTTGCCGTGGAGCCCGCTACCTCTCCCGTGCTGAGCAAGGGCACTGCCGGTGCCCACAAGATTCAGGGCATCGGCGCGGGCTTCGTTCCCGCCGTGCTGGATACCAAGGTTTACGACGAAATCATTCCCGTGGAGAATGAGGCCGCCTTTGCCACCGGCAAGAAGGTCGGCAAGACCGAGGGCGTGCTGGTGGGCATTTCCTCCGGCGCCGCCGTGTGGGCTGCCGTGGAGCTGGCAAAGCGCCCGGAGAACAAGGGCAAGACCATTGTGGCTCTGCTGCCGGACACCGGCGACCGTTACCTTTCTACTCCCTTGTTCGCCGATTGATTTAGGGCGTATCTGAAAACTCGTATAAAAACCCGTCAGGGGCTGCCGCTTTCAGCGCGGCAGCCCCTGAAATTTATGTGTGCCCGGTTAGGGTGAAAGTCCTGAGTTTGCCCGGCAGCGGGAATATTTAGCCGAAGGCAAGGGTGCCCGTCGGGAGGCGGAATCTGAAGAAAGGCGTAGGGGAAAAAGAGCGGCATTTCTGCCGCTCAGGGGGGTTATTTCTTCCCTTTCAGACTGTGCTTTGCCACATGACCGTCGGCCTGACGCGCCCAGTTGCGAAAGGCCTCCCGGATGCTGATGCCGTTGGCGCGGTCCACCGTGCTGCGGAACAGCGCCGCAAAGGCAAGGCTCACCATGGCACCCACGCCGGTGTCGATGATGCGGGCGATGGTATAGCTGACGTAGCTCTCCTGGGGCTGGGTGTACATCACCACAAAATACACCACCGCGCCGGGCTGAATGGCGCTGGTTGCCCCGAAGGCCAGGTTCAGCGCCATGACGCACAGCAGGCCGATCGTCATGTAGATTTCCACCGGAATCCAGGGGATTGCCGCGGGGGCATTGAGGCACAGCCAGTAAAACGGAATCACCAGCAGGCCGCCCAGCAGCGTGCCCACAAAGCGGTTGAAGCCATGCTGGAAGCCCTCCTTGAAGCAGCTGCCCATGTAACCATCCCCAAAGATTTGACTAAAGTAAAATCCAAGGTGCTGTTCGGTTTGACCCGGCGGCAGCTCATTTGCTTTGGGGCGGCGGTGCTTGTAGGAGTACCGCTTTTCTTTTTGCTCAAAAACCGGGTGGCTTCCAGCGCGGCCACCCTCTGCATGATCCTGGTGATGCTGCCCTTCTTTCTGCTGGCTATGTACGAAAAACACGGCCAGCCATTGGAGGTGATCCTGGGGCAGATGATCCAGGCCATGTTCGTAAAGCCCAAGCTGCGGCCTTACGCAACCAACAATTTTTACGCCGCCGTGGCGCGGCAGATTCAAGTAGAACAGGAGGTGCGCGCGGTTGTCCAAAAGAGGAGAAAAGGCCGCAAAAAAACGAAAGCTGACCGCCGCTGAAAAGGAAGAGATCCGGGCCATTATGGAGCGGGCCCGGGGTGACGGGAAGCCTCATACTGCCCAGGATACCTTGCCGTTCCGGCAGATGTACCCGGACGGCCTGTGCAAGCTGGACGACAATACCTGGTCCAGGTGCATTGAGTTTGAGGACGTGAACTACCAGCTTGCCCAGCCGGATCAACAGACGGCCATCTTTGAAGGACTCTGCGATCTGTACAATTCCCATGACAGTTCCATCGGCATGGAAATCAGCCTGCCATGCCGGCACATGAATCAGGAGGACTTTCTAAAGCGGATCGAGATTGCCGCCCAGGGGGATGCCTTCGACAGCATCCGGCAGCTCTATACCCAGATGCTCCGGCGGCAGTTGGAAAAGGGCAACAACGGCATTGTGAAATCCAAGCTGCTGGTGCTGACCATCACGGAATCGGATATCCGGGCGGCCAGGGCCAGATTCTCCCGGATCACCCTGGACGCGCTGAACCATTTCAAGGTCATGGGTGCTCTGGCGAAGGTGCTGGATGGCCGGGAGTGGCTGGAGCTGCTGCATGGCATCCTGCACCCGGATGGGGAACGGTTCTCCTTCGATTGGGACTGGCTGGCCCCCTCCGGCCTGCACGTCAAAGACTTTATCGCCCCTTCATCCTTCCGCTTTGCCTCTGCCCGGCAGTTCCAGATGGGGACCAAATTCTGCGCTGTCTCCTTCCTGCAAATTACCGCCCCGGAAATGGATGATCGGATTCTGGCAGAGCTGCTGAACACGGAAAGCGACATGCTTTTGAGCATCCACATCCGCAGTATGGATCAGACGGAGGCTATTAAGACCGTCAAGCGGAAAATCACCGACATTGACGGTATGAAGATCGATGCCCAGAAGCGGGCTGTGCGGGAAGGATTCGATATGGATATTGTCCCCACGGACATCGCCACCTACGCCGTGGAGGCCAAGAACATCCTCCGGGATTTACAGAGCCGGAATGAACGGATGTTTTTGGTCACATTCCTGGTTGTGAATATGGCAGACAGCAAGCGGAAGCTGGACAACGACATTGCCCGGGCAGTCAGTGTCGCCCAGCAGTACAACTGCCAGTTTACCCGGCTGGACTTCCAGCAGGAGCAGGGCTTTGTGTCGGCACTGCCCCTGGGGGTCAACCAGATCCATATTCAGCGGGGGCTTACCACTTCCGCCGTTTCCATCCTCATGCCCTTTACTACCCAGGAGATCTTCCAGGGCGGTGACGCGCTGTACTACGGGATCAACGCCAGCTCCGGCAATATGATCCTGGCGGACCGGAAGCAGAACAAAACACCCAATGGTCTGATTTTAGGCACCACCGGCAGCGGCAAGTCCTTCTCCGCCAAGCGGGAAATTCTGAATGTGTTTCTGGTGACAAAGGACGATATTCTGATCTGTGACCCGGAATCGGAGTATTTCCCCCTGGTGGAGCGACTGGGCGGCCAGGTCATCCGGCTCACCCCCTCCGGCAGCGGCGGGGGCAGGAGCTACTACCTGAATCCCCTGGATATCAACCTGAACTACTCCGAGGATGACAACCCCCTGGCGTTGAAATCCGACTTTATACTGTCCTTCTGCGAGATCGCAGCGGGAGACAAGTACGGGTTGACGCCGGTGGAGAAAACCGTCATTGACCGCTCTCTGCGGAAGGTGTACCGGAGCTATCTGGCAGACCCCAGGTCGGAGAATATGCCCATTCTGGAAGATCTGTGGGACGAGATCCGGGCCCAGCCGGAGCCGGAGGCCCAAAGGGTCAGCTCCGCATTGGAGCTGTATGTCCACGGCAGTCTGAATGTATTTAACCACCGGACCAATGTGGATATCAACAATCGGCTGGTGTGCTTCGATATCAAGTCCCTGGGCAAGCAGCTGAAGAATCTGGGGATGCTGGTCATCCAGGATCAGGTGTGGAACCGGGTGACAGTGAACCGCAGCGAGGGCAAGGCCACCCGGTACTATGTGGATGAATTTCACCTTCTGCTCCACGGGGAGGTTGCCTCTTGGAGTGTGGAGATTTGGAAGCGATTTCGGAAATGGGGCGGCATTCCCACGGGTATTACCCAGAATGTAAAGGACCTGCTGGGTTCCCCGGAAATCGAGAACATTCTGGAGAACAGCGACTTTATCTATCTGCTGAACCAGGCCAGCGGTGACAGGGCTATTCTCTGTGAGCGGCTGAACATCTCAGCCAAACAGGCGGCCCATATCAGCAATGCCCCGCCGGGGGAAGGGCTGCTGTTCTTTGACAATGAGATTCTGCCTTTCGTGGATCATTTTCCAACGGACAATGCGCTTTACAGTATTATGACAACCAAGTGAAGTGGCGAAGTACCAGAATGCAGAGGAAGGAGGAAATCCATGAGATTTACAAAACGGCTGCTGTGCCTGATGCTGGCGGTGATGCTGGTTTTCGGTGTTCCGCTGGGAGCCATGGCGGAGGCACCGCCGGAGGAAAAAGAAGTACCGGAAGCAAGTGAAACTGTGGAAGCAACGGAGGCGGTAGTGGAAACTACGGTACCGGAAGAAATAGAAGAAGCTACAGAGCCTTTCACAGAGGAACCAGCGGAAGATCCCACAGAGGAAACGGTGCCCCCAGCGGAGGACACCCCGGACGAATCGGAAGATGACCGTAATCTGGGTGCCGAAGCCTACGCCTCTACGCAAAA
>CAKTXO010000113.1 GCA_934630985.1 uncultured Oscillospiraceae bacterium | reverse complement strand
TAACATAGGTTATTTTTCCGGTCAAGACGCAATTTGACGAAAAAGAAGGGCCAAAATTTTTCCAATCTGGGGGGTATGTCCACCCATCTTTCAGGCAAATACAAATGTTCTCCATTTATCTTCCCATTCTTCGGCAATTCGTAGGGTTCTTCCCTTAATTTTCCCTAAAAACTCCTTGTGTTTTCTGGTGAAATGTGATAAAATTTAGGTTGAAAGATTGTGCCCGGAATGTGGTGTGAGCGCTCATTTCCGGGTTTGACAAGCAAAGGCATTTGTCGCGCCGGGAGGAAGAATTCTCTTTGCGCGGTATTGCCTCATAAATAAAAGGAAAGGAGCCGGACTATGTATTCATCCGCCTATGTCTGGGCAAAGGTTCTCAGCTATATTGAGGAGCGCCTGGGGGCTGTGACCATCTCTGCCTGGCTGGACGATGCCGAGGTCGTGGAGCTGAACGAAAACAACCTGATTCTCTATTCCCCCTCGGATTTCCGTCGGGAGATCATTCGCCGCCGGTGCACCGATCTGATTCAGGACGCTCTGAAGGAGATTTTCAATTCCGACGCGAAGCTCATTGTCTACGGCGACGAGGAGCTGAACGCCAGAAAACAGAAGGGCAAGTCCCCTACGGTCATGGACTTTAATCCCCAGTTTACCTTCGACAATTTTGTGGTAGGCCCCTCCAACCGGTTTGCCTACTCCGCCGCCATCGCCGTTTCCAAGACCCCGGGGCAGGTTTACAATCCCCTGTTTATCTACGGCCCTCCCGGCGTGGGTAAGACCCATCTTCTCTACGCCATCGCCAACGGCATCCGCAAGGAACATCCGGACGCCAACATCGTCTACATCAAAGGCGATCAGTTCACCAACGAATTGATCGACGCCATCAAAAGCGGCCGGAACATCGAATTCCGTAATAAATACCGGGAGGCGGATCTGTTCCTGGTGGATGATATTCAGTTCATCGCCGGCAAGGAATCCACCCAGGAGGAATTTTTCCATACCTTCAATAAGCTCTATGAGGAGCACAAGCAGATCGTCCTGACCTCCGATCGGAAGCCAGACGATATGCTTACCCTGGAAGAGCGGCTGCGCAGTCGGTTTCTTTGGGGTCTGACCGCGGACATCAATCCGCCGGACTATGAGACCCGAATGGCCATTCTCCAAAACAAGGCCAAGCAGCTGGGGCTGACCCTGGACGACGACGTGTGCAACTACATCGCCGTGAACATTACCTCCAACGTCCGGCAGATTGAGGGCACGGTGAAGAAGATTCTGGCCTATCGGGATCTGAACAATATGCCCCTGGATCTTCCCAATATTTCCCGAGCCATTGACGACATGTTCAAGAGCGAGGGCAACGCCCTGCCCACCCCGGGGCTCATCGTCACCCAGGTGTGCAAGTTCTACAATGTGGACGAGTCCGTCCTTCGGGGCACCCAGAAGAACAAGGGTACCGCCGAGGCTCGGCAGACGGCCATGTATCTCATCCGGAAGCTGACCAATCTGAGTCTTCCCGAAATCGGCAAGGAATTCGGCCGGGATCACTCCACCGTGCTCTACGCCATCCGCAAAGTCGAGGTGGCTCTGAAAAACGGAGATACCACCGTCCAGAACAACATCCGGGATATTACCGCCAATATCAATTCGTGTCTTTGAGTCAGAAGTCCGGGCGGGCGATTCTCAGCCGATTAGCGCGCACTGAAATAGAAGGTGTCATTGCGAACCAGTGGTGCTCCGCGCAGCGAATCTGAAATATCCATGACTGCCAGTGGCAGTCATACCATGATATAGCGCAGACTGGTGTGGCCCTTTCCAAGGATTCCCTCCGGTCACAATCCGTTTTCTCTGCCTTCCCTTGGGGGAAGGTGCCCGAGGAACGAGGGCGGATGAGGGCAACTTGCCTCTCCCTATGGGAGAGGTGCCCCCGGAAGGGGGCGGAGAGGGTTCTATTTGCCCTCTCAGTCACTTCGTGACAGCTCCCCCAGAGTGGGAGCCAAGGGGTTACGGATTGCCACGTCGGCCGCTGGCCTTCTCGCAATGACACGAATCGTCGAAGCAGCGTCAAAAATCTATCCACACCCCCTGTGGAATGTGGAAAACCTATCTGTGGATAACTTGGACGCGAAAATTTTCTCAACAAGGCCTGTGGAAAGCTGTGAAGAAACGCACACAGGGCTGTGGAGAAAAAGTGGTTGGGGCTCTAAGGCAAAATGGAGTTTTCCACATAAGTTATCCCTAATACTGTTAATACTACCTTTCCCTATGATAGAATAGAGATATCTCTGAATTGATAACAAGAAAGGATGCTGACCATGCGTTTTACCTGTGAAAAAAGTATGCTGGTTACGGGACTGAATATCGCCGGAAGAACCGTCGCTCAGAAGAGCAGTCTTCCCGTCATCGAGGGTATTCTGTGCCGTGCCGAGGTAGGGCTGAGCCTTACCGGCTACAATATGGAAACCGCCATTACCTATGACATCGAAGCGGATGTGTCCGATGCCGGTGAGTGCATCCTCCCGGCCAAGCTCTTCGGCGACATCGTCCGCAGACTGCCGGAAGGCCCGGTGACGGTGGTGGTAGGCGAGGATTACAAGGTTTCCATTCGGGCAGGCTATGCCTCCTTCACCATTTCCGCCGAATCCGCCGAGGATTATCCGGAGCTGCCGGATGTAAACAGCGGCCGTCCGGTGATGCTGCCTCAGAATCAGCTGAAAAACCTGATTTCCGGCACCATTTTTGCCGTGTCCGAAAATCAGGGACGGCCTATCCACACCGGCGTAAAATTCGAGGTGACCAATGATTCCATCACCGCCATAGCCGTGGACGGCTTCCGGCTGGCTCGGCGCACCTACCACCCGGAGGAAGGCACCGGCCGGGAAATGAGCTTCGTGGTTCCCTCTCCCGGACTGAAGGAAGTGGAGAAAATCGTAGCCGATGTGGAGGACATGGCCTCCTTCACATTAGGCCCCAAGCACATCCTCTTCCAGGTGGGCAAGGCCACCCTGGTCTGCCGTCTGCTGGAGGGCGAATTCCTGGATTGGCGGCGGGTGGTGCCTACGGACTGCCCCATCAAGCTCATTGCCAGCGTCAGTGACCTGGCCTCTTCCGTGGAGCGGGTGGGCCTGATCGTCTCCGAAAAATACAAAAGCCCGGTGCGGTGCGTGTTCGGCAACAACGAGCTGCTCATGCGCACCAATACCACCATCGGCGCCGCCGAGGATAAGTGCGCCTTCGCCGGTGACGGCAAGGAGCTGGAAATCGGCTTCAATGTCCGCTATCTTGCCGATGCCCTGCGGGTGATTCCCAGCGAGGAGGTCACTCTGGAGCTGACCAACGGCCTGAGCCCCATTGTGCTGACCCCCGCGGACAACAAATACGATTTTGCCTACATGGTTCTGCCAGTGCGGATTAAAAACAGCTGAGAAAGGGGCAGAATATGAAAGTAACCGTCAAAAAGAAGGACAATTCCCAGCCCCTGGAAATTTCCACGGAGTTCATTAAGCTTCAGGACGCTCTGAAATTTGCCAACTTGGTTGGCTCCGGCGGCGAAGCCAAGGTGCTCATTCAGGAGGGTCAGGTAAGTGTCAATGGGGAAGTGTGCACCATGCGGGGCAAGAAGCTTCACCCCGGGGACAGCTTCACCTTCCAGGGTCAGACCGTCTTGATCACGGCCAAGGCATGAAAATCGAAAGCCTGACCCTGCGGGGCTTCCGCAACTATGAAAATCTGAGCCTGGAATTTGACCCGGGGGTGAACCTGATCCTCGGAGACAATGCCCAGGGAAAAACCAATTTATTGGAAGCCATTTCCTATCTGGGCTCCGGGCGCAGCTTCCGGGCCCAGAAAAACGCGGAGCTTATCCGCTTCGGAAGTGCCTTCGGCGAGGTGGAGGGTCGTGTCTTTTCCCAGGAGCGGGAGCAGACATTGCGGTTTCTGATTTTCCCCGGCAGCCGCCCCCGGCAGATCTTTCGCAACGGGGCGAAAAAGAAAACCCTCTCGGAAATTGCCGGGGTGCTGCCGACGGTGCTGTTCTGCCCGGAGGATCTGATGATCCTGAAATTGGGGGCAGGCCAGCGGCGGCGGTTCGGTGATTCTGGGTTATGTCAACTGCGGCCGAACTATGACGCGGCTCTGACGGAGTATCACAGGATTCTGGAACAGAAAAGCCGGATTCTCAAGGATTATCACGAAAATCCGGGACTTCTGGAAATTCTGCCGGAGTACAATGCCCGGCTGTGCCAGGTGGGTGCCCTGCTGATTTCCTATCGGGCCCGGTACTATGACGCCCTGGGCAAGGCGGCGGCGGTTTACCATAATCAGTTTTCCGGAGGCGCCGAGGAATTCCGGCTGGAATACAAAACCGTTTCCACGGTCACTGACCCCTTTGCCCCGGTGGGTAAGCTTACCGAGGCGCTGCTTTCTCATCTGGAAAGCCACCGCCGGGGGGAGCTGGATTCCGGCCAGTGTCTGACCGGCCCCCACAAGGACGATTTTACCGTCACCCTGTCCGGTATCGACCTGAAGGCCTACGGCTCCCAGGGTCAAACCCGGACGGCGGCCATCAGTCTGAAGCTTGCCCAGCGGGAGCTGATGGGAAGAGAGTGGGGAGAAGAGCCGGTGCTGCTGCTGGACGACGTGCTCTCGGAGCTGGATCCGGGACGGCAGGACTTTGTGCTGAACCAGATTTCCTCCGGACAGGTGTTCATCACCTGCTGCGAGGAGGGACGGTTTACCAAACTGGGCAGGACAATTCCCATCCGAAACGGACAGCTGATTTGATTCCTTGTGTCAGAGAATCCAAAGGATTTGTTGTCATTGCGAACCAGTGGTGCTCCGCGCAGCGAATCTGAAATATCCATGACTGCCAGTGGCAGTCATACCACGATATAGCGCAGACTGGTGTGGCAATCCGTTCTCCAAAGCCTTCCCCTCCGGGGAAGGTGGCTCGCGCGTCCCCCGCAAGCGCGAGACGGATGAGGGCAAAAGGCTCCCCTTGCTGACCAAGGGGGAGCTGCCCCAGTGCGCACACTGGGGCTGAGGGGATCAGAACTTCCATCTTTCCGGGCATTCTCAACTGTCGTACCTTTACAATCCCTCAGTCACTTCGTGACAGCTCCCTTTACACAAGGGAGCCTTTGGGAAAACGGATTGCCACGTCGGCCTTTGGCCTCCTCGCAATGACATGCGTGATAAGGGGGCTCTCGGAACGACCGGGGGATTGCCACGCCAGTGTGCGCACTGGCTCGCAATGACACGGTTTTTCGATAATTTGATTCTTAAATAAATAATCCATTTTTTCTATGTTTTCTCCTTCCATTTC
>CAKTXO010000112.1 GCA_934630985.1 uncultured Oscillospiraceae bacterium | reverse complement strand
CTAAGAGATTTATCGGCAGTCTGTGAAAACGCCGGGAAAGTCTGACGCTTTCACAGGCTGTTGAGAAAATAGGGAGGCTTCGGCTGCCGGGAGGGCTCCGGGGGCTTCCCAAGAAAGAGAGGGCTATTCATGAAAATCATTCAGTATCTGATCAACGGCATCAGCATCGGCTCCGTGTACGCCATCATTGCCCTGGGCTACACCATGGTTTACGGAATTGCCAAGATGCTGAACTTCGCCCACGGCGACGTCATCATGGTGGGCGCGTACATTTCCTTCTGCGTGACCAATTATCTGGGACTTCCGGTGGCGGTCTCCATCCTGGCGGCCATGGCGGTGTGCACGGTGCTTGGCGTTCTCATTGAGGGCCTTGCCTATAAGCCCCTGCGGGGTACTCCCAGCCTGGCGGTGCTGATTACCGCCATCGGCGTCAGCTATTTCCTCCAGAACGCGGCTCAGCTGATCTGGTCTTCCAGCCCCAAGAATTTTACCTCCATTGTCACCTTCCAGCCTCTGCGGCTGGCCGGGGATCAGCTGGTGGTCACCGGCGAGGTGATTTACACCATTGTTGCCTCCATCCTCATTATGGTGGGTCTGACCTGGTTTACCACCAAGACCCGAACCGGTAAGGCCATGCGGGCGGTTTCCGAGGATCGGGACGCGGCTCAGCTCATGGGTATCAACGTGAACAAGACCATTTCCATGACCTTTGCCATCGGTTCCGCACTGGCGGCTATCGCCGGTGTGCTGCTGTGCTCCACGGTGCCGACCTTGCAGCCTACCACCGGCTCCATGCCCGGCATCCGTGCTTTCACCGCTGCCGTCTTCGGCGGCATCGGCTCCATTCCCGGGGCTATGCTGGGCGGCATCCTGCTCGGCATTATCGAGACCTTCAGCAAGGCCTATTTAAGCCCTCAGTTCAGCGATGCCATCGTGTTTGCCGTGCTGATTGTGATCCTGCTGGTAAAGCCCGCCGGACTGCTGGGCAAGCAGGTTCAGGAGAAGGTGTGAGGTGGTTATGATGAAAAAGAGACTGACAAAAGACAAAATCATGGGAGCCTCCACCTATATTCTGGTTACGGCGGCATTTCTGATTCTTCAGCTTCTCATGAACCAGGGCAAGCTGAGCAGCACCATGAAGGGCTTCCTGGTTCCCGCCTGTGCCTATATTGTGCTGGCGGTTTCCCTGAACCTGCTGGTGGGCATCTGCGGTGAGCTGAGCCTGGGTCATGCGGGCTTTATGGGCATCGGCGCTTTCTCCGGCGTGATTGTCACCGCTTTGCTTGCCCAGGCGGTACCCAACGGCGTCCTCCGGCTGGTGATTGCCATGCTGGTAGGCGGCGTGCTGGCGGGAGCCATCGGCTTCCTCATCGGTATCCCGGTGCTTCGCCTTCGGGGCGACTATCTGGCGATCGTCACCCTGGCCTTCGGCGAAATCATGAAGAACATCTTCGGAAACCTCTACCTGGGCGTTGACGAAGAGGGGCTTCACGCCACCATGAGCTCCGCCGGCCTGACCCTGGGCGCGGGCGGCACCATGATCGTCTCCGGCCCCAGAGGCGCCACGGGCATTACCAAGCTTTCCACCTTTGCAATCGGTTTTGTGCTGATTCTTTTCACCCTGTTTGTGGTGCAGAATCTGATCAATTCCCGGGAAGGTCGGGCCATCAAGGCGGTTCGGGACAACCGGATTGCCGCCGAGTCCGTGGGCATCAATGTCACCGCCTTCCGGATGAAGGCCTTCGTGGTCTCCGCGTTCCTGGCGGGCATGGCCGGTGCCCTGTACGCCATGAATTACGGCTCCATCACGGCCAGCAAGTTCAACTTCAATACCTCCATCAACATTCTGGTCTTTGTGGTGCTGGGTGGCATGGGCAACATCCTGGGCTCCATCATTTCCGCTACGGTGCTGTACATCCTGCCGGAGGCCATGCGCGGGTTGCAGGATTACCGGATGATTATCTACGCCGTCGTTCTGATTCTGGTCATGCTCTTCACCTGGTCTCCCAAGGTGAAGGATACCATGTCCGTGGTTTCCGACAAGATTTCCGGTATGTTCAAGAAGAAGGAGGCGGGAAGCCATGAATGAGTATTCCAAGAAGATTCTGAAAGTGCCCACCGTGACCTTCGTCCGGGAGCAGGATCAGGGCAAGCAGCCCGTTCTGGATGTGCGGAACCTGGGCATTGACTTCGGCGGCCTGACTGCCGTGGACAGCTTCAACATCACCATCGGCCCTACCGAAATTTCCGGCCTGATCGGCCCTAACGGCGCGGGCAAGACCACCATTTTCAACCTGCTCACCGGCGTTTACCAGCCAACCCGTGGCTCCGTTCTCGTCAACGGCATCGACATCAAGGGAATGCCGGTGCATAAGGTCAATAAGCTGGGCATTGCCCGTACCTTCCAGAATATCCGGCTGTTTACGGATATGACCGTTCTCGACAACGTAAAAGTGGGTCTGCACAACTCCATGAAGTGCCCCTTTATTTCCAGCGTCCTGCACCTGCCCGGCTATTTCAAGGCCGAGAAGCTGGCGAACGAGAAGGCCATGGAGCTGCTGGACTTCATGGGTCTTGCGGAGCACGCCAACGAGAAGGCGGGGAGCCTGCCCTACGGCGTCCAGCGTCGGCTGGAGATCGTCCGGGCACTGGCCACCAATCCTTCGGTGATTCTGCTGGATGAGCCTGCCGCGGGCATGAACCCCAGCGAGACTGCCGAGCTGATGCACCAGATCCGCCGGATTCGGGACACCTTCCATGTGGCGATTTTCCTCATCGAGCACGATATGAACCTGGTGATGAATGTCTGCGAGGCCATCGCCGTGGTGAATTACGGTCGGATTATCGCTAAGGGCACCCCTGAAGAGATTCAGGCCAACCCCGCGGTCATTGAAGCCTACCTTGGCAAGGAGGAGAACCATGCAGATGCTGAAAATTGAAGACATGCACGTCTATTACGGCGCCATCCATGCGGTGAAGGGCGTGTCCTTTGAGGTGGGCGAGGGCGAAATCGTGGCTCTGATCGGTGCCAACGGCGCGGGAAAATCCACCATTCTGAAAACCGTTTCCGGTCTGATGCATCCCCGCAGCGGCTCCATCCATTTCTGTGACCAGGACATCACCCACGCCGAGGCCTTTAAGCTGCTGCGTACCGGTCTGGCACACGTCCCCGAGGGACGGCGGATTTTCCAGCAGATGACCGTCCAGGAGAATTTGGAAATGGGCGCTTATATCAATAAAGAGGTTTCCGCTCAGGACTTGGAGATGGTATTCAACTATTTCCCCCGGCTGAAGGAGCGGCGCAAGCAGATTGCGGGCACTCTCTCCGGCGGCGAGCAGCAGATGCTGGCCATGTCCCGGGCACTGATGTCCCACCCCAAGCTGATGATGCTGGATGAGCCCTCCATGGGTCTGGCTCCCATTCTGGTTGACCAGATTTTCGACATCATCAAGGAGCTCCACAAGGCAGGCACTACCATCCTTCTCGTGGAGCAGAACGCCCGGAAGGCTTTGCAGATCGCCGACCGTGCCTACGTTCTGGAAACCGGCACCATCACCCTCAGCGGTACCGGCGCGGAGCTGGCAAGCTCTGACGCCGTGAAGAAAGCTTATCTCGGTGGCTGAGGCCTGAGCACTTCCCAGACAACATTTTTACACCCCCTGCATAGGGTAAATGCAGGGGGTGTCTTTTTATGTGCCGGAAAAATCATCTGCGGGGCTGCTGCCTGATCTGCTTCGGCCTGGGGCTGATCCTGGGGCACTGCTTAGAGAGCTGGCTGCTGTGCTGCTGCGGCGGCCTGTGCCTGATGGCGCTGGGCTGCTGCGTGACGAGACATCGATAGGAAGTGGGTTGACTTGGTCATATTCTTGTCCCGCCGGGAATAGACTATAGTGCAAGAACAGCAAGTCTATTTGGGATGAGGAGTGAACCGAAGTGGAAGTGACATTTCAGAATCAGGGCTGCCCCTGCTTGAAGCCGGTTTTGCGCCAGGCACGAAACGCGGAGCAGTCCCAGGAAATCAAGCTTGCCGAGGGAATGCCGGACGTGGGTCGAATCCTGACGGCCTGGGGACAGCCCATCCTGCGCGGCAAGGAGTGGGGCTCGGATGGGCTGACCGTCACCGGTGGAATGATGGTCTGGGTTCTGTACACCCCGGAGGACGGAAGCACGGAGCGGTGTCTGGACGGCTGGATTCCCTTTCAGCTGCGCTTCGAGCTGCCGGAGGAGCTGCCCGAGGGGAAAATCTGCCTGGGGATGCTCCCCAGAGCGGTGGAGGCCAGAACCGTATCTCCCCGGAAAATTCAGGTTCGGGCGGGGCTGAGCCTGCTGTGCCAGGCCTTTGTGCCCATGGAAATTCCGGTAGCCCGGCCGCAGCATTTGCCGGAGGGTGTGGAGCTGCTGGAAAACACCTATCCCCTCCGGCTTTGGAAGGAGGCGGGGGAGAAGGCCTTTTCCCAGGAGGAGACACTGACCCTGCCGGATTCCGCACCGGTGCCGGAGGAACTGATCTGTTACTGGGCAGATGCCCGGGTGACCGATCGGAAGGTGCTGTCCCAGAAGCTGGTGTTCCGGGGAAGCACGGCGGTGCACCTGTGCTATCGCTGCCGGGAGGGCCAGCTCCACTGCTGGGACTTTGACCTGCCCTTTTCCCAGTATGCGGAGCTGGTCGGGGAGTACGGCGCGGATGCCCAGACGGAATTTTCGCTGTGCCTCACCGGGCTGGAACTGGAGCTGGACGAAGAAGGCCGGATGAATCTGAAATGCGGCATTGCCGCCCAGTACGCCCTGTCCGACCGGGAGCAGCTGGAGCTGACCCAGGATGCCTACAGTCCGGGAAGGGAGCTGCAAATCCAGATGAGCACTCTGGAACTGCCGGTGACCCTGGACGGACGGCGGGAGAACCTGTATGCCGAGCAGACCCTGCCCGGTCAGGGCAGTCTGGTGGTGGACAGCCGGTTCCTGCCGGAATATCCCAGGCAGCGGAGGGAGGGGACGTGCCCGGTTCTGGAGCAATGCGGTACCTTCCAGCTCCTGTATTACGGGGAGGACGGCGCTCTGCACGCAGGCTCTGCCCGCTGGGAAGGAACCCTTCCGGTGACCGCGGATGAAGCGGTGGATATCTGGGCAGTGCCGGGAATCGGAACCTGCCAGGCGGCAATCGGCGGCAGCGAGATGACCCTGAAAGCGGAGCTGCCTGTGGAGCTGACGGCGACCACGGTGGAGCGGCTGAGTGTGGTGACGGGGCTGACCCTGGGGGAGCCCCGGAAGGGGGAGGGCGGCAGGCCTTCTCTGATTCTCTGCCGAGCCGGAGAACGAAGCCTCTGGGACATGGCAAAGGCGGCAGGCTCCACGGTGGC
>CAKTXO010000111.1 GCA_934630985.1 uncultured Oscillospiraceae bacterium | reverse complement strand
GGGCGAAGCTTTCCGGCGCAGTGGATGGTGTTCGGCGTGGGGCGGGAAAGGGTGCAGCCCATCCGCTCCATCTCCTCCCACATGGGAGAAAGGGGACGCTGGGGCAGACGACCCTCCAGCAGGAAGGTGCTGTCCACGCCGAGCGCACCGGCTACCGGCAGGAGAAAGCGCAGTGTGGAGCCGCTTTCGCAGCAGTTGAGCACCGCTTTTTCGGGAAGGGCTCGGACGGGATGGACGGTGTAGCCGGTATCGGTTCGCCGGATATCCGCGCCCAGAGCGTTCAGGCAGTCTGCCGTTGCTTCAATGTCCCGGTTGGTTTCCGAGCAGAGAAGCTCCGTGGGGCTATGCGCAAAAGCCGCCAGAATCAGCAGCCGATGGGCCTGGGATTTGGAGGGGATGGGGGTGATTTCGCCCCGCAAGGAGGTGGGAAAAAGGGTAATGTCCATATTATAACCCTGCCTGAATGAAGGATTTGAGGGTGTGCACCGGGGTGGGGACAATGGCGCAGTCGCCGATGTGCCGGGGGATGATCAGCCGGACGGTATCGCCGGAACGCTTCTTGTCGGAAAGGGTATAGTTGTAAATGTCCTGGACGCTTTCGCCCGTAGTGACGGGAAGGCCGAACTTTTGCAGAATTGCCAGAATCCGGGGGGTATCGGGACAGCCGCTGGCACGACTGACAATGGCCATGCCGATGGCCACGGACTTTCCGTGAGACAAGGTGAAATTACTCCTGGCCTCCACCCCGTGGCCGATGGTGTGCCCCAGGTTCAGCTTCATCCGGGCGCCGGTGTCGAACTCGTCCTCCATGACCACATCCCGCTTCAGCTCTACGCATCGGGTGATGACCGCTTCCCGGTCAAAATCCAGGCCTTTTTCTTCCAGATGGGCAAATAACTTGAGATCGTAGAGAATGCCATACTTGATGACCTCGGCGCAGCCGTCCCGGAAGATGTCCACAGGAAGGGTGTCCAGGGTGTCCGTATCACAGATGACAAGGCTGGGCTGCCAGAAGGCACCGGCTAAGTTCTTGCCCGCGGGCAAATCCACGGCGGTTTTTCCGCCAACGGAAGAGTCCACGGCGGCAAGCAGCGTGGTGGGCACCTGGACAAAGCGGATGCCTCGCAGGAAACAGGAGGCGGCAAAACCGGCTAAGTCTCCGGTGACACCGCCGCCCAGAGCCACAAGGATATCCGAACGGGTTAGGCCGTTTTCCGCCAGAAAGTTCAGAAGTTTCAGAAGATTCTCCCCGTTTTTGCTTTCTTCGCCTGCGGGAAAGACGTAGGAGCAGACATCGAAGCCTGCATCCTTCAGACTGGAAAGGGCAGCTTCCCCCCAGAGAGGGAAAACGCTGGTTTCGCTGACCAGGCAGATCTTTTGTGCCCTTCCCAGGCTTTGAACCCGGACTCCCAGTTCCTTCAGGATACCGGGGCCGATGAGAATGTCATAGGTTTTCGATGCACTGACGGTGACGGTATTCATCCGTCCACCTCCTCTTTGCGCTTTTTGCCCTCGTCCAGAAGCCGAACCAGGGTGTCCATGTCAGAATCCCGAATGGCCTGCTCATACTGCTGGAGGCTCTTAATGTAGAAGTCCAACTCGAAAAGAGTGTTTTCCCGATTTTCCAGGAACAGCTCTGCCCACATCTGGGGATTCAGCCAGGCAACCCGGGTCAGATCCTTGTAGCTTCCCGCAGAGAAGCCCTTGTGCTTGAGGGCGGTAGGGGACTTAATAAAGGCGTTGCTCAGAATGTGGGGCATCTGAGAGGTGAAGGCAATCATTTTGTCGTGTTCCTCGGCGGTGGTCACGGAGAAGAAGCCGAAATGGCAGGGCTTCAAAGCGTCCTTCACCCGCTGCAAAAGGGCAATGTCGTCAAAGACCGGGGGCACCAGCACCATAGGTGCGCCATTGTAAAGAGTGGCTCTGCTGTACTTGAAGCCGGAAAACTGAGAGCCGGCCATGGGATGGCCGCCGACGAATGTGAAGCCATACTCTTTTGCCACAGGGAAGCACCGGCGGCACACCTCCTGCTTCACACCGCAGCAGTCCATGACCAGGGCATCTTTGGAAACAAAGGGAGCGTTTTGCTCCAGCCAGGAGGCACTGCCGTCCGGGTAGATGGCAAGGAGAATCAGATCACATTGGGGGATGGTTTCCGCATCCAGCCTACCGTGGACGGCACCTGCCAGCATGGCAAAGGACAGCATGGATTCGTTGGTTTCCGCGGCGTAGACCGTGTGGCCCTCCAGGGCGTAGGCACGGGCCAGGGAGCCGCCGATGAGGCCGAGACCGAGAATTCCTACCTTCATACCAAGACCTCACGCAGACGCTGAACACGGTGGTTCAGCTCGTCAAACTGAGCCGGAGTCAGGGACTGGGCACCGTCGCACAGGGCGGCGGCAGGATTGTTGTGCACCTCTACCATAATGCCGTCCGCACCGGCGGCGGCAGCGGCCAGAGCCATGGGCGGTACCAGCTCTGCCTTGCCGGTGGCGTGGCTGGGGTCAACCACGACCGGCAGGTGGGTCAGATTGTGGAGCACCGCCACGGCGGACAGATCCAGGGTATTCCGGGTAGCGGTCTCAAAGGTGCGGATGCCCCGCTCGCAGAGGATGACCTTCTCATTGCCTTCACTCATGATGTACTCCGCGCTCATGAGAAGCTCCTGGATGGTGTTGGCCAGACCCCGCTTGAGAAGGATGGGCTTCTTCGTCTTGCCCAGCTCCTTCAGAAGGTCAAAATTCTGCATATTCCGGGCACCTACCTGAATCACGTCCACATCGGCAAACAGGTCAAGGGTGGAGATGTTCATGATTTCCGTGACGATGGGAAGGTTTGTTGCCTCCTTGGCCTTCAGCAGCAGCCGGATGCCTTCGGCACCCATGCCCTGGAAGGCGTAGGGAGAGGTACGGGGCTTGAAGGCGCCGCCCCGGAGAAGGTTTGCGCCGGAGGCCTTCACCGCCTGGGCAACCTCCACAATCTGCGCTTCCGACTCCACGGAGCAAGGGCCGGCGATCATGGCGAAATAGCCGCCGCCGATCCGGGCGTTTCCCACCTCGACGATGGTGTCCATGGGGTGGAACTTCCGGTTGGCCTGCTTGAAGGGCTCGGATACCCGCTTGACGGTGTCCACCATTTCCAGACTTTTCAGCAGGTCGATGTCCACCCGGGTGGTGTCGCCCACCAGACCCAGAATGGTGACTTCCTCGCCATGGGAAATATGAACGTCCAGGTTCATGGTCTTCAGCCAGCTGACCAGGTGGTCGGTCTGGGCAGGGGTGGTTCCGGGCTTCAGAATTGCAATCATAAGTCACATCTCCTAAAAAATATGCGCCGCACGAGTAATTCGTGCGGCGCTCAATTACGCTTTCCTGCTATGGAAGATTTGCAGCACAAATTACTATTACTTTTCAGGCGAAAAAGTAATAGTAGTAAAAGTAGAAGCTGCTCATCCGGTTTGCGACCATGGAAAAATCCTCCAAGTCCTGTAGTTAGGGACATTGTACCACGGGCGGCGGAATAATGCAAGAGAAAATAAGAAAAAAGTCAAAAAAAGAACATGATTCCCGAAGGCGAAGGGACTTACCCCCGAAGGAGAACCCAAATCCGGGCCGCGGGAATGGGCTGAAGGAAGAACAGGACGGCAAAGGTGACGGCGATGGTGACGAAAACCTCTCCCGTTTTCCAGCTGGGGCGCAGGGAAGGAAAGCACCGGAGAATGATCCGACCCAGGCACCAGCCCAGAGCGGCGCCTAAGGTGTTGGTCATCAGATCGTTTACATCCGTTGCCCGACGGGTAAACATCTGTAAAAGCTCGATGGCAAGAGAAAAACCGAAACCGAACAGGATCGTCCGCGGAAAAGACCGGTAGCGCTTCCAAAGAACCGTCAAAAACAGTCCCAGGGGAATGAAAAGCAGTACATTCAGAAAGCTATTCCAAAAGTCGGAGAACAGATAGGCGAAGGGCTTCAGGTTGAGATTCCGGTCAAAGCGAAAGCGGAGCAGGCTGGGAAGCCCTGCCACCGCGTCCACCGCCGCCAGGTACAAAGAGAAAACCAGGCAGACAGCTGCCCGGTTTGCGTTGCGGAAGTAAAAACGGTTCAGACCCCAGAAGGCCGGAATCAGGAAAATAGACGCAATTCCCGCTTCCAGGCACATGGAAAACAGTCGCTGCATGGATAACCTCCCGGGAGAATTGTCAGAAGACCACCTTCAGGCACAGAGTTGCCAGCACGCAGCAGCAGGCATTCAGGGCAAACCGGGAATCCCGGTGGATATCGGAGGCCTTGCGTTCGTATTTTTCGTGGTAGGTTTGAATCGCGCCCATAATGGTCTCGTCCGTAGGCACTGTGACCTTGGGGTTATGAGCCATGAAGGACAGAAAATAAATCTGTAGGGCATCCTCGTACTGCTTGTGCTCCCGAAGCTGGGTGGGGAAGGTGTCGTTATGGGCGTATGTAAAGGCGTCCGTGGTATAGTGAATCAGCTTGCCCAGGGTGTAGTAATCGTACAGGTGCAGCCGCTGACGACCCTCCAGCCGACCGGCCATGGTGGTCATGAACCGCTGGGCGTTTTTATAGTTGTGCCCCCGGAGCCACTGGCAGCGAAGGGAACCCTTCAGATAGGTTGCCGGGTTTCGATCCGGCTCGATGCAGCCAAGCCGGAAGGCAAGCTGATACCGCTTGGGAATATCCGGCATGTAGTGATCCAGCAAATACTGGGCGATGATCAGATGGCTTTTTCCGCGCATATTTTCAAGACCTCGATCATTGGATTTTCCCTGATGATATCACAAATATTCGCAAAAAGTGTGAATAAATCCGAATTTCAGGGATACGCATAAGTTCCGGCGGAAAAAGCCCGGGTTCTTTTGGTATAAATCACGAAGCGGCTCCGGTTTCCCGGAGCCGCGCGTGATATCAGCCGATGGTGAAGGGGAGCTTGGCAAGCTGCATCCCTTCGATGTACAGATCCAGCACATAGCTTCCGGCCTGGTCGGGCACCTTGGGCAGGATCAGTTCGCCGGCCTGGCGGCTGCCGCCGTTCCAGATGTTCTTCCAGTAAAGCTTCTGGGTGGAGGTGTAGTCCGAGAGCACATTGCCGTAGCTGTCCCGGATGGCGTAGAGAATCTCCACCTCCGTGCCCGGCAGGTAGAAAGATTCCGTGCTGCGCAGGGCGACGGAGATGCTGTCGCCCAGGGAGAAGCCGGTGGCAAAGTCGGCAGAGTCGATATCCTCGGCGTGCCAGGTACCCTCCGGGGTCACCAGCAGGTCAGCCTGAAGGGAATGGACGGAGAAGCCGAACTGATCAAAATCCGCGACTGCCGGGCAGGTGTAGGTCTGGGTTCCGCCCAGGACAGAGGTGCCGTTGGCGGCTTGCAGAGTCAGAGAATACTTGGCACCGGGAAT
>CAKTXO010000110.1 GCA_934630985.1 uncultured Oscillospiraceae bacterium | reverse complement strand
ATTCACATTCTGGGCAAGGCCAGAGGCTCCCGCCAGGCCAACAACCTGCTGGTTCAGGAAATCGGCAAGGCCGGCGGTATCGACTTCTCCCAGCCCATTCTGCTGGGCTATACCGGCCTGACCGACGCTCTTCTGAAAAAGTACATTGCCGACAGTACGCCTCTGTGGGAAAAAGGGGTGGATTCTCTTCGCTGCACCGTTATCGGCAGTGTGATCGGCACCCACGCGGGCCCCGGTGCCGTAGCTGCCGCCTTCTTCCGCAAGCCGTAACGCACGCAAAAAAGGGGCTGTCTCAAAAAGACAAAGTGCCCAAATAGAAGAACTGTCATTGCGAACCAGTGGTGCTCCGCGCAGCGAATTAAAATAGTGATGATTGCCAGTGGCAATCATACCGCAATATATCGCAGACTGGTGTGGCAATCCCCCCGATTTTCGAACAATTACGTCCGAAAATCGGGGGTTTTACTCCTATCCGGGAGATTGCCACACCAGTGACGTCGGTCACTGGTTCGCAATGACAGCTTCTTTTTGACTATTTTGACCCACCTGAGTCCTTAGTGAGACAGCCCCTTTTCTCATATCCGATACAGTCGTTTTCCGTTTTCGAAGGTAATCCGGTGGATTTCCTCCAGGGGCAGTCCCCGGATTTCCGCCAGCCTCTCCGCCATCCGGTAGAGCCTGCCCGGGTCGTTCCGTTTCCCCCGGAAGGGCTCCGGGGACATGTAGGGGCAGTCCGTTTCCAGCACGATTCGCTCCAGGGGAATGGCCGCCGCGGTCTCCACCGCCCGCCGGGCATTCTTGAAGGTCAGCACCCCGGTAAAGCCGATGTACCAGCCCCGGCCAACGAGCCACTTGGCCATTTCCGCCGAGCCGGAATAGCAGTGAAACACCCCGGTGACCTCCGGGAATTCCTCCACAATCCGGATTCCGTCCTCATGCGCCTCCCGCTCGTGGACGATCACCGGCAGCCCCAGCTCCCGGGCAAGACCCATCTGGGCCCGGAAGGCCGCCTGCTGTCGGTCTCTGGGGATGTCCTCATAGTGGTAGTCCAGGCCGATTTCGCCGATGGCCCGGATTTTCGGGTTCTCCCGGCACAGCTGCCGATATTCCGCCAGTAACGCCGGGTCTACCTCGTCGGCAGCATCCGGATGGGAGCCTACGGCGGCGTAGATGTAGTCATAGGCCCGGGACAGGGCATCCGCCCGCCGGGAAGATTCCAGAGAACAGCCCGGATTCATCAGCAATCCGATTCCCTGACCGGGCAGGCTTGCCAGCAGCGTCTGCCGATCCTCGTCAAAAGCCCGGTCGTCCATGTGGGCATGGGTATCAAAAAGCATAGGTTTCTCCTTCTCGTAAAATAGCCACGACACAGCCCTCGATTTCCCGCACCCGGGGGTCATCCAGGGAAAAATCCGTGTGGTTGGGAAAGCCCCGCAGGCCCTCCCCGCTGAGCTTGGCTGCCGCCTCCTTCAGTACCCAGAAGGTCAGCAGCGCCCGTGTCCTGTCGGCGGCGGCATTCAATTGTTCCTTTTCCCTGGGGGACAGGATTCTTTCTGCCAGACGCGGATTTACCCGGCGATCCAGCTCTTCCGCGTCGATGGCGATATTTTCCCTGTCCAGCACACAAAAGGCGTGCTTTCGGGTGTGGCTGATGGAAAAATGCCAGGGGCTATCCGCAAAAAAGGGCTTTCCCCGGGGACTTATCACAATGGGCGGCAGAGCCTCCCCGGTTTCCCGGCGGTAAAGCTCTGCCAGCAGAGCCCGCCCGGCCTCATGGCCGGTTCGGCCATCCAGGGTACACCAGCTAAAAATCACAGAGCGTCGATGATATTGGGATCATCGCCCTCCATAAATTTCCGCTCCCAGATTCGTTCCCAGAGCATCCCGCCGCCGACGACCAGCACCACAAGGCCGCAGACGGAGAACACCATCCGGGAGGCGGTCAGGGGCAGGAAAATCAGCATCACGCCCACCAGAGCCGTCACCACCGCCAGAATTTTCCCCTGGGTCAGCGTTGACAGGGTAAAATCACGGGCACCCCGCAGAAGCACCAGCACGCCGATGATCCGTCCCCCCCAGGCCGCCCAGGCCAGAGGGTGGGCGATAAGATACCGTCCCAGGAGCACCAGCACCAGTGCGGATAGCAGCTGTCCCACAGACAGCCGCCCGTCCACCACCATGGCAACGGCCACCACAATGCCGCTGAAGGTCAGCGCCCAGCCCGCCACCCTGGAAATCAGGGCAGAGGCCGTATCCGGGCAGAACAGCAGCACCAGACCCAGGACAATCAGAGCCGCCGGGGTCACAAATCGGGTGACATCCTTCCAAAACTTTTTGCCTTTCATGCGTATCACCTCTATGCTTTAGTATAGCCCGAAACGCCAGGAAAGTCAATCAGCCCAACATCACATCCAAAAGCATCATGGCCGCAAAGCCCAGAATAATGCCCATGGTGGCAAAATAGGGCTGTTCCTGCCGGTTTTTCTGGCACTCCGGAATCAGCTCATGAACGGCTACCAGAATCATGGCTCCCGCCGCAAAGGACAGGGCATAGGGCAGCAGCCGCTGCACATAAGTAACCAACCAGGCTCCCAGAACCCCTGCCATCGGTTCCACCAAGGCCGAGGCCTGGCCGACGAGAAAGCTTCGGCTCCGGCTGCACCCTTCCCGGCGTAAGGGCAGGGACACCGCCGCTCCCTCCGGAAAATTCTGCAAACCGATGCCCACGGCCACGCTCACCGCCCCCATCAGGGCTTCCGGGCTATACCCGTTCTGCAAAGCGCCGAAGGCCACTCCAACCGCCAGGCCTTCCGGAATATTGTGCAGGGTGATGGAGAGCACCAGCAGAATCACCCGCTTTTTTCCACCTGCCTCTACCTGCCCCAGCGCCCGGCTCACCAGCTTGTCAGAACCCCAGAGGAACAGAGCACCGATCAGAAACCCTACCGTTGCCACCAGCCAGGCAGGCAGCCCCGGAAGGCTCTCTGCCTGGGCGATGGCAGGCTCCAGCAATGACCAGAAGCTGGCCGCAATCATGACCCCGGCGGAAAAGCCCAGCATCAGATTCAGGGTTTTCTCCTTAGGAGAGGAAAAGAACACCACCGTGGCCGCTCCCAGAGCCGTCACCAGCCAGGTGCCAAAAGTCGCCGCCAAGGCCATCCAAATACATGCTTCCATAACGCACCTCCTGCCATCAGTATAGTATGGTTTTCCGAAAAGGTGCAAAAAAGGCGGCTTTTCGCCGCCTTTTTTACCGAAGCTCTTTCCACTGCTCTGTTTTCAGCTGGTTTGCCGCATCGTAGAGGGCGCAGGCCGCCTGGGCTCGGGTGACGGGCTGCTCCGGGGAATCGAAGCTTCCTGTTTCCCGGGTCAGGGCATTGTTCAGAAGCGTATCCATTTCCAGAACGGAAATGGGGCTGTCCGCCTCGAACACCTGCTGCTCCAGACCCTCCGTCAGACCCGACCGGACTGCCGCCGCAAGGTAGGGCTGAAGCCAGAGGGGAATCTCATCCTCGTAGCCCGTGTAGGATGCCTCCTGCTCCAGGGGCAAATCCAGGGTCTTTACCAGCATGGTCACGAACTCTCCCTTGGTCACGAGCTTCCCCGGGCCGAAGCAGGCGGTCTTGTCCAGGGTCTCCCCCACGAAAATTCCCGTCTGCCGCATCCACTCGGCGGCAAACCGGCAGTCCTGACCCAGGGTATCCGTGTACTGAGTGGCATCCGTGGGCTTCAGAATGGTAATGGTCACCGTGGCCTCCCGGGAGATCTTCCCCGCCGGGTCAGCGGCAGTATAGACGAAGGAGTCAATGCCCACCTTATTCTTCTTTGGGGTGTAGGTGAAGCTGCCATCCTCGGCGATTGTCACCACCCCCCGGCGAGGCTGGCGGGTCACGGTGTAGGTCAGCGCCTGGTTTTCCGGGTCAGAGGCCTTTAGCTTGCCGGTGTTGGGAAGGTTCTTATAGGTTTCCAGGGTAGAATCCTCGGCGATGGGGGGCTTATCCTCCTTGCCCCGGAGGGAGAGGGTGAGCACCGCCGGTTCCGCCGTACCGTCGGGGTAAATAGGCAGATACCCTACCTCCAGCAGCCGGTCTTCCTCCGTGTCTCTCGGCCACAGAGTCATCTGAGAAATCTGCTGGGCGGTCAGCACATCTCCGGCGTGCAGGGTTCTGTCCCCCAGCTTCACCGCGGCGTACCGCTCAGGAAGCTCCGTCAGCCAGATACCGGAAACCTGCCGGTCGCCGGAAAAATCACCCGCACCGAAGCAATAGCTGCTGCCGCTTTCCACCTCCGCGGCAAAACCGGGCGTGCAAAGCCCGGCGACGCACAAAAGGGCGCAGGCCAGGGCTAAAATTCTGGAATGAACCATGATTCATACCTCCATAAATTGAGTTCGGAGGTAGTGTTTGCCAATGTTGGGAGATTTATTCTGGAAAGGCGTAAAAATACGCTGGTCATTGCGAGCCAGTGCTCACACTGGCGTGGCAATCCCCCGGTTCTTCCGAGAACCGATTCAGAACTTGTAGACCAATGCCCTCATTGGCCCGTAAGTTGCAGATTTGCGCTTATGTTCCAAGCCCCCAAGAAGCTTTCAGTACTGGTCCCTCCGGGGGCAATGTTCTTGTCCCGGCAAGAACATTGATAAGAAGCCGGCTTAGGGGGCGCTGCCGGCAAAGCCGCCCCCCTAAGAATCCCCCGGCCGCCCTAACGAACCGCGCCAGAATCTTTCGGATTGCTATAGGTGAGTCTTTTGAAAAAAGCCTGGAAGGAGCCACACCAGCGTCTTCGGTCACTGGTGCGCAATGACTGCTTCTATTTCAGTGCGCAAATTTCCAACGGCGGCTCAAGTCAACGAAAACCGCCCCAGGCGAGAGCCTGGGGCGGGAAGCTGTTCACTTGACTGCCGATTACAGCAGGGTAGCGAAGTGCTTGATGGTGCGGCACATCTGAGAAACGTAGGAGTTCTCGTTGTCGTACCAGGACACGACCTGAACCTGGGTCTTGCCGTCGGGCAGAGCGCAGACCATGGTCTGGGTGGCATCGAACAGGGAGCCGAAACGCATACCGATGATATCGGAGGAAACGATCTCGTCCTCGTTGTAGCCGAAGGACTCGGTAGCGGCAGCCTTCATGGCGGCGTTGATCTCGTCCTTGGTGACGGACTTAGCGCACACGGCGTTCAGGATGGTGGTGGAGCCGGTGGGGGTGGGAACACGCTGAGCTGCGCCGATCAGCTTGCCGTTCAGCTCGGGGATGACCAGGCCGATGGCCTTGGCAGCACCGGTGGAGTTGGGGACGATGTTCACGGCACCAGCGCGGGAACGACGCAGGTCGCCCTTTCTCTGGGGGCCGTCCAGAATCATCTGGTCGCCGGTGTAAGCGTGGATGGTGCACATAATGCCGGTCTCGATGGTGGCCAGGTCGTTCAGAGCCTT
>CAKTXO010000109.1 GCA_934630985.1 uncultured Oscillospiraceae bacterium | reverse complement strand
TTGAGCAGATTCACACTGGTGCAGATGAGAAACAGAGGGACAATGGAGATGTCCGTGAACCGGCTCAGGCAGTAAGCCAGAGGCACGCAGCACAGCCACAGAAAGCAGCTGTCAAACAGGAAGGTGACAAAGGTCTGCCCGCCGGAGCGCAGGGTGAAATAGGTGGCGTTGGCGTAGGAATCGAAGGGCATGTAGGCCGCCTCAATGCAGATGAGCCAGGTTGCTAAATGCCGGACGGTGTCCGTGGTGTTGTAGATTTTGGGGAAGAGGGTGGAAAACGCCGCCATCAGCGCCCCGAAGAATACCCCGGAGCCTACGGATAGGGCTAGCAGCTTCCGGTTGGTGCTGTGCACCTCCTCCACCGTTGTGTTGGAGCCAAGAAGCTGACCCATGAGAATCCCCACGGCATTGCCCAGAGACAGGAACACCACCGAGGCCAGATTGAAAAGGGTGTTGGAAATGTTCATGGCGGGCACCACGTCCAGGCCGCAGGTGGAATAGCACTGGTTCAGGAAGGCCATGCCGCAGGACCAGAGCGCCTCATTGACAAGCAAAGGCATCCCCTTGACGATGATGGATTTCAGAAGCCTTCCCGGCAGGTACAGACTCCGGTAGGCACCGACAATGTAGGAATTCTTCTCAGTGTTGCGATGCACCCATCCGGCGACGATCAGAAGCTCCGCGTACCGGGAAATGACGGTTGCCAGAGCGGCACCCTCCACGCCCATGGCCGGAGCGCCGAAGTGGCCGAAAATCAGCACATAGTTCAGTCCCAGGTTTACCAGCACCGCGGCGATGCCGCCTGCCATGGGCACGAAGGTGTTGCCGCATTCCTTCATGGTGCTGGCATAGACGTTGGTCAGGGCGAAGGGAAGAAAGCCCCAGAGCATGACGGTCAGGTACTTCATGCCGTACTCCAAAGCCCCTGCGGCCATGGCCGCGTCTCCGTCTCCCGTCAGGTAAAGGCCAATCAGGGTGGGGCCGCCCAGGTAGAAAAGCCCGCCGCCCAGAAGAGCCAGCACCAGGCAGATTATCAGCTTGAACCGGAAGGTATAGCGTTCGCCTTCGGTGTCCTGAGAGCCGTGAAACTGAGCGGTGAAGATGCCCGCTCCGGAGCTGGCGCCGAAAACGCACAGATTGAATACAAAAATCAGGCCGTTGACGATGGACACGCCGCTCATGGGAATGGTGCCCACCTGCCCCACCATAATGTTGTCCAGCAGGGAGACAAAGTTGGTAATGCCGTTCTGAATGATGATGGGCACGGCAATTCCCAGCACATGCCGGTAGAACTGCCGATTCCCAATGTAACGATTCTGCATAGTCACCTCAATGTTATCAGCACGGGCGGGCCAACCGGCCCGCCCGTGTAGTTTAGATTTCTTCGCCGCCGAGGAATACCCGCTTTTCGGCGTAGTCCGGGGAGCAGACGACGAAGTCCGCCAGCTTGCCGGTTTCGATGGAGCCGACCTGATCCTGAACCCCCAGAGCCTTGGCGGGGTTCCAAGTGGCGGCACGGACGGCCTCTTCTTCCGGGACATTCCAGCTGAGCACATTCCGCAGACACGTCCACAGGTTGGTGGCGGAGCAGGCAATGGTGCCGTCGGCAAGCCTTGCTACGCCGTCCCGGAGCCAGGCATCCTGACCGCCCAGGGTAAACTGGGTGCCCTCGGGCTGTCCGGCGCAGCGGCCGGAGTCGGAAACCAGAATCATCCGGTTTTTGAACATGGTGAAGGCCAGCCGGACGGAGGCCGGGTGGATGTGGTAGCCGTCGCAGATGATTTCCGCCTGCACCTTCTCGTTTTCCACCCCGGCGGGAATGACGCCGGGATTCCGGTGGTGAAAGCCGGGCATGGCGTTGTACAGGTGGGTCAGGTGGGTCACACCGGCTTCCACCGCCGCCCGGGCGTGGTCGTAGTCGGAATCCGTGTGGGCAATGGACACGGTGCAAAGCTTGCTGGCCTTTTCGATAAATTCCACCGCGCCGGGAAGCTCCGGGGCGATGTCCACGATCCGCACCAAGCCGCCGCAGTCATCAAAAAGCTTCCGGAAGCCTTCAAAATCCGGATCCTTCAGGTAGTCCGGGTTCTGGGCCCCCCGCTTTTTGTAGGAGAAATAGGGTCCCTCCATCTGAATGCCCATGAGCCGGGAAAGACCTGCCGGGGCTTCCTCTTTGAGCTGCTTGGCGGTGGCAAAGGCCTTTTCCAGCACATCGTAGGGCAGAGTCATGGAGGCGGGGGCGAAGGAGGTCACGCCGCAGGAGGCGTAGTAGGCCGCCATTTTTTTGAGACCTTCGTAGTCCCCGTCGGAAAAATCCGCCCCGGAGTTGCCGTGGCTGTGGACATCGATAAGGCCGGGAATGACGGTAGCGCCATGAAGGTCAACGGCGTCGGCGGGAATTTCCTCCGGCAGGACAGCACCGAACCGGCCGTCCTTAACCTCAAAGCCGCCGGTGACAAACCGGAAATCCGGGGTGAAGATTCTGGCATTTTTGTAGAACATAGGATTCTCCTCCGTCTTTTTATGATTGAGGCCATGGTATCACGGCTGAGCAAAAAAAGCAATCGTCCCGGCCACAATCGTCAAAGAAAGAAAAGATAAAGTTGGTAATGGGAAGAAAACGGTTGTTATTTTTCCCCCGGACTGGTATAATGAAGCAAAATGGACGCACGAGGTGGAATCATGAAATTACGGAAAATTGCGGCAGGGCTGCTGGCAGTTGCCGGAAGCCTTCTGCTGGCAGGCTCGGTTGCTGCTTGCCTGGGGGTGGTGAACCAACCGGCGGCATTCGCTCCCCACACCGACGGAGTCCTGGATTTTGCCCAGGAATTTCTGGATACCCTGGACAGAGGTGACTTTTCCGGGGTGGAAAAATGCCTGTACGGAAGCCCGGACTTAGGGCTGGAGAAAGAACCGGACACGGAAAGCGGAAAGCAGCTCTGGCAGGCCTATCGGGACAGCATTACCCTAGACTACAGCGCCTACTGCTACAGCAAGGGGACGAACATCTATCAGTCGGCCAAGGTGACGGCACTGGATTTGTCCGCCGCTATGGGAAAGCTCAACAGCACCGCGGCGGAAATCCTGAAAAGCACCCTGGAAACGGCGGAGGATCCCAATGCCCTTCTCAATGAGGACGGCACCATTCCGGATACCCTGCGGCAGCAGGCTCTTTCCCAGGCTCTGACCCAGGTGCTTTCGGAAGGGACGACCGTCACCCGGGAGATAAATGTGCGGCTGGTCAAGCAGGACGGACAGTGGTGGGCAGTGCCCGACGGGGCGCTGCTGGCAGTGCTGTCCGCAGGCCTGAATTAAAGGAGGCGGAATATGGGATACAAACCGAAATATGCCGCCAAAAACCGGAAGCGGGAGCCGGAGGTCATCCGCAGCCCCAAGCCGGAAACGAAGAAGCAGCGGCCTGCGAAAAAGCCCCGTTCCCGGGCGGGGAATATCGCCTGGATGGTGCTGACGGCGGTGCTGGTGCCCCTTTGCACCTTTGCCGCCGTGAAAATTCTGAGCCAGATGATCTATACTGTGGGCACGCCGAAGACGGCTGCCATCGGGAAAACCAAGGACATGGCGGTGGTGGACAGCCTGGATGCCTATGCCCAGGAAAAAATGGGGGATGCCCAGTCGGTGCTGGCGGGGCTGAACACCTCAGATTTTACCCTGCCCACCCAGCCGGAAACCGAGCCGCCCCACGAGCACTACACCATTCCCGCCGACGCGGCGGCAGCCCCGAAACCGAACCAGTCCCTTTACGGCTCTGTTCGGAAGCCAGAGGACATGGAGCCGGTGCTGGAGCAAGCCAAGTGGGTGCTGGACGGTCAGAAGACCTATTTCCAGCTGGATCAGCAGATTTATGACAACAGCGTTATCCGCTACTATCTGGACGAGACCATTCTCGCCGTCACCTGGCAGGAGGTGCACGACGATTCCGTGTACACCTTCTCGGAGATCAAGGTGGAGGATGCCTCCCAGTTCCGGCGGCATCTGGCCGGAGGCGAGTACGGCTCCAACATCCAGTATCTGACCACGGAAATGGCGGAAACCGTCAACGCGGTGGTGGCCTCCGCCGGGGATTTCTACCGGTTCCGGGACTTTGGCGCGGTGGTTTACCAGGGTCAGGCCAAGCGGGTGGAGGGCACCTATGCCGAGACCTGCTACATTGACTTCAGCGGCGATATGCACTTCACCCGGGCGGGAGAAGTGCTGACCACGGAAGCCGTTCAGCAGTATGTGGACGAGAACAACATCAATTTCAGCCTGGCCTTCGGCCCCATTCTGGTGGACAATTACGAATTGCAGGAGCACAGCTGGTACGGCGTAGGCGAAATCAACGAGGGCTATGCCCGTTCCGCTCTGTGCCAGATGGACAGCCTCCACTATCTGGTGGTCACCGCCAACACCACCGGCGTTCACCAGACCATCCCCACGGTTGCCATGTTCGCCAAGAACATCGCCGCCACCGGCTGCCGGATGGCTTACTGCCTGGACGGCGGGCAGACCGCTACCATCGTTATGAATAACGAGCTGGTGAACCGGCCTGTCTACGGCCAGCAGCGGAAAATCAGCGACATCATCTATTTTGCCACGGCGGTGCCGGAGGGAGGGACGGACAATGGATAGAATTGCCCTGTATTCAGGCGTCACCCCCATCTACTGGTGCAGCCTGGCACTGACCCTGGGGACGGTGGTTGCCATCTGCTTTTTCCTGGCATTCTATATCGGCAAAAGCGGCAACGCCGCGGCAGGCTTTGCCGCGGTGCCGGTGGGAATCCTGCTGAGCCTGGTACTGGCCCGGTTTTTCCACTGGTACTGCCAGGCGGACAGCTACGAGAGCTTCCGGGCGGCGATGACGGACTTTTCCGGCGGGGGCTTTGCCCTGATGGGAGCCTTCTTAGGCTGTACCCTGGCCGCCTGTCTGACGAGAATTCTGTGCCTTCAGCGGAATCTGCCGGAAATGCTGGATGCCCTGTCTCTGGGCGGCTGCGCGGGAATTGTGGTGGGGCGGCTTTCCGCTCTGTTCAACGCCACCGACCGGGGGCAGGTGCTGGCAAATTTTCGGAGTCTGCCCATTGCCAGTCCCGTGAGCAACGCGGTTTCCGGGGCGGTGGAGTACCGGCTGGCCACCTTCGCCCTCCAGTCCATTGCCGCCTTTGTGCTGTTTGTGATTTTGGCGGTCTTTTATCTGCGGGGGCAGAAGGGGGGAAAGCTTCGGGACGGGGATACCTGCCTGATTTTTCTGATGCTCTACGGCTGCACCCAGGTGGTGCTGGACAGCACCCGCTATGACTCCCTGTTCTTCCGGAGCAACGGCTTTGTCAGCGTGGTGCAGGTGCTGGGAGCCCTGGGCCTTGCCCTGGCTGTGGTGGTGTTTGCCCGGCGAATGGTGAAGGCCAGAGGCTTCCGGGCCTGGAACATTTTCCTGTGGCTGCTCATCGCCCTG
>CAKTXO010000108.1 GCA_934630985.1 uncultured Oscillospiraceae bacterium | reverse complement strand
CCGCCGGCCTTGCCGATTTCCTGAACCAGCAGGTTGTTGGCCTGGCGGGAGCCTCTGGCCTTGCCCAGAATGTGAATCACGCCGTCCTCAATGTTGACCACGGGCTTGATATTCAGAAGCCCGCCGGCGAAGGCGACCGCGGCGGAGATCCGCCCGCCCCGCTTCAGGTATTCCAGGGTATCCAGCATGGCAATCAGGCAGATATCCTTCTTCTTTTCTTCCAACGCGGCGGCGATTTCCCGGGCGCTCATTCCGGAATCCGCACAGTTCAGGGCGTACTCGGCCAGAATTCCCGCGCCGATGGTCACGCTGCCGCTGTCCACCACATAAAACTCCCGGTATTCCGCGGCGGCAAGCCGGGCACTCTGGCAGGTGCCGGAGAGCTGATGAGCCAGGGTGATGATCACGGCGGTGTCGCCGGCGGCGGCAATTTCGGAAAGGACAGCGTCAAAGGCGGCGGGAGTGGCCTGACTGGTGGTGGGCATCACGTCGCTTTCAATCAGGCGATTGTAGAATTCCTGATGGCTGATGGTCACGCCGTCCACAAATTCCTCGGTGCCGAAGGTGACGGTCAAAGGTACCACGGCAAACCGCCCGGCAATCTCCGGGGCCACATCTGCGGTGGAGTCGATAACGATTCTGACTGACATGGATTTCCTCCTTATTTTTTAATGTCTGCTGAATAAGCCGCTTTGCGGCTTATTCACGCACCGTCAGGTGCGTAATTCCATAAAAACGGCTCTTTGAAACCGTTTTTATGGAATTCAGACAGAAATCAATGCGTATCCGAATTGCATGGCGTTCCATGCAATTCGGCAGGTGCAAGGGTTTTGCACTTTTTAGCGCAAAACCCTTGCACCAGAACAACGCAAAAAATGCCTGAACGCCTTGACGTTCAAGGCGTTTTGCGTTGTTCAGTACGCATTATTTTAAGAACAGACCCAGCAGGAATCGGTTCAGCCTGCTGGTGTAGGGCTGGTAGCGCATGGGCAGATCCAGCCAACATTTTTTATCCACAATGCTCTTCCGGTGGGAGAAGGCATCGAAGCCTGCCTTGCCGTGATAGGCGCCCATTCCGCTTTCGCCCACACCGCCGAAGCCCATCTGGGAGGTGGCCAGATGGATGATGGTGTCGTTGATACAGCCGCCGCCAAAAGGCAGCCGGGTGCGATACAGATTGATCTGCTCCCGGTTTCGGCTGAACAGGTAGGCAGCCAGTGGCTTCCCGCCGGATTCTACCTGAGAAATGACCTCCCCAAAGTCCCGGAAGGTAAGCACAGGCAGCAGAGGGCCAAAGATTTCCTCCTGCATGATTGCGTCCTCCGGGGTCACGTCCGTGAGGATGGTGGGGGTAATCCGGCAATGGGCTTTGTCGGTTTCTCCGCCGAAAACCACTTTTTCCGGGGAAATCAGCCCCAGTAAGCGGGAATAGTGCTTTTCGTTGACGATTTTGCCGTAATTGGGGTTGTCCAGGGGGTGTTCGCCGAACTGAACGGTGATTTGCTTTTTCAGCGCCTCCACCAGCTCCTCCCGGACGGACTCGTGGCAGAGAATGTAGTCCGGGGCCACACAGGTCTGACCGCAGTTCAGGAACTTGCCGAAGACGATCCGCCGGGCGGCCAAGGCTAAATCGGCACTGGCGTCCACAATGCAGGGGCTTTTGCCCCCCAGCTCCAGCACAGCGGGGGTCAGGTGCTCCGCCGCCTGACGCAGCACCACCTTGCCCACGGCCTGGGAGCCGGTAAAGAAAATGAAGTCGAATTTTAGCGCCAACAGGACGGCATTTTCCTGCCGTCCGCCGGTGACCACCGTTACAAATTCCGGCGCGAAGCAGCTCTCAACCAGAGAGCGGACGGACTGAGCTGTGGCAGGGGCGTAGGCGCTGGGCTTGACAATGGCGGTGTTTCCCGCGGCAATGGCATCCACCAGCGGCTCTACGGACAGCAGGAACGGATAATTCCAGGGACTCATGATGAGCACATTTCCATAGGGCACCGGCTGGACAAAACTGTGGGAGGCGAACTGAGCCAGAGGCGTCGGCACGGTTCTGGCACCGGCAAACTTCCGCAGGTGACGGCGCATATAGCTGATTTCCGACAGCACCAGACCGATTTCGCACATGTAGCTTTCCGTCTCACTTTTGCCCAGGTCGTGCCTCAGAGCGTCACAGATTTCCGACTGCCGGGCTTCAATGGCTCGGTAGAGCCGATCCAGAGCTTCCAGCCGGAAGGCTACAGGCAATGTGGCGCCGGTGCGGAAGAAATTTCGCTGCGTGGATAAAAGGGCTTCAGCTTGCTTGTTGTCCATGGCACTCCTTTCCGGCGACCTGCTCGTAGAAGAAGGTCAGCTCCTCCCGGGTCATAAGCCGGGGCACGGGGTAAAGGGGATTGGCTTCCTTTTCCGCGTGGGCGGCCATCACGGGAATGTCCTCGGGACGGATACCTTCCAGGGTTTCCGGAATGCCCATCCGGGCGTTCAGCTGACGGATGGCACGGATGAATTTGGCGGCTGCCCCGGCATCGGATTCCTGGGCATTGGCAACCCCGGCGGCAATGGCCAGGTCGTGAAGCTTCCGGTGGATGCAGGAGCCGTAGCGTTCCAGCACATAGGGCAGAAGCACCGCGTTGGCCAGGCCGTGGGGAATGTTGTACTGACCGCCCAGGGAGTGGGCTACGGCGTGGACATAGCCCACATAGGATCGGGAGAAGGCAATGCCCGCCCGATAGGCGGCGGTGAGCATATTGCTTCTGGCCTCATAATCCCTGCCGTTCCGGTATGCCCGCTCCACGTTGGCAAACACCAGCCGGGTGGCTTCCAGAGCCTCCTGCCGGGTCTGGCGGGTGGTGGAGCGGCCGATATAGGCTTCCACCGCATGGGTCAGAGCGTCCATGCCGGTGGTGGCGGTGAGATGGGGCGGCAGGGAGAGCGTGAGCCGGGCGTCCAGCACCGCGTATTTGGGGATGAGGACGAAATCGTTCATCACATACTTGTGCTGAGCCTGGGTGTCCGTAATGACGGCGGCCAGGGTGGTTTCGCTGCCGGTTCCGGCGGTGGTGGGAATGGCAATCAGGGTGGGAAGGGGACGCAGGATCCGCAGGGTACCCTTGAGCTTTCCCAGAGGGGTGCCGGGACGGGTCAGCCGAGCCCCTACAGCCTTGGCACAGTCCATGGAGGAGCCGCCGCCGATGGCAATCAGAGCCTGGCACCGGTAACGCCGATACAGGCTCAATGCCTGCTCCACGTTGACCACCGTAGGATTGGGTCGGGTCTGATCGTAGACCGCATAGGAAATGTCATCCTCGTCCAGCACCGCCTCCAACTGGGCGGCAATGCCGCTGCGGACGATGCCGGCGTCGGTGACAATCAGCACCCGACGGATATTTTCCTTTTGAAATACGCACTTCAGTTCCCCACAGCTGTGAAACACCTGCGGCTCCCGGTAGGGAAGCACCGGCAGGGCGGCTCGAAGAACGGCCTGCACCGTGCGGCAGTAAATGGCTTTGATGGGATTCATAGACCCTCCTGACAGATTTTACGAAGATTTTCGGTAATGGAATCCAGGGCGTTGTAAAAAATTGTCCGGGTCTCCTCGGTCAGCCCGCTTCCGGCTCGCTCCACGGCTCGCTGGGCTCGCTGGGAAATGTCCTCGGCCAGAGCCTGCCCCTCCGGGGTCAGCCGAAGATTTCCCCGGTAACGGTTGGCACCGTCCCGGACGGCCAATCCCTTGGCCTCCAGAATGGACATCATCCGGGAGACATCCGCCTTGTCCCGACCGCAAAGCTCGGCAAGCCTGGGGGCGGTGAGCCCGTCAGGAAATCGGGACAGGGTGACAAGATAAGTGGCGTGGGAGGCTTTCAGACCGTACTTTCCCATTTCTTCCCCGGCAATTTGGTGCCAATACCGGGAAATTTCTGTAATTGCCAAAGAAAAACGTTCAAAACGTTGGAGCATAGATAACGCCTCCTGACTTGTTGAAGATTCAACGTTTGAGAGTATATCACAAAGATGTTGTATTGTCAACATCTTTGGCAAAAGGAAAGCCCGCATCGAAGGAGGCGGGCTGGGTTATTGGACGGACGGGGAATCCACCGGCCGCAGCCGGTGCATACAGTGGACATAATATCCGATTTCCGCCAGGGAGGTGAGAATCCAGGAGCAGGGGTAGAGCAGATACAGGGCGGTGATGGTGTGGAAATAGGCGAAAATGGTGTAAACCCAAATCACCCGGAATACGCAGGAGCCCAGAATCACGATAACCGTGGGAATCAGGCTCCGTCCCAGACCTCTGCAGGCGGCGATGGAGCAGTCCATGAAGGCGCTGATGGCGTAGGAGAAGCACATGATGCGCATTCGCTCCATGCCCGCGGCGGCAACCGCCGGGTCGTTGGTGAAGACGTACAGGAAGGGCTCGGCGCAGAGCCAGAAGCCCATGCCCAGAATGGCGGCAATCAGGAAAGCGCAGCCGAGGCTGATGTAGTAGCTTTTGTGCATCCGATCCAGCTTGCCCGCGCCCCAGTTCTGCCCCATGAAGGTGGAGCAGGCGGTGTAGAAGGCAGCCATCACGTTATAGATCACGTTGTCCACGTTCACCGCCGCGGCGTTTCCCGAAACCACCACGGAATCGAAGGAGTTGACGCCTACCTGAATGAAGAGGTTGGCAATGGCAAACACCGCGTTCTGAACGCCGGAGGGAATGCCCAGACCCAGAATCCGTCCGATCTCCTCCCGGTGCAGACGCAGAGCGCGCTTTTCCAGGCGGCAGCTGCCGCTCAGCCTTGCCATGTGACCCAGCACCAGAATTGCCGATACATACTGGGAAATCACGCTGGCCAGCGCCACGCCCTCCGCCGCCATGCCGCAGACAATGACGAAGAACAGATTCAGAAGAATGTTCAGAATTCCGGCAATGGTCAGATACAGCAAAGGCCGCCGGGTGTCGCCGGTGGCACTGAGCACCGCGTTGCCGAAGTTGAAAATGCCCAGAGCGGGCATACCCAGCGCATAAATCCGGAAATAGAGCACCGCACCGGCCAGCAGATCTTCCTTGGTTTTCAGCAGCTCCAGCAGGGGCGTAGCCAGCAGCAGGCACAGTCCGGCGATGAGCAGTCCCATCAGGGTGCATAGAATCAGGGAGGTGTGGACGCAGCTGCGGGTGCTTTCCTCCTGCCGGGCTCCCAGGTACTGAGCCACCCGGACGTTGACGCCGTTGCCCAGTCCGATGAGGAAGGCGGTAAACAGGGAAACCAGGGTGGTGGTGGAGCCTACGGAACCCAGAGCTGCCGCACTGGAAAACTTGCCCACCACGGCTACGTCCGCGATATTGAACAGCACCTGTAATAGCTGGGAGAAAATCAGGGGGATGCTGAACAGCAGAATATTTTTATACAACGACCCTTCGGTCATTTGAATGCCGCCGCAGTGGCGGGAAAGGGACTTTGTCATAGAAAAATCTCCTGATACGAGTTTTT
>CAKTXO010000107.1 GCA_934630985.1 uncultured Oscillospiraceae bacterium | reverse complement strand
TCCTTTTCGGATAACCAGGTTTATTATAACAGAGACATTCGTCACTTTCCATGAATGGATTTGCCAGATTTCCGTCGCAAAATTTGTCTATTTTTTCTATAAAAATTGCAATTTATCGATAAAAATATAGCCATATGTAACATTTTCGTCACGCTTCTCAGAATTTCCTCTCCGCCAGAGAGGAAGAATCCGCCAAAAGTTCCGGCCGGTTTGTGGTGAATTCGACAAATTTATAATCGATTCCGCTAAATTCGTCATTCCCTCTTGACAAGGGATTTTGCCCAAAGTAATATCAAAATAGATTGAATTTCTGCCAAATCGGGAAGAAACGAAAGAACGGGAGGAATCTTTGTGAAGCGGTTTTTCTGCCTTTGCCTGGTGCTGATTCTCACTGGCTCTTCGCTGTCCCTGCCCGTCCGGGCAGAGGAGCCGCCGGTTCCGGAAACCACGGAAACCCCTCCGGCGGAAACTGTCCAAACCACTGCCTGCACGGAAGAAGCGGAACTGCCGCCGACTGCCCCAGAGGCAGCCCGGACGCCCACCCTTCCTCCTGTCACGGAACCTGCGGAAACCGAAACGGCTCCCACCGCCGAAACTGTTCCTGCTGCGGTTCCCTCAACCGAACCTACCGTCCAAGCTCAGAGCGCGGAAGCCCTGCCTCTTTCCCTGCTGGAAGAGCCGGTATCCGTAACGCCCATCGGTCAGCTATCCCGGCTGGTTCCGGGTATGGAGGGCGTCACCCTTCGGGGCACGGTGGTCTGGGTTCGGGAACACCGGATCGTCCTTCAGGACGAGACCGGCGGCACGGTGCTGACCCTTCCGGAAAACACTGCCGCCAAAATTGGCAGTCTGCTGCAAATCACCGGCCGCACCGGAGAGGTCTTTGCCCCTTCTCAGGTGGATTCTCTCGGCAGCGGAGAGCTGCCGCTTGTGGCGTGCGCCCTGTCCCAGGCTCCGGAGGCTCTGCGCGTTCGGGTGGATGGCCAAATCACGAAGGAGGGTCATCTGACGGGGGAAGGCCGCAGCCTATCTCTGGTGACTGAGAATCCCCTTCCGGGTTCTGCCCGGCTCACCGGCGTCATTGTGGAGGGCGTATTCTACGCAGAGGAAATTCTGCCCCTTGCCCCGGGGCCGGAAATCGACTTCCTCCGGAACCACTACGCCGGTCAGCTCCACAACCACTCGGCGCTCTCCGGCGGCTGGGGCAGTCCCGGAGAAATCTACGCCAAAAGCGCCCGGGAAGCGCACATGGACTTTTTCGCCCTCACCGACCACAGCGACTCCTTCGTAGGCGCAGAGGCCGGTGCCATCGACGCCGACGGCAGCAGCCTCAGTCCCAGCTGGGCCGAGGGAAAGCAGGCGGCAAAGGCCGCGTCAAAGGGGGATTTCGCCGCCATTTTCGGCTATGAAATGACCTGGGGCGAGGCTCACAGCCTGGGTCATATCAATACCTTCGGCACCTCCGGTTGGCAGACCGGGAACCAGCTGTCCTCCCTGGAGGCTTACCTGACCGCCTTGGCGCAGGCTCCGGGTTCCGTCAGCCAGTTCAACCATCCCGGCAACGCCTACGGCACCTTTGACGGTTTCCGGGACTATGACCCCCAATACGACCGGGTCATGCAGCTGATGGAGGTCTTCGGAGAGCCGGGCACGGAGTATTTGTCCGAGTATTTTGAGGCTCTGGATGCCGGCTGGCACCTGGCTCCCACCGCGGGCAGCTTCTGCTATGACCCGGATTTCGGGAACGCCAGAACCGTGATTCTGGCGCAGACCCTGTCCGAAAGCAGTTTATTGCAGGCCCTCCGGCAGCGGCGGGCCTACGCCACCCAGGATGCGGACCTTCGGCTGGAATTTCAGCTGAACGGCGCGGATATGGGTGGTTTTATCAAAAAATCGGAAGTCCCGGAGCTCACCGCCCGGTTTCAGGATGAAACCGACGGTGCCGTCGGCAAGGTGGAGGTTCTGACCATCCACGGTCGGGTGCTGGCCATCCGGGAAATAACCGAATCTGTCGGGGAGATGACCCTGACCCTGCCCGGCGGCTATCCCTACTATCTGCTTCGGATAACGCAGGCCGACGGGGACATTGCCATTTCCGCCCCGGTCTGGGCGGAAACCTTCTCGGACATGGGGATTCTGGAGTTTTCCACCGCGGAAGCCGCCCCCACCGCCGGAAAGGCTCTGACCCTGGATTTGACCCTCTTCAACCGGGAGCCGGTGCCCATGAACGTACAGAGCGCGGCCTTATACCAGGGCGGCAAGGAGGTCGGCCGGTTCCGCAAAACCGCCGAGGGGCGGTATCAATGCAGCTTCACCTGGGACGCGCCCGGCGAGCTTCGGCTGACGGCTAAAGTTCAGGCCACCGTGGAGGGCGAAAACCGCAGCTATCAGAAGGAACTGGTGCTCCATTACACCGGCGGCGAGGCCGTATCCGCCTCCGTTTCCGATGTTCGGGCGGGAAGTCCGGGTACGGTGTACCGTCTGACGGGCTACGCCGCCAGCGGAAACACCAATTCCGCCACCACCTTCCCGGATACCGTCTATGTCCAGGACAAAACCGGCGGCATTCCCGTCCGGGGCACCTTCCCCAAGGGAATCCAGGTGGGCACGCCCCTGGACATCACCGGTGTCCTCCGGGCAGAAAACGAAGCGCCCTATCTGGATCTGATTTCCCTGGAACGGACGGAGGAAGCCATGCGCCGCCCTCTGCCCGCGGTGCTGGGCTGCCGGGAGGCCATGGATTACGACAGCTGGGGCGGTCAGCTGGTGCAGATTCAGGGCACGCTGCTGTCCCTGGAAAAGGAGGGGAACGCCGTCTCCCGGCTGACCCTTCAGGACGGCAAAGGCGATAAAGCGGTAGTTCTCATCGAGCCGGAAATCCGATCCGGCAGCGGCCGCACCCACAAGCTCAGCTCCAAAGTCGTCAAGAACCGGACTGTCCGAGCCATCGGCCTTGTGTATCGGACGGCAGACGGCACCGTGGTGCTGCGGGTGCGCAACTGCGATGAGGTGGTGTATGTTCCCCCGGTGCCGGACAAAACCAACCCCAAAACCGGCGACCCCCGGCATAGGTTCCGGCTTCCCTGGTTTTCCTCCCGGAAAACCGGGTGAAACGGTTGCATTCTGACGAAAAATGTGGTATGCTTCCAGGTAAGATTCCAATAGGGGGCATTATTATGCACAAAAAGCTTATCACCGTTTTGGTGATTGTCGCCCTGGTACTGGTTCTGCTCATCGCCGGTGCGGTGGGCTTCCTGTGGTACCGGGACAACCATGTATTTGTAGAGGGAAAAGCCTACCCCATCCACGCCGAAAGCCTGGATTTACGGGAGCAGACCATTTCCTTTGACCATTATGACCAGCTTCACAAGCTGCTGCCGGACTGTGAAATTCTCTGGAACGTGCCCTTCCAGAACGGCTCCTATTCCAGCGATTCCGTAAGCCTGACCGTGTCCAGCCTGACGGATACGGACATTGGGCTGATGGAGACCTATTTTCCCAAGCTGCGCCAGGTAGACGCCGCCGGCTGCTCCGACTACGACATGCTGGAAAAGCTCTGCGCCCGGCTGCCCGATGTGAAGGTAAGCTATCAGGTGAACTTAGGAAGCCTGTCCGTGGAGCCGGACACCACCGAACTGACCCTGGAGCCAGGGGATTTTGACCTGGGCACTCTGACCCAGAACATCCCCCATCTGAAAGGCCTGACCTCCGTGACCCTGAACACCACCAGCCTGACCCTGGAGGAAATCGAGGGTCTGCGGGCTCAGTTCCCGGAGATAACCTTCACCTACACCGTGACCATACTGGGTCAGACCTACGAGGAAACCGCCACGGAATTGGATCTTTCCTCCATGACCTCCGGCGAGGTTTCCGAGGCCGCCGGGAAGCTTTCCATGCTGCCGAATCTGGAAAATCTGAATCTCACCGATGCCAACGGCAGCAGTCAGCTTTCCAAGGAGGACGTGAAGCTTCTGCAAGCCTCCACGAGTGCGGTCATTGACTACACCTTTGATTTCTTCGGCAAGAAAATCTCCACCGCCGATGAGGAAATCGTCATTCAGAATGTGAAAATCGGCGACGAGGGTCTGCCGGAGGTTCGGCTGGCGCTGGACATTCTGCCCGGCTGCAAGCGGTTCGTGCTGGAAAACTGCCAGATCTCCAACGAGGAAATGGCCAAGCTCCGGGACGAATATCGGGAGCAGACCAAGGTGGTCTGGCGGATTTCCTTCGGTAAGGGCACCACTCTGACCGATGCCCAGGTCATTCGGGCGGTCTACGATCTGGTGGACACCAACTGCGACAACCTGAAATACTGCGAGGATGCCCGCTTCATGGACATCGGCCACAACGAGTACCTGAAAACCTCCGAGTTTATCTCCGGCATGAAGAGCCTGGAATATGTGATCGTTTCCGGCTCCATGATCAGTGACCTGAAGCCCTTCGGAAACTGCAAGAACCTGAAGGTGCTGGAAGCCGCCTTCTGCGAATATATTAAAAGCGTGGAAGGGCTGGAAACCTGCGAAAATTTGGAATATCTGAACATCAGCTACACCAAGGTCACAGATCTTTCCCCTCTGGACAAGCTGAATTTGAAGAATCTGTGCGCCATGTACCATCCCAGATCCCGGGTGCCCCAGGAGGAGCAGGATCGTTTCAAAGCGCTGAAGCCGGACTGTGAAATGAACTTTGTTGGCTCTCAGCCCTACGGAACCGCCTGGCGGTATGACGAGAAGAACAATCCCAGACCCTGGTACGCTCTGATTCGCAGCGTTTTCCGCTATGACCGGGATCCCAACATTCCCAACCATGTAGGCTGGTATTATGAGGAGGATACCCAGGCGGCGCAGACCACCCAGGCGGCGCAAACCACCACGCAGACGAAAACGCAAACTACCCAGGCCACCCAAACCACCCAGCCGACGGAAGCAACCCAGGCCGCGGAGGAAACCCAAGCCACTGAGGCTGCTGCGGAAACCCAGGCAACTGGAGCTGCCGAGGAAACCCAGGCCACGGAAGGTTAAACGGCTTCTGAGCGGGGTATCCGGGAAAAAGCTGGATAGGTGACGATTCGTCGCTTGCATATCCACAGGACGTAGAATTTCATGTATGAATGATCGGGCCGCCGCAAAATAATTGCAGCGGCCCGATCATTCTGTTACAAAACCTCTATTCTGCCCGAACGCCTCCGATCAGGCCGTCTATCGCAATCCGAAATATTCCGACCCGCTTCCGGCGATGCGGCCGGGGGATTCTCAAGGGGGCGGCTTTTCGGCAGCGCCCCTTGAGCCGGCTTCTTATCAATTTTCTTGCCGGGACAAGAAAATTGCCCCCGGAGGGTCCAGAGCCGAAGATTTCTGTAAGTTTTGGAACATACGCAAAATTCCTGTTTCATAAATTCAAATCCTTCCGCTTTCACGGTGGACGATATAGGACTCGAGTAAATTAAGGAGCATCCGGCGGAAACGCCGGATGGCAACAGTCCACTGGACTGTTGCATTTAGATGGGTTCGAGTCCTATAT
>CAKTXO010000106.1 GCA_934630985.1 uncultured Oscillospiraceae bacterium | reverse complement strand
TCTCCCATAGGGAGAGGCAAGGCTGTCAAAAAACCATGTCATTGCGAGGCAGTGCGCACACTGCCGTGGCAATCCGTCCCCTTCGTTCCCCCTTGGTTCCCACTCTGGGGGAGCTGTCACGAAGTGACTGAGAGGGTACAAATCGCCCTCTCCGCCCTGACCGGGCACCTCTCCCATAGGGAGAGGCAAGTTTCCCTCATCCGTCACGGCTATGCCGTGCCACCTAAACATTATTGTGCAATTGCCACTGGCAATTGTTAGATTTTGATTCGCTGCGCGGAGCACCACCCCGAAGGGAAGGCTTTGGGGAACGGATTGCCACACCAGTCTGCGGACTGGTTCGCAATGACAACGTATATTGGGGGCTTTTTTGACACGCTGACATCTCCCATAGGGAGAGGCAAGTTTCCCTCATCCGCCCGCTGCGGCGGGCACCTTCCCCCAGGGGAAGGCAGGGGGTGCCGCGAAAAACGCGGCACCCCATACCTTATTATAAACTCTCTACCTCGTCCAGCCAGATACGGGCGCTGGCGTCGCTGGGCATCCGCCAATCGCCCCGGGGGCTGAGGGTCACGGAGCCAACCTTCACCCCGTCCGGCAGACAGCTGCGCTTGAATTGCTGGGTGAAGAACCGGCGATAGAAGGTTTTCAGCCACTTTTTGATGACCGCTTCCTCAAAATCTCCGCTGAAAGCCCGGCAGGCCAGCGCGTAAATCTTGCGGGGGGTGAAGCCGTAGCGAAGGGTGTAGTACAGGAAGAAATCATGGAGGGCGTAGGGGCCAACCAGGTCTTCGGTATGCTGGGCGATCTTCCCCTGGGCGTCCGGAGGCAGCAGCTCCGGGCTGATGGGGGTGTCCAGAATGTCCTGAAGCACCGGACGGGCGGCGGCAAAGGCGGGCATTTCCGAAATGGCGTCGATCATCCAGCGAATCAGGGTCTTGGGGATGGAGGCGTTGACCCCGTACATGCTCATGTGGTCGCCGTTATAGGTGCACCAGCCCAGAGCCAGCTCGGACAGGTCGCCGGTTCCCACCACGATGCCCTTGACCACGCTGGCGTAGTCCATGAGAATCTGGGTGCGCTCCCGGGCCTGGGAATTTTCGTAGGTTCCGTCGTGGACGGACGAATCGTGTCCGATGTCTTCGAAATGCACATTCACCGCATTGCGGATGTTGATTTCCTTGCAGGAAATGCCCAGGGTTCGCATCAACTCCCAGGAATTGCGGTAGGTGCGGTCGGAGGTGCCGAAGCAGGGCATGGTCACGCCGTACACGTCCGAGGCCGGCCGCCCCAGCTGGCGCATGGCCTCCACCGCAACCAGCAGAGCCAGGGTGGAATCCAGGCCGCCGGAAATGCCGATGACCGCGTTGGGATTGCCGATGGCCTGAAGCCGCTGAAGAAGGCCCGCCACCTGCATGTTGAAAATCTCCATGCACCGCTCCACCCGGTGCTTCCGCTGGGCGGGCACGAAGGGCAGCTTCTCCAGACGGTAAGCCGTGCCGTCCCCCCGGAGGTGGCCGTCGGAAACCGGCAGGATTTTCGCCTGGGCACCGAACCGCTGGGCGGTATCGCCGAAGCTCTTGTTTTTCCGCCGGTCAGAGCGGATTTTGCCCAGGTCGCAGTCGGAAAGGAGCAGATAGTCCGTAGCGATGGCCTCCCGGGTCTCGGCAAGCAGGGTGCCGTTTTCGCCGATCAGGCTCTGGCCGGAGAAAATCAAGTCCTGGGTGGACTCGGTGGAACCGGCAGAGCAATAGGCATAGACGCAGTTCAGGGCGGCGGACTGGTGCTTCACCAGCTCCCGGCGGTAGGAACGCTTGCCGATGGTCTCATTGGAGGCGGACAGGTTCACGATGACCTCCGCCCCGGCCAGCGCCAGCATAGTTGACGGCGGCAGCGGCGTCCACAAGTCCTCGCAGATTTCCACGCCCACCAGGGCCCCGTCTGCCAGCCGGAACAGGAGGTTCTGTCCCAAGGGCACGCATTCCGGCGCTCCCCCCAGCAGCGTACCCACGTCCAGGCTGTCAACATCCAGGGCATCGCCGGAGGCAAACCACCGCTTTTCGTAGAACTCATTATAATTAGGAATGGCGGTTTTGGGGACAATCCCCTGAATCCTGCCCCGTGCCACAACCGCCGCGCAGTTGAACATCCGGACGCCCAGCCGCAAAGGCAGCCCCACCACCGCCGTCACCCGGGGGCAGGCGGCGGAAGTCTCCAGAATTTCCCGAAGGCCAGCCCAGACCCCTTCGTTCAAGGTATCCTGAAAGAACAAATCCTGACAGGTATAGCCCGTCAGCGACATTTCCGGAAACACCAGCAAATCCACGTTCTGAGCGTCCGCTTTGCGCAAAAAGTCACAGATATCCTCCGCGTTTTTCCTGGTATCCCCCACCCGCACCGCAGGAACGGCGCAGCCGATACGAATATAATCCAGCATGGGAACCCCTCCCTTTTTTCGGCTATCATAGCACAGTTTTTCCCGTTTGCCAAGAGATATCAAAACGGACGGCGAAAAATCACCGTCCGTTTTGAAAGAAAACTGGAAAATAGTCCGTAGGGTGCGATGCCCTCATCGCACCAAAAGCCAGAAGCTTATACCGTATTATTTAAGGAAGCTTTCGGTGCTGAACCCTCCGGGGGCAATGTTCTTGTCCCGGCAAGAACATTGATAAGAAGCCGGCTCAAGGGGCGCTGCCGAAAAGCCGCCCCCTTGAGAATCCCCCGGCCGCACCGCCGGAACTGCTCCACAATGTTTCGGTTCACGCGGGAGCAAATTTACAGACCGGCAAGTTCTTTTAATCTGGGAGCCAGGTCGGTCTGCTCCCAGGGGCGGCCTTCCAGGCCGAAATGGCCGATGGCGGCGGTAGAGGCGTAAATGGGACGGCGCAGATCCAGCTTGCGGATAATGCCGGCCGGGGTCAGATCGCAGGTTTTCCGAAGAAGCTCTGTCATTTTCTCATCGGAAATCCGGCCGGTGCCGTAGCTATCCACCCGCACAGACACCGGATGCGCCACGCCGATGGCATAGGCCAGCTGCACCTGCACCTGGGTCGCCAGACCGGCGGCCACCAGATTCTTGGCCAGATACCGAGCCATGTAAGCGCCGCTCCGGTCAACCTTCGTGGGATCCTTGCCGGAAAAAGCCCCGCCGCCGTGGGAGAAATAGCCGCCGTAGGTGTCCACGATGATCTTCCTGCCGGTGAGCCCGGTGTCTCCGTTGGGGCCGCCGATGACGAAATTGCCAGTGGGATTGATGAAGATATTGGGAACACTTTCGATGTCAAAGCCGTAATCCCGGAGCACCGGGGCAATGACCTCCGCCCGGATATACCGGCGCAGCCGGGAAATCTCAAAACCCGCGCTGTGCATCACGGACACCACCACGGTGTCGATGCCCACAACGTTCCCTGTTTCGTCAAATTCCACGGTGACCTGGGTCTTGCCGTCGGGGCGAAGCAGGTCGTTGGCGTGAACGCACTGGGTCAGTCGGCTGCAAAGCGCCCGGCTCAGGGCGGCGGGCAAGGGCATGAGCTCCGGGGTCTGGGTGCAGGCACCGCCGAACATCATGCCCTGATCTCCCGCGCCGCCCACTTCGTCGTTGGTGCCCAGGGCAATGTCCGCGGACTGGGTGTGAATCCGGCACTCCACCTGAACGCTGTCCGCGTCAAAGCCGTCCCCGGGATAGACATAGCCGATTTTCCGGATGGTATCCCGGGCAACCTGGGCATAGTCCACCTGAGCCTTGGTGGTGATCTCTCCGCAGATAATGCAGAAATTCGTAGTGACCATGGTTTCGCAGGCCACCCGGGAGCCGGGATCCTGCGCCAGACAGGCATCCAGGATGGCATCGGAGATGGAGTCGGCAACCTTGTCCGGGTGGCCGTTTGTTACACATTCCGAGGTAAAGAGTCTTTTTTCCATAATATTTTCCTTTCTTTGCGCACGATACAATTTTCAACAGAATAAAAACATCGTGAGGTGGGAATTCGGAATTTTTGATGCTCTGGGCGAGAGATTTTGATTTGGAGAAAGGAATGGAACCTTCGGAATACTTTGTGTATTTCGGAGGCTCCATTCCGCATCTCCGGGGCAAAAGATCCGCTCAGAGCTCGAAAAGGACGAATTTCCGCCGAACAAAAAAGAAAACCGCACACCAGAAGACCTGATGTGCGCTAAAATATCAGATCCTCATCTTTCGTTTGCCGACGGATTTGGCACCTTTTCCTTTCGGACAGGTTGCCGGGTTTCACAGGGCCGTTCCCTCCACCACTCTTGATAAGGCTTGTATGCAATTTTCATGGACGATTATACACGATCTTTTTCAAAAGTCAATCCTCTTTTTTATACCTCAATTTTCGTATTGCTTTTTCCGGGGAAATCAGGTATACTATGGGCACAATCATTTGAATACAGGAGGGATTTCCATGGAACAGGAAACCAATCTGCCCGAAGAAGAGGAAACCGGCATTCTGACCCTGACCGACGAAAACGGCCAGGACGCAAACTTTGAATACTTAGACTGCATCGAATATCAGGACACCGAATATCTGGTGCTGATGCCCGAGGGTGAAGACGAGATCGTCATCCTGGAGGTGGAGCCGGTAGACGAGGACAACGAAAACTATCTGGCTGTGGAGGATGAGGAAACCCTGAACGCGGTTTACGAAATCTTCAAGGAGAAATTCAAGGACGTTCTGACCTTCGAGGAATAAGCTTTGGCGGCTCCGGGAAATCCCGGAGCCGCCAACGTGTCAAAAAAGCCCCCAATATACGTTGTCATTCCGAACCAGTGGTGCTCCGCGCAGCGAATCAAAATAGCAATGATTGCCGGTGGCAATCATACCATAATGTAGCGCAGACTGGTGTGGCAATCCCTCGGTATTTCAGAACGCTATCGGAAACGCATGTCATTGCGAACCAGCGTCGCAACGCTGGTGTGGCAATCCGTAACCCCTGCCTTCCCTTCGGGGTAGTGCTCCGCGCAGCAAATCAAAATCTAACAATTGCCAGTGGCAATTGCACAATAATGTATAGGTGGCACGGCATAGCCGTGACGGATGAGGGAAACTTGCCTCTCCCTATGGGAGAGGTGCCCAGTCAGGGCGGAGAGGGCAATTTGTACCCTCTCAGTCACTTCGTGACAGCTCCCCCAGAGTGGGAGCCAAGGGGGAAAGACGGATTGCCACGGCAGTGTGCGCACTGCCTCGCAATGACATGTTTTTTCGACAGTCTGCCGGCTCCGGGAAATCCCGGAGCCGCACTTTTTTATTGACATCCTCCTGCCCTTTGTGCTAGACTGAGTGAAAAATTAAGGAAGCTCTGATTAAATCGGCAAGAGCTGGGAGCGAGAGATTTTTCTTTAGCCGAAGGGTTCAAAAGCGGAGGAATACTGGATGTATTGCCCGCTTTTGAACCCGCACGGATAGAGAAAAAGATCCGCTATCCAGCCGCAGACGATTTATTCAGAGGTTCCTTAGGAGGAGGGATTGCGCTTGTCATCCATTGAACCCCAAGTGGAAGCCATCGTTGATACCATACTGGAAGACTACCGCAAT
>CAKTXO010000105.1 GCA_934630985.1 uncultured Oscillospiraceae bacterium | reverse complement strand
GAAACCATTATCAGCCACAGCTTTTTTCTGAAAAAACCGGAATATTTTTTCCGGTTCTACAAGGAAAAAATGCTGCCTCTGGGCTTTTCCCCCAACGTGACCCATAAAGTGCTTGCCCGGTGGGAGCGGGAGGGACGGCTTTCCGCGGTAGTGACCCAGAATATCGACGGCCTGCACCAGAAGGCGGGGAGCGAAAAGGTGTTCGAACTGCACGGCAGCGTTTTGCGTAACTACTGCATGAACTGCGGAAAATTTTACAGTGCGGAATTTGTGAAAAATGCCGCGGGAATCCCCCGGTGCACCTGCGGCGGCATTGTGAAGCCCGACGTGGTGCTCTATGAGGAAAGTCTGGATTCGGCCACCATCGAGGGAAGCCTCAAAGCCATCCGGGAGGCGGATATGCTCATTGTGGCGGGCACCAGCCTGACGGTGTACCCCGCCGCCGGGCTCATCAATGACTACCGGGGTGACCGCCTGGTGCTCATCAACCGGGACGTGACCCCTTATGACGAATATGCCGACCTGGTGCTTCACCGGAGTTTGGGGGATGTGTTTTCCCAATTATAATAAAGGCTCCGAAAAAATGCTGTCATTGCGAACCAGTCCGCAGACTGGTGTGGCAATCCGTTTCTCTCCAAAAGCCAGAAGTGTTGACGTTTGGTGGGGCGCGGATTGCCACACCAGTGACATCGGTCACTGGTTCGCAATGACAGCAAATTTGTTACACGCGGGAAAAGCCGAAAGAGACGGCCTTAGTATGACAGCTTTTTACACGATATGGTGCCTTTGCTTCCAGTCGGAATGGAGCCGGAAGAGGGTGGAGCCCAGCAGAATGCCCACGGCCATGATTCCGGCAATGGCGGCGGTGTGCATTCCCTCCCGGGCGAATTCGTCCATCTGCCCCAGCACGGCGTAGTTCATGGTGTAGTACACCCCCGCGCCGGGAAGCAGGGGGAAAATTGCCACGACCAGATAGGAAATGGCCGGGTACTTCCGGATTCTGGCCATGGTTTCCGAATAGACCGAGGAAAACAGAGCAGACCAGAAATAACAGACGATATCCCCGCAGCCCAGGCGGGCGACCATGCAGTAAACGAACCAGGACAGCACACCTCCCAGGGTGCTGATGGCCGTGCCCGGGCCGTGGATGTTGAAGAGAATGGAAAAACCAATGCAGCCGATGAGGGAGAACAGGCACTGGAGTCCCACGGGATAGGTGATGTCGGGGACGGACATCGGCATACCCCATAAAAAGCTCGAGACATTCCAGGCACCGGCGGTGCCCAGGGCAATGGCGGCAGCCAGCAGAAGCACCTGAACGATTCGATTGACGCCGGAATTGGTGTCGCCGTAGAGAATGTCCCGCATGGCGTTGGTGAAGGTCAGTCCCGGCACCAGAATCATCAGGGCGCCGATGTTGGCGGCATTGGGGTTGGGGCAGAGCCCGGCGGCATTCAGACCGTAGGCCAGCAGGGACATAAAGAAGGATGCGGCCAGGGTGTTGAAGAAAGGAGCCGTCCGGCGGGTACCGAGAATGGCCATGACAAGCCCCACCAGCAGTCCGCAAAGACCGGCGCACAGCGCGTCCACAAAGCTGCCGCCGAAGAACAGGGCAAAGCCTCCGCCGCCCAGAAAATCTCCCAGTCCCCGGATCAGGGGGGAATAGACTTTCATAGAAGCCAGGGCGTCTGCCAGCTGCCGCTGAGCCGTCCCAGGGTCGGGACGGGTTTCACAGATGCGGCGGCTGAGGGCACTGAGCCGTTCCAGTCTGTCCAGGTCGTTTCCGTGGTTGCCGATGCGCCGCATCCGGGTGATAGGCGTGCCGTCGGACAGAAGCACGGTGACAGCCAGATAATTGGGGATGGCAAAAACCTCGGTGTTGAGGCCGTAGGCCGCCAGAATCCGGCTGATGCTTTCCTCCACCCGGAAGGTTTCCGCTCCGCTCATGGACAGCTCATAGCCCAGATCACAGGCAAGATCAATCAGTGTAATTTCTTCCATGGGAACCCTCTCAACAAAAAAGTTGGAAACAGTATACCATATTCCGGGGAAAATGCAAGAATAAACACAGCAGAAAAGCCTGGTTTTTCTGACTGTCGAAGAGTACCTGGGAACTTCCGGCAAAAACACACATAGCAACCTGAAGCATTTTTTCGCACTTCCGGCGATGCGGCCGGGGGATTCTCAAGGGGGCGGCTTTTCGGCAGCGCCCCTTGAGCCGGCTTCTTATCAATTTTCTTGCCGGGACAAGAAAATTGCCCCCGGAGGGACCAGAGCCGGAAATTTTTGTGAGTTTGGAAACATAACGTAAAGCCCTTTGTTTTTGACCCATGTGGGTACAGTCCCAATTTCAGGAGGCTTTTTCAACAGACAGAAAAAACACAGGACTTTCGCCCTGTGTTTTTGGAAAGTTACTTCCGGTAGAGAATGCCGACGATATCCGACCCGGTATTGATGCCGATGATGCAGCCAACCTCGTATTCCGCCATGGGAGGCTGATCCATGACCTGGGCGCAGGCCGCCTTCAGCTGCTCGAAGGTCTCCTGATTCTTGCCGTGAACCAGACAGTAGCTGGTGCCCGGACGGCGCTCCTTCATGCAGATGTCCACAAGGGCGGTGATAGCCTTGTGCTCGCCTCTGACCTTGGAGAGGATTTTGGCCTCGCCGTCCTCAAAGGTGATGAGTGGCTTCAGGCCGATGGCATCTCCCACAAAGGCGGCGGCAGGGGAAATTCGGCCGGACTTTTTGACGCATTTCAGATTCATGGGGACAAACACAGGCCGGGTGTACGCCACCCAGTCTTCAATGTGGGCGATGATTTCCGCCGGGGCAGCGCCGCTGCGAGCCATCCGAGCCGCCTCTACCACAGCCATGCCGTAGCCCATGCTGTAGGTTCTGGAATCGATAATATGGATGTTCAGCTTGGCTTCCGGATGCTCCTCCCGGAACATATCCCGGGTCATGACGGCGGCCTGATAGGTGCCGGAGCCCTTGCCGTTCAGACTGACGTGGATAAGATCCGTGTAGCCCTCCTCGGCAACCTGCCGATACAGCTCCAGATACTCCGAGGCATGAACCTGAGAGGATACGGGAAGCACCTCGGCCTCGTCCAGAATCTTGTAGAATTCCTGAGGGGTGATGTCCACGCCGTCCCGGTATTCCTTGCCGTCAGCCAGAATGGTCAGAGGCAGGACGCTGATATTCAGCTCCTGCCGGAAGGAAGCGGGGATATCCGAGGTGGAATCCGTTGAAATCTTGATCTTATACATGGCATCTTTCCTTTCCAGGGGTGTCAGTGGGCGGCGCATTGGCAGCCTCGCTCACACAGGTGTGAAACGGTGGGCTTCTCGCCCATCATAAAGCAGTTCGGCTCCTGATCTTTGCTCCGGAGGTACGCCGTGCCCCAATCCCGGATGGCAACCAGTACCGGCATCAGGCTTCTGCCGGTTTCCGTCAGGGAATACTCCACCTTCGGCGGAATCACCGGGTACACCTGCCGGTGCACCAGCTGCTGACTTTCCAGCTCCCGCAGCTGCTGGGTGAGCATTTTCGGGGTGGCACCGGAGATTCGGCTGCGCAGCTCGGAAAAGCGCAGCTTGCCGGAGGACAGATGCCAGAGAATCAGAGCCTTGTATTTTCCGCCGATGAGCTCCAGGGTGGTCTCCACCGGACAAATGGGCTTTTCTTCCATGAAGGCTTGGTCACCTCTTACAGTATCTTTTTGGATAGTAATGCACAAATTAGTGCATACTTGCGATTTTGAAAACGCATGATAGAATAGTATCATAACCGGGAAAAACAATTGTTAACAAATCGTGAACACTCTGGCTCCCGCGGAGCCGAAATTCACATTGCGGTTGATTTTCCTGCCGAAATCGGCGATAATAGCAGAAGGAGGAATTCCCAATGAAGCTTACATTTACGGTGACGGGCATGACCTGCGCGGCCTGCTCGTCCCGGGTAGAGAAAGTGACCCGGGCGGTGCCCGGAGTAACCCAGGCGGATGTGAATCTGCTGGCGGGCTCCATGCAGGCGGAGGTAACGGACGCTTCCGTGACGGCGGCCATTGAGGCCGCGGTGGAAAAGGCCGGCTATCATGCCTTCCTGCCGGAGGAGAAGAAGGACGCGCCCAAGCCCCAGGAGGATCCCATGAAGGAAATGAAGACCCGGATCATCGGCTCCGCCGCGTGTCTTGTGGTGCTCATGTACTTCACCATGGGTCATATGGCGGGCCTGCCGGTTCCCGGCTGGTATCACGGTGCGGAAAACGGTGTGGTGGCGGGACTTTTGCAGCTGTTTCTGACGCTCCCTGTGGTCTACCTGAACCGGGTCTATTATTTCCGGGGTCTGAAAGCCCTGTATCACCGTTCTCCCAATATGGATTCTCTGATTGCGGTTGGCTCCCTGGCGGCACTGATTTACGGCATTGCGGCGCTCTTCCGCATGGCCTACGGCCTGGGGCATGGGGACATGGAGTTGGTAAAGCATTACCTGCACAACCTGTATTTTGAGTCTGCCGCCATGATCCTGACCCTCATCACCCTGGGTAAATTCCTGGAGGCCAGAGCCAAGGGCAAAACCGGCGACGCCATCCGCTCCCTGATGGATTTAAGCCCCAAAACCGCCACCGTCCGCCGGGATGGGGCAGAGCTCACCGTTCCCGTGGAGCAGGTGCAGGTGGGCGACACGGTGATTGCCCGCTCCGGCGGCGCCATCGCCGTAGACGGCACGGTGCTCTCCGGCCGGGCCAGCGTTGACCAGAGTGCCCTTACCGGCGAGAGCGTTCCCGTGGAGAAGGAGCCTGGGGACAGGGTCTGCGCCGCCACCATCAATACCCAGGGCTATCTGGAATTCCGGGCGGACAAGGTGGGAAAGGACACTACCCTGGCGCAGATCATCCACATGGTGGAGCAGGCCGGCGGTTCCAAGGCTCCCATTGCCCGGCTGGCGGATAAAATCGCCGGTGTGTTCGTGCCCGTGGTCATGACCATTGCGGCGGTGACCTTCTGCGTGTGGATGGTTCTGGGCTACGGTCTGGAATTCAGCCTGAACTGCGCGGTGTCCGTGCTGGTCATTTCCTGTCCCTGCGCCTTGGGACTGGCAACGCCTGTTGCCATCATGGTGGGCACAGGCCGGGGCGCTCAGCTGGGTGTGCTGTTCAAGAACGCCCAGGCTCTGGAAAACCTGCACCGGGTGGATACGGTGGTGCTGGATAAGACCGGCACTCTGACCACCGGCAAGCCTGAGGTCACGGATATTCTCCCCGGTGCGCTGACGGAGGACGCGCTTCTCCGGCTGGCTGCCGGACTGGAGGCTCCCTCAGAGCATCCCTTCGCAAAAGCGATTCTTGAGAAGTACGGCAGCGCACCCCTGCCGGAAACCACAAATTTTGAGACCATTCCCGGCCGGGGCGTGGCCGCAACCATCGACGGCGTGCGCTGCTTCGGCGGCAACGCCCAGCTGATGCATGAGCAGGGCATAGCCGTTCCCGAGCTTCCGGAGCTGGCAAGCCAGGGCAAGACCCCGCTGTACTTTGGCAGCGCGCAGAAGGGCTATCTGGGTGCCATTGCCGCGGCGGACGTGTTGAAAGCGGATTCCGCCGAAGCCGTCCATGCCCT
>CAKTXO010000104.1 GCA_934630985.1 uncultured Oscillospiraceae bacterium | reverse complement strand
GCCTCCATGGCCGCCTCCTCGGTTTTCAGGGCGGTCATTTTGTCCGTAATGGCGGTGTTGGCCTGGGCGGCCTCGGACTGATTGTCCTCCAGCAGAGCCAGCTTGCTTCTGGTTTCGGACAGTTCTTTTTCGTAAAGCTGAATTTTCGTCTGCTGGGCGGCATACCGCTCCCGGTCGCTGCTGTCCCGGGCAGCCAGGCTCTCCCGCTCCCGGCGGGCAGAACCTTCCGCCTCCTCAATGGCGCTGAGCAGAATTTCATGCTGCTTCTCCTGGCCTTCCAGCCGAAGAACCTGATCCTCCGCCTCCCGAAGCTGATCCCGGGCGGCGGAAAGCTGGAATTCCACCTGATCGCACTGCCGCCGGGCCTCCTGCAAATCGGCCTCCAACACCTGTCGGTCTTCCTGGAGCTTCTTTTCCTGGAAGGTCAGCTTTTCCAATTCGTTGGCACGGGAGAGAATGCCCGCGTCCTTATTGACGGAGCCGCCGGTCATGGAGCCGCCGGGGTTCATGACCTGGCCGTCCAGGGTGACGATTTTGAATCGGTTATGGTACTTCTTCGCCATGGCGATGGCCGCGTCCATGTCCTGGACAATCACCGTCCGACCCAGAAGGTTCTCCACAATGCCCCGGTAGGTGTCCTGGGTTTTCACCAATTGGGAGGCGATGCCCACAAAGCCCCGGCAGTCCTCCAAACCTGTCTCCTGTAGGGTTCTGCCCTGAATATTGCTCATGGGCAGGAAGGTAGCTCGGCCGCCGCCGGTGCGCTTTAAGTAGGAAATAGCCGCCTTGCCGTCGGCTTCATTGCCCACTACGATCTGCTGCATGGCCGCGCCCAGGGCGATCTCCACTGCCAGGGTGCAGCTGTCCTCCGCACGAATCAGCCGGGAAACCGGCCCGTGGATGTTCCGCAACGCTCCACGCTGAGCCTCCTGCATCACCATCCGGACGGCCTTGTTATAGCTTTCAAAATCCCGCTCTATAGCCCGGAACACCCGGGTCTTGGCGGAAACAGAGTCCAAAGTGCGGACAATTTCCCGCATTTTCTCCTCCAGTTCCTCCCGGCGTTTTGTCCGGGTGGTCTGGCGGAGGGTGTAGCCGGAAATGGTATTGTTCGCCGCGGTCACGTTCTCCCGGGCGGTGCGAAGCTGGGTTCGGCACTCGTCCAGTTTCGCCCTCGCCTCTTCCCGGCGGGAGGCTCCGGAATTCAGATCCCCTTCCAGCTCCTCCAACCGCTGCCGGGACTGCTGACGGCTTTCTTCCAGACCCCGGATATCCGCCTGAGCCCCCGCTATGTCCGCGGAGAGGGTAGATTCCTTCCCCCGCAGTTCCAGGTACTGCCGGGTAATGCCCTGGGCGTTGGCAGTCAGCGCCGTCAACTCCTGCTGGCAATTTGCCAGCTGCTGCCGCTTCTCTTCCAGCAGCTTCTCGATTTCTCCAATCCGGTCGTCGGCCTGCTGAATCTGGGCGGAAATGCCGCCGCTGCGATCCTCCTGGCCCTTCAGTTCTTCCTCAATCCGGGCGATATTGCTCCGGTTGTTATCCACATTGCCCCGCAAAACCGCCATCTGGCCGTCCAGCTGCTGGTGGGTGGCGCTGAGCATGTTCACCTTCACCCGGACGGTTTCCAGCTCCTCATCCCGGCTGTGCAAAGTCTTTGCCAGTTCCTCGGCCTGACGGTAGAGGCCGTCCAGATCGTCATGAGCCTGCTGCAAAACAAAGGAGGCGGAGGCATAGTCCTCTTCGGCCTTTTTCGCCTGGGCGGAAAGCTTTTCCAGGGTGTCCAGCCACACGGCTACCTCCACGCCCTTCAGCTCTTCCTTCAGTTCCAGGTACTTTCTTGCCTTCTCCGACTGAGCCTTCAGCGGTTCCAGCTGCAATTCCAGCTCGGAGACCTTGTCGCCGATGCGAAGCAGGTTGTCCTCGGTGTGCTCCAGCTTCTTCTCCGTCTCCTCTTTCCGGTGACGGTACTTGGAAATGCCCGCGGCCTCCTCGAAAATCTCCCGGCGGTCGCCGCTTTTCAGGGAAAGTATCTCATCGATACGCCCCTGGCCGATGTTGGAGTAGCCCTCCTTGCCCAGGCCGGTGTCCATGAACAACTCATTGATGTCCCTCAGACGGGCAGACTGCTTATTGATGTAGTATTCCCCGTCGCCGCTGCGGTAATACCGGCGGGTGACCATCACCTCGTCGGCATCATAGGCCAGCGCCCGGTCGGTATTGTCCAGGGTCAGGGTGGCCTCGGCAAAGCCTACGGCGCCCCGCTTCTGGGTGCCGCCGAAGATCACGTCCTCCATTTTCGCGCCTCGCAGAGATTTGGAGCTCTGCTCGCCCAGCACCCACAAAATGGCATCGGAGATATTCGATTTGCCTGAGCCGTTGGGGCCGACAATGGCGGTGATGTCGTCGCCGAAGCGAATCAGGGTCTTATCCGGGAAGGACTTGAAGCCCTGCAATTCCAGTGATTTTAAGTACACAGCGTAACCTCTTGCAGATAATAATTCAGTTTATTATAGTCGAATTCCCAGGCAATTGCAAGTCCTTCTTTCCTCCAAGGCAGAAAAAAGGGGCACCGGTTTCCCGGTGCCCCTCAGGCTGTTTATTCTCGTTTACAGCCGCCGCAGCGGCTGCAATCGCCGCAGCAGCCGCCCTGCTTTTTCTGCCGGTGCAGGAAGCGGACGGCCAGTCCCGCCACGCAGAGCAGAACCCCGATGACAATTACATTGCCCATTTTTCTTCCTCACACGCCCACGCGTACCTGGGCATCGGCATATTTGTTCCTCCGCGCCACCAGATACACAAGCACCGCCAGCACCGCCAGTGCCGCAAAGGTCAGGATTCCGAAATGGGCTTCCCCCGTGAACAGTCCCGCGAACTGGAAGACAATCAGGGACACGGCATAGGCAAAGGCACACATATAGCCGATGGTAATCCAGGTCCACTTCCGGCTGCCCATCTCCCGGCGAATGGCGCCGATGGCGGCGAAGCAGGGCGCGCACAGCAGATTGAAAATCATGAAGCTGTAAGCCCGGGCAGGGCCAAAGTCCGCGGCGATCAGCTTCCAGATCTCGCTGCCGCTTTCGCTCAGCTCACCGGCAAAGTGATAGAGGCTGCCGAAGGTCATGACCACCTGCTCCTTGGCGACAAGACCTGTAATGGAGGCCACGGTTGCCTTCCAGGCCATGTCCCCCTTCCAGCCCAGGGGATAGAAAATCCAGGCAAAGAGCCGGCCGAAATCCGCAAGCAGAGACAGATTGCTGTCCTCCACCGGGCCGAAGCTGCCGCCGGCAAAGCCGTAGCCCTTCAGGAACCACAGCACAATGGAGCTGAGCAGGACGATGGTGGTCGCCCGCTTTACAAAGTCCATGCCCCGCTCCCCGGTAGCCCGGAGCACATTTCTGGCAGAGGGCAGATGATAGGCAGGCAGCTCCATGACAAAGGGCGCGGGCTTTCCGGCAAAGGTCTTGAATTTCTTCAGAATCACGCCGGAGGTCACCACCGCCCCAACGCCTATGAAGAAGGCGGATACCGCGACCAAGGGGGAATTGCCGAACACCGCACCGGCAAACAGGCCGATGATGGGCATTTTCGCGCCGCAGGGAATGAAGCCCGTGGTCATGACGGTGATCTTCCGGTCGTTCTCCTGCTCGATGGTTCGGGAGGCCAGAATGCCGGGCACGCCGCAGCCGGTGGCAACCAGCATGGGAATGATGGATTTGCCGGACAGACCGAATTTCCGCAGGAGCCTGTCCATAATGAAGGCCACCCGGGACATATAGCCCACGTCCTCCAGCAGGGACAGCAGGAAGGACAGCACCAGAATCTGGGGCACAAAGCCCAGCACCGCGCCCACACCGGCCAGAATGCCGTCCATCACCAGGCCGTAAAGCCAATCGCTCACATGCAGCGCCCGAAGAACCGTGCCCAGAGCATCCGGAATCCACTGTCCGAAGAGCACGTCGTTTGCCCAGTCGGAGCCAATGGTGCCGATGGAGAAGGGGAAGCTGCCCATGGCGATGGCATACATTCCGAACATAATCAGGGCAAAGATGGGCAGAGCCAGCACCCGATCCGTCACCACCCGGTCGATCTTGTCGGACAGCGACAGGGAGTGCTTGGGAGCCTTCTTCTGCACGGCCTTGCGGATTACGGACTCAATGTAGGTGTACCGCTGGTCGGCAATGATGGACTCCGCGTCGTCGTCCATCTCCCGCTCACAGTCCCGGATGTGCATTTCCAGGTGATCCAGAAGTTCCTTGGGGAAGTTCAGCTCCTTGCGCACCATCTCGTCCCGCTCAAAGAGCTTGATGGCGTACCAGCGCAGATAGTTGGACTGCACCTTGCCCTCGATGGATTCCTCGATGTGGGCCAGGGCGTGCTCCACGCTGCCGCCGAACACATGGGGACGGTCGCTGTGGGTGTGATTCTTGCCCAGAGCCAGCGCCGCCTCGGCGGCCTCCACGCAGCCCTCGCCCTTCAGCGCGCTGATTTCCATGCAGGGGCAGCCCAGCGCCTTGCCCAGCTTTTCCAGATCGATGGCATCGCCGTTTTTGCGCACCAGATCGATCATGTTCACCGCCAGCACCACCGGATGCCCCAGATCCATCAGCTGGGTGGTCAGGTAGAGATTGCGCTCAATATTCGTTCCGTCCACAATGTTCAGAATCACATCCGGGTGATCCTCCACCAGATACCGCCGAGTCACCAGCTCCTCCGGGGAATAAGGGGACAGGGAATAAATGCCGGGCAAATCCTGAATGACCGCCTCCGGGTGTCCCTTCAGGGTGCCCTCCTTCTTCTCCACCGTCACGCCGGGCCAGTTGCCCACATACTGATTGGAGCCGGTCAGAATGTTGAACAGGGTGGTTTTTCCGCAATTGGGATTGCCGGCCAGGGCAATTTTAATCTTCCTAGACGATTCCATACCGTTCCCCCGCTCTCAGTAAACTTCAATCATTTCCGCGTCGGCCTTCCGAAGGCTCAGCTCATAGCCCCGGACGTTGACCTCCATAGGATCGCCCAACGGGGCTACCTTCCGGATAAAAATTTCCACATTCTTGGTAATTCCCATGTCCATGATCCGGCGGCGCACCGCCCCTTCTCCGTGAAGCTTCCGCACCACCAGGGTCTGCCCGATTTTTCCGTCCTTCAATGTGCGCATATTCCCACTCCTTCCGCACCGACGCCGCTTCCCGGCGGCTTTGCCCGCAAGGGCGTATCCTGCCCGGATTTCTTTTGTTAGTTCAGGCTAACTTTTCGGATACAAGATACCGCATCTGCCGAAATTTGTCAATAGGATTTCCGGAAAAAAATCATTTCTGACCGGGGACGCACTGAATGAGCGCCTCCTTTTCCGCTCTGGTCAGCGCCTTCACCGCCAGCTCCCGCTTCAGAGCCTCGGAGTGGGTGCCCCATTCCTCCTGATAGCACAGGGTCAGCGGAGCCCGGCCCCGGGTGTACTTGGCTCCCTTGCCCTGCCGGTGGGCCTCCAGCCGCCGGGGAACGTCCGTGGTAATGCCGGTGTACAGGCTGCCGTCCCCGCAGCGCAGGATATATAGATACCACATAGTGCCTCCCAAGGTGAAAAGGCTCCCTTACGCAAGGGAGCCTTTTGTTCTTATTTCCTCCGG
>CAKTXO010000103.1 GCA_934630985.1 uncultured Oscillospiraceae bacterium | reverse complement strand
CCCGGATGAACAAGGGCATCGACTTTGACCGGCGGCTGTATGTGGTGCGCCGGGTCTTCGAGCAGTCCAGCCAGGGCACCTATGTGTGCAGCCTGTCCAGCCGAACCATCGTCTACAAGGGCATGTTCCTGGTGAAGGAGCTGCGGCTGTTTTACCCGGACTTGCAGGACGAGGACTACGAGACCGCCATCGGCATGGTGCACAGCCGGTTCTCCACCAACACCGCACCCAGCTGGAACCGGGCTCACCCCAACCGCTACATCCTCCACAACGGCGAGATCAACACCATCCGAGGAAACGTCGATACCATGCTGGCTCGGGAGGAGACCATCAGCAGTAAGTACCTGAAGGACGATATGACCAAGGTTCTGCCCATCGTCAACCAGGGGGGCTCGGACTCTGCCATGCTGGACAACACCCTGGAATTTCTGCTCATGAACGGCATGGAGCTGCCTCTGGCGGTCATGGTGACCATCCCGGAGCCCTGGAGCAACAACCGGAGCATGGATCCCAAGAAGCGGGACTTCTACCAGTACTACGCTACCATGCTGGAGCCCTGGGACGGCCCTGCCTCCATTTTGTTCAGCGACGGCGACGTGATGGGCGCGGTTCTCGACCGGAACGGCCTGCGGCCCAGCCGGTATTACATCACAAATGACGGACGGCTGATTCTCTCCAGCGAGGTGGGCGTGCTGGACATTCCCCAGGAAACCATCCTCCGGAAAGACCGGCTCCGTCCGGGCAAAATGCTGCTGGTGGACACCGTCAAGGGAAGACTGGTGGACGACGAGGAGCTGAAGGCGGATTACGCCGGTCGTCAGCCCTACGGCGAGTGGCTGGATCGGAACCTGGTGAATCTGTCCGACCTGAAGGTGCCCAATCAGAAGGTGACAGCCCCCAGCCACGAGGAGCTGGTGCGGCTGCAAAAGGCCTTCGGCTACCGCTATGAGGACGTGAACAATATTCTGCTGCAAATGGCGAAAAACGGCGGCGAGCCTGCCGGAGCCATGGGCAGCGACACCCCTCTGGCGGCGCTCAGCCACACCCGTCCGCCGCTGTTTGACTACTTCAAGCAGATGTTCGCCCAGGTGACGAACCCGCCCATTGACGCCCTCCGGGAGCAGGTCATCACCTCCACCACGGTCTACGCCGGTGCCCAGGGTAACCTGCTGGAAGAGAAGGCGGACAACTGCAAGATGCTGAAAATCGACAACCCCATCCTCACGGAAACCGACCTTCTTCGCATCAAGTCCATGGATGTGCCCGGATTCCAGGTGGAGACGGTTTCCATCTGCTATTACAAGAACACCTCCCTGGAAAAGGCCATCGAGCGGCTGTTTGTGGATGTTGACCGAGCCTACCGGGACGGAGCCAACATTCTGATTCTGTCCGACCGGGAAATCGACGAATACCATGTGGCCATTCCCAGTCTGCTGGCAGTGGGCGCGGTGTCCAAATATCTGGTGCGCACCCGCAAGCGCACGGCCATGGCCTTGATTCTGGAAAGCGGCGAGCCCCGGCTGGTTCACGACTTTGCCACCCTGCTGGGTTACGGCGCCTGCGCCATCAATCCCTACCTTGCTCAGGAGAGCATCGGAAGCCTGATTCAGAGCGGTATGCTGGAAAAGGATTACTACGCCGCCGTCAGCGACTACAACAAGGCGGTGCTGGCAGGCATTGTGAAGATCGCCTCGAAAATGGGCATTTCCACCATCCAGTCCTACCAGGGCAGCCAGATCTTCGAGGCTGTGGGCATCAGCGAAAGCGTCGTTGACAAGTATTTCACCAATACCACCAGCCGGGTGGGCGGCATTACCATGGACGACATCCAGAAGGATCTGGAGGATCGGCACCGGCAGGCCTTCGACCCCTTGGGCCTGGACATTTACATGGATTTGCCCAGCATCGGGACTCACAAATTCCGGGGCGGCACCGGAGCCGAGCAGCACCTGTACAATCCCCAGACCATCCACCTGCTCCAACAGGCGGTGTGGACGGAGGATTACGGCAAATTCAAGCAGTACACCGCCGCCGCGGCCAACGAGGCCGGGGACGACATGCACCTGAGAAGTCTGCTGGACTTTAACTACCCCGCCGAGGGCGTGCCCATCGAGGAAGTGGAGAGCGTAGAGTCCATCGTGAAGCGGTTCAAGACCGCCGCCATGAGCTACGGCGCTCTGTCTCAGGAAGCCCATGAGTGCATGGCCGTTGCCATGAATCGCCTGGGCGGCAAGTCCAACACCGGCGAGGGCGGCGAGGCCGAGGAGCGCTACGGCACCGAGCGCAACAGTGCCATCAAGCAGGTGGCCTCCGCCCGGTTCGGCGTCACCAGCAAATACCTGGTTTCCGCCAAGGAAATCCAGATCAAAATGGCTCAGGGTGCCAAACCCGGCGAGGGCGGCCAGCTGCCCGGCGGCAAGGTCTACCCCTGGGTTGCCAAGTGCCGGAATTCCACCACCGGCGTGGGGCTGATTTCGCCGCCGCCTCACCACGACATCTATTCCATTGAGGACTTGGCTCAGCTGATTTACGACCTGAAATGCGCCAACCGTCACGCGGCCATTAACGTCAAGCTCGTCAGCGAGGCAGGCGTAGGCACCATCGCCGCCGGCGTTGCCAAGGCCGGCGCGGAGGTCATCCTGATCTCCGGCTTTGACGGGGGCACCGGGGCGGCTCCCTACAATTCCATCCACAACGCGGGGCTTCCCTGGGAGCTGGGCATTGCCGAGGCGCACCAGTGCCTGATTCTGAACGGCCTGCGCTCCCGGGTACGCATTGAAGCGGACAGCAAGCTTATGAGCGGCCGGGACGTGGCCATCGCCGCCATGCTGGGTGCCGAGGAATTCGGCTTCGGCACCGGCCCATTGGTTGCCATGGGCTGCGTGATGATGCGGGTGTGCAACCTGGATACCTGCCCCATGGGCATCTGCACCCAGAACCCGGAGCTTCGGAAGAAGTTCCGGGGCAAGCCCGAGTACATCATGAACTTCATGCGCTTCATGGCTCAGGAGCTTCGGGAATACATGGCAAAGCTGGGCGTGCGCTCGGTAGAGGAACTGGTTGGCCGCACGGATTTGCTGAAAGTCCGTCCCGCCGCTCCCGGCTCCCGGGCAAGCGAAATGGATTTGTCCGCCCTGCTGCACAATCCCTTGGTTTCCAATTCCAACGTCCACTTTGCCCCGGAGGCGGTCTATGACTTTGCCCTCGATCAGACCCCGGATATGAAGGTGCTCATGAAGCGGTTCAAGAAGAGCTTTGACATGGCAAAGCCCAATCCCGCGGAAATCCGGGTCACCGTGGGCAACACCGACCGAGCTTTCGGCACCATTTTCGGCAGTGAAATCACCGCCAAATTCGGTAATACTCTGCCCGACGACACCTTCCGGGTGCGCTGCACCGGCTACGGCGGCCAGAGCTTCGGCGCGTTTGCGCCCAAGGGACTGACTCTGGAGCTGGTGGGCGACAGCAATGACTACCTGGGCAAGGGGCTGTCCGGCGGCAAGATCATCGTCTATCCTCCGGAGAACGTGACCTACGACCGGAGCGAAAACATCGTCATCGGCAATGTGGCGCTCTACGGCGCTACCGGCGGCAAGGCCTTCATCAGCGGCGTAGCCGGTGAGCGGTTCTGTGTCCGCAATTCCGGCGCCACGGCGGTGGTGGAAGGCGTGGGCGACCACGGCTGCGAGTACATGACCGGCGGCACCGTGGTGGTGCTGGGCAAAACCGGCAAGAATTTCGCGGCGGGCATGAGCGGCGGTATTGCCTATGTGCTGGACGAAAACTGGGACTTCTACCAGCGGGTGAACAAGGACATGGTGTCCCTGGAGCCGGTGGAGCACAAGTATGACGTGTCCCTTCTGAAAGAGCTGATTCGGGAGCATGTGGAGCTTACCGGCTCTCCCAGAGGCAAGGAAATTCTGGAGCATTTCGGGGAATATCTGCACAAGTTCAAGAAGGTGCTGCCCCACGACTATGACAAAATGCTCCGGCTGATCGCCCAGATGGAAGAGAAGGGCGAGGACAGCGAGCAGGCTCAGATCGAGGCATTCTACGCCATGAAAAACGGAAAGTAAGGAGGCAGTACCATGGGAAAGCCTACAGGATTTATGGAAATTGATCGGCAGGTCAGCCGGGAGCTGCCCCCCGAGGAACGGATTCAGAATTTCAGGGAATTTCACGTTCCCCTGCATCCGGACGAGCAGCAGACCCAGGGGGCTCGGTGCATGGACTGCGGCGTGCCCTTCTGCCAGAGCGGAATGCTGCTGGGAGGGATGTACAGCGGGTGTCCCCTGAACAATCTGGTTCCCGAGTGGAATGATCTGGTCTACCGGGGTCAGTGGGAGCAGGCGGTGAAGCGGCTCATTGCCACCAACCGATATCCGGAATTTACCAGCCGGGTGTGCCCTGCCCTGTGCGAGGCGGCCTGCACCTGCGGCATGGCTACGGGAAGCCCCGTGACCGTGAAGGAAAATGAACGAGCCATCGTGGAGTACGGCTATGAAAACGGGGTGCTCCACGCCGTTCCCCCACCCTCCCGGACGGGGAAAAAGGTGGCGGTGGTAGGCACCGGCCCTTCCGGCCTGTCCGTAGCGGATTTGCTGAACAAGCGGGGGCACAAGGTGACCATGTACGAGCGCAGTGACCGCCCCGGCGGACTTCTGATGTATGGCATCCCCAACATGAAGCTGGAAAAGTGGGTCATTGACCGCCGGGTTCGGATTTTGAAGGAAGAGGGCATTGATTTTCTCACCGGCGTGGACGTAGGCCGGGATGTTTCCGCCCAGGAGCTGACGGAGCAGTATGACGCGGTGGTGCTGTGCTGCGGCGCCAAGGAGCCAAGAGATATTTCCGTTCCCGGCCGGGAGGCGGAAGGAATCTACTTTGCGGTGGATTATCTGTCCTCCGTGACCAAGAGCCTGCTGGACTCGGACTTTGCCGACGGCAAGGCCATTTCGGCAAAGGGGAAGAAGGTGCTGGTCATCGGCGGCGGCGACACGGGCAACGACTGCGTGGGCACTGCCATCCGCCAGGGCTGCACCGGGGTAACCCAGCTGGAAATGATGCCCTGCCCCCCGGAGCACCGGATGCCCGGCAACGACTGGCCGGAGTGGCCCCGGGTGCTGAAAACGGACTACGGCCAGCAGGAGGCCATCGCCTGCTTCGGAAGCGACCCCCGGCTGTACCAGACCACCGTCAAGGAGTTTCTGAAGAACGAGGCCGGTCAGGTCTGCGCCGCAGTGATTTCCAGATTGGAAAGCCGGGTGGTGGACGGACGGCGGGCCATGGTTCCCACCGGAGAGGAATTCACTCTGGAATGTGATCTGGTGCTCATTGCCGCGGGCTTCACCGGCTGCGAGAAATATGTGGCCGAGGCCTTCGGGGTGGATTTGACCCCCCGGGGTACCGTGGCGGATACCAAGTACGCCACCAGCCAGCCCAAGGTCTTTGCCTGCGGCGATATGCGCCGGGGTCAGAGCCTGGTGGTCTGGGCTCTGCGAGAGGGGCGGGATACCGCCGCCGTGGTGGACGAAAGCCTGATGGGATATACGAATCTATAACAAAAATAGCCCTGAGAGTAAAATCTCAGGGCTATTTTTGTCGAAACTTTCTTGATTTATAGAAGCGGATATGCTACTCTATCTTTGGTGCTGTCAGCACCCCGGCAGGCGGTTCCCCCC
>CAKTXO010000102.1 GCA_934630985.1 uncultured Oscillospiraceae bacterium | reverse complement strand
CTTCAAGCCTTGGGGTGGCATTTTTCGTAAACGGTCTTTACCTTCTTATCGATGAGGGAAGTGTAGAGCTGAGTGGAGGAAATGTCACTGTGACCCATCAGCTCCTGGAGGGCACTGATGTCCGCACCGTTTTCCAGCAGGTGCACGGCGAAGCTGTGCCGGAGGGTGTGGGGCGTAATGTCCTTTTCAATCCCAGCCTTGTTCTGATAGTGCTTGAGAATTTTCCAGAAGCCCTGCCGACTCATCCGGGAACCGCCGATGTTCACGAACAGCGCCCGCTCTGCGGGATTGGTGGCAATGAGCGCGCGAACCTCGCTGAGGTAGACGCTCAGTGCCTTTTGGGCTGCCGGATACAGAGGAATCACCCGGGTCTTCTTGGCGCTGGCGCAGCGGATAACGCCCATGTCCTGGTTCACGTCGTCCACGTTCAGGTCGATGAGTTCGGAAACCCGAATGCCGGTGGCGTACATCACCTCCAGCATAGCCTTGTCCCTGACGCCCTTGAAGTCGGTAACCGAGGGCTGGGACAGCAGAAGCTCCACTTCCCTGCCCGTCAGAATCTGGGGCAGCCGCCGCTCTCCCCGGTCAACGTGAATCTGACCGGATACGGGAGACACATCCAGAAAACCGGAGGATACCGTATAGGCATAGAAGTTTTTCAGACTGGCTAAGGAACGGGACACCGTGGCACCGGACTTTCCCTGTTCCTGAAGGTAAGTCAGATACGCGCTGATATTCTGTTGAGAGGCATCCAGAACACTGCCGCCCAGCCAGCTGTCAAACTGGCGGATATCCCGCAGATAAGAGGACACGGTATTCACAGAGGCCTGCTTTACCTTAACCAGGTAATTTTCATAGGCATGAATCAAATCCAGCATGTAACAGCTTACCTTTTTATCCTTTCAAAGATTCAATGAACCGCCAATAAAAGGGGAAAACGTAACCGTACCCGGCAGCAATGATCGCCAGCTGCCCACAGCCGCTGATGACCAAGGGAATCCGTACCGACCGGCTCTGCACACATCGCAGCCATAGCCAGTACAGGATGGGCAGGGTGCCATCGCCCAGCAGCAGAAAGCACCGCATCAGCCAGCCCCAGTCCGGGAAGCACGTTATCAGCCCTGCGGATACAAATCCATGGAGAAAGGCCTTCCAAAAGCAGATCCCATAGATCCCCAGAGGGCAATCCAAAAAAGCCAGAATGGCGGACATTACAAAAGGTAAGAGTGAAGTACACAGAAAAGAAACGATCGACACGGGGCGATTCAAAGCTCCGCGCATCAGGGAAACGACATCGACCATGGGACAACGGGAATATACGATTCCGGAAGCTATCCCCAATATCCACACAAATGCAAGCACAAAAGCCGCAGCCTTGCGCCTGCGGGAAACAGCAGCAGACCGCCTTGTACCCATCCTGGTTCCCACCCTCCCCGGGCAAAAATGCTGTCTTACGAAAAAAAGGAACCGAGTACAAAAGGCTATAAATACAGTCAAGATTTCTATGCCTCCATACTATACTCCATTTCGTACACAAATTCAAGCATTTTTAGCCAAAATTGCTTTTTTTGTCAATATTGACGGATAATTATGTAAACAGTTTTATGTTAACTCGTTAAAGGAAACACATCCTATCTTTTATCATTTCCAACTATTTCTTCTATATATTGGGATTCACACAGCAAAAATTCACTAAATATTGGAATTGCAAGCTATCCTGCAATTTGGGAAGTATGGGTAAATGATATTTACCCATACTTCCCAAATCAGAAAAATCAGCGTCCTTTCCGCCGGTAAGGGGTCGTCCCCTTCCCCCTTTCTCCCCTCAGACCTGCCAGCGCCACGGTGCCGCAGGCGGCTAGAATAATGAGTCCGGTAACCAGCATTCCATCGTACTGCCCTCCAAAAAACAGAGCCGTTATGGCTATCAGTGTTGCCCAGAACAGAAGCCCTGAGCCCAGAGCAATCATCAGCCGCTGACGTTTCACGGCCTTTACAGAGGTGGCCGCCCCCAGCAGCGCAGATATAAATAGGATTGCCAGAATGCCGTAGCCAACTTGATTCCAGGCAAGCCGCTCCCGGCTGATCAGCCCTGCCAATGCTAAGGACAGAAGAAGCGTCAATCCCAAACTGATGCCGTTTCCCATGACCAGTCCCTTGGGGATGGACACAGCCTTACCGGAGTTCCACTTTGCACCCATTCTTACCCCTCCCTACCCCAATTCTATCGCCCGGCAGGCAAAAAAAGAACCGGAGCCGTGAAAACCACAGCTCCGGTTAAATCTCTATTTTGTCATAGCTCAAGCCAGTAGATTTTACGTCTATCCGGGGGATTGCCACACCAGTCTGCGGACTGGTTCGCAATGACAACGTATCCTTCGGATTACTATTCGCAAAAATGCGCCTAGACGTCAATGTCCACGTTGGCGGTCTTGCGCTGCTCCTGAGCCTCCGTCACCGCCCGGAACTTCATCCGGGTATCCCGAACCTCATTCAGTGCCTTGGACACCACCTCTTCGGTCTGACGCAGGGACTCGTCCATATATTCGTTGGCAGCTTTGCGCAGCTGATTGATCCGCTCCTGGGTCTGGGCAATCAGCTCCTCACTGCGCTTCTTGGCCTCGGCGTACACCGCTTCCTTGGTGACCATCTGCTTGGCCTTCTCCTGTGCCTCCCGGAGCACATTCTCCGCCTCCCGGCGAGCCTGGCCTACGATTTCCGTCCGGGATTCCACGATAGCCCGGGACTGCTTGATCTCGCCGGGCAGCTGCGCCAGGATCTCGTCCAGCATATCCAGAACCCGATCACGCTCCAGAATGCACTTGTCCGCAGCCAGAGGCATGGAACGGGCATCCTGCACCATATCGTACAGCGCGCCAATGATATCTTCCGTATTCCGATCGCTCATTGTGATTTCCTCCTTAATGATTCGTTTTCCTGCTCTCTATTCTTGCCTGAAAATCCGGAATAATTTCAGCGGGAAGCAAATCCGACAAATCCGCTCCATAGGTGCCCAGCTCCTTGATCAGGCTGGAACTCAGGAACATAAACTTGCTGTCCGCAGTCAAAAACATGGTATCCAGCTCCGGGTTGATTTTTCGATTGACCAGAGCCATCTGAAATTCCGTCTCAAAATCCGACACTGCCCGCAGTCCCTTGACCACCACGCAGCTGCCCCGCCGTCTGGCATATTCTGCCAGCAGCTCCTTGGAGGCATCCACCTCCACGTTGGGAAGATCGCTGGTGACCCGGCGAATCAGCTCCACCCGCTCGTCCTGGGTGAACATGGGATTTTTACCCGCGTTCACCATGACGCAGACGATGAGCTTGTCAAAAATACCGGCGGCTCGGCGAATGATATTCAGGTGTCCGCTGGTAACCGGGTCAAAACTGCCCGGATAGATGGCTGTTTTCATATTCCTACCGCACCCTTCACACCTTTCGGTAAATGGTAAGAAGGGTTTTTCCATATTTATAGTCTTTGGAACGGGCGTAGCCCTGGAATTCCCAGGGAAGTTCCTTCCCCAGAGGGCGTTCCGCTACTATTATACCATTAGATTGCAAAATGTCAATTTCTGTAATCCTTTTTATTGCGTTTTCCAGGTAGGTTTCCGCGTAGGGTGGGTCGAGAAAAATGATATCAAACTTTTCCCTGCACCGGGACAGATAGTCCATGTAGTCTGCCCGAACCACGGTGCCGCCGGAAAGCTTTGTCCGGCTTAAGTTTTCCCGGATAAGCTTGCAGGCCTCCTCCCGGGCATCCACGAACACCGCCTGGGCAGCTCCCTGGCTCAAAGCTTCAATCCCCAGCTGGCCGGTGCCGCCAAATAAATCCAGCACCCGGGCACCGGGAATGTCAAAATGGATGATGCTGAAAAGAGCTTCCTTCACCCGATCCGCTGTGGGCCGGGTCAGCATTCCTTCCGGGGTTTTCAAAGAAACGCCCCGGGCTTTTCCTGTAATTACCCGCATAATTAACTCCGTTTTTCCTGAAAATGGGAATAGACTGCCATGGCGGCATCCTTGGGAAGCAGCCGTTCCAGCTCCGGCAAGGTAGCCTGACCGATGGCGCTCAGGGACTTGAACTGCTTGAGAAGCTCCTGCTTCCGCTTGGGGCCGATGCCCGGAATGCCGTCCAGTTCCGAATAGCGCAGACGTTTGCTGCGCAGCTGCCGGTGATAGGTGATGGCAAATCGGTGAACCTCTTCTTGAATATTGCCGATGAGGGAGAAAATGGCCTGGTTGTTGTCGATCCGGATTTCCTGCCCTTCCGGGCTCACCAAAGCCCGGGTGCGGTGCCGGTCGTCCTTGACCATGCCGAATACCGACATTCTCAGCCCCAGCTCCTCCAACGCCTCCACTGCGATTCTGGCATGGTTGATGCCGCCGTCGATGAGCAGAAGATCCGGCTTTTCCCCGAAGCCCGCGTCGCCCGCCTTGTAGTGGACAAACCGCCGCTTCACCACCTGGCGCATGGAGGCATAGTCATCCTGATTGGCCAGCCCCTCCAGTTTGAACCGCTTGTAGTCGCTTTTCTTAGGCTTGCCGTTCACAAAAACCACCATGCCGGCTACGATGTCCGTGCCGGAGATGTTGGAAATATCGAAGGACTCGATTCTCTCCGGAGCCTCCATGTTCAGCATTTTGCCGAGAAGGGTCAGGGTTGCGCTGACCCGCTCTTCCCTGCCGGTGAGCCGCTGGGCTTCCTCAAAGGCATTCTTACAGGCAAGCTCCACCAGGCGCACATTGTCCCCCCGCTGGGGTACCTGAAGCTTTGGCAGGCAGCCGCACTGCTGGGACAAGAGCTCGGCGATCATGTCCCCATCCTCAATTTCAAAGGGCAGGAAAATCCGCTTGGGCACCAGTCCCCGGCTGAGATAATATTGCTTCAAGAGGCTGGAAACCGCCTCTTCCTTCTCATCCGGCCGAGGGAAGACCTCGTAATCCTTGTCCAGGAGATTCCCTCCGGAGAAATGGAGCACCGCAAAGCAGGCCTTGGCCTCCGTCTCCCCGTAGCCGATCACATCCGTGTCCGCCAGAGAGCCTGCGGTGACCAACTGCTTCTGGCCCAGATTTTCCACGGCCTGGAGCCGATCCCGGAGGCTGGCCGCCAGCTCGAATTTCAGCTCCTCGGAGGCCGCGAGCATCTGTTCTTTGATTTGGGCGGCTACGCCCTTATAGTTTCCCCGGAGAAGCTCCCGAACCTGGAGCATGACCTGCCGATAACGGATGGCACTGACACTGCTCTGGCACCAGCCGGCGCACTGGTTCATGTGATAGTTCAGGCAGGGACGCTCCTTGTCGATGTCCCGAGGAAACTGCTTATGACAGCCCGGCAGCTGAAAGGTCAGACGCAGTGCCTCCAGCACGTTCTGGGTGACGCCACGGGTGCCGTAGGGGCCGAAGTACTCCGCCCCATCGTCGGAAAGCTTGCTGACCATCGTTATTTCCGGGTACACCGGGCGCATGTCCAGCCGCAGATAGGGATAGCCCTTGTCGTCCTTGAGAAGGATGTTGTACTTGGGCATGTAGCGCTTAATCAGGGAGCATTCCAGCACCAGAGCCTCAAATTCCGAGGCGGCCACGATCACATCAAAGTGGTGGATTTTGCTTACCATCATTCTGGTTTTCGGGGTGTGGGAGGCGGTGTCCTGAAAATACTGGCTCACCCGGTTTTTCAGCTTCTTGGCCTTGCCGACATAAATAACCTTGTCGGTCTGATCGCGCATGATATAGACCCCCGGCGCATAGGGCAGGGACA
>CAKTXO010000101.1 GCA_934630985.1 uncultured Oscillospiraceae bacterium | reverse complement strand
CCGGCGGCAATGACCGTGCCCTTCTGGACGGCAATGAGCCGCAGGCCGGTAACGCCGAACTCCCGGGTCAGGACAATCATCAGCGCCCAGGCCGGGAACACGCCCCACTGGCAGAACATGCACATGGCGGCGATGGTCAGAAGCTTATCGGCCAGAGGGTCGAGAAATTTGCCGAAATCCGTCACCTGGTTATAATGCCGGGCAATATAGCCGTCCACAAAATCCGTCAGGCTGGCGACGATAAAAATTGCCAGAGAGACATACATCCACACATTGCTTTCCCCGCCGGATAAGTACATGGTCACAAGATAGACCGGGATCATCAGCACCCGGGACAGGGTAATCTTACTTGCAGTCGTCATTGTTCCGCTTCCTCCACCACATAGCCGGACAGATCGCCGTCCAGGCAGCCGTCAATTTTCACCCATACAAAGTCGCCGATGGCGACCGGCTCATCGGAGGCAATCCAGACCCGGCCGTCAATGTCGGGAGAATCGGCATAGCTGCGGCCGTAGAACTGCTCATTTTCCTCATCGTAGCCGTCCACCAGGACTTCCAGGGTCTTGCCAACCATGGAGGCATTCCATCCGTCCATAATTTCGGACTGGATCATCTCGATGGTCTCCGCCCGCTGCTGGGCGATTTCCGTGTCCACGAATTCCATCTTGGCGGCAGGGGTTCCCTCCTCCGGAGAGAAGGCAAAGGCGCCTACCCGCTCCATCTTGGTTTCCCGGAGGAAGTCGCACAGCTCCTGGAACTCCGCCTCCCCTTCTCCGGGCAGGCCGGTGATCAGGCTGGTACGGATGACGAGACCCGGAATCCGGTCTCTGAGCTTGGCAAGCAAGGCCTTGATGAAGGGGCCGTCTCCCCGGCGGTTCATGCGTTTGAGAATTTCGCTGTTGCAGTGCTGAAGGGGAATGTCCAGGTACTTGACGATCTTGGGCTCCGAGGCAATCACGTCGATGAGCTCATCGTCGATTTCGTCCGGATAGACATAATGCACCCGAATCCAGTGGAGCCCTTCAATTTCGCAAAGCCGGCGCAAAAGTGTGGCCAGCAGCCGCTTGTGCTCCGGGAAATCCGTGCCGTAACGGCTGGTGTCCTGAGCCACCACGATGAGCTCCTTCACGCCGCTGTCCGCCAGCATCCGAGCTTCGTAGAGCACGTCGTCCAGCTGGCGGCTGCGATACCGACCCCGGAGGTACGGAATGATGCAGAAGGCGCAGCGGTTGTTGCAGCCTTCGGCGATTTTGATAAAGGCGTAGTGCTCCGGGGTGGTGACGATCCGGCCGGTTTCCTGCTCCGGGGCATCGATGGAGCCGTAGTCCGCCACTTCCTTCTCGTCCAGCAGTGCCTCAATGGCGGGGACAATCTCCGTGTAGCTGCCGGTGCCCAGAACCCCGTCCACCTCGGGCAGCTCCTTCTGAATGTCCCCCTGATACCGCTGGGACAGGCAGCCGGTGACCAGGATTTTGCCCACCAGACCCTGCTCTTTCAGGGCGGCGGTTCGCAGGATATAGTCGATGGCCTCGGTTTTGGCCGAGTCGATAAAGCCGCAGGTGTTGATGACCACCACGTCGCTTCCCACGATGTCCTCCTTGACGGTGTGTCCGGCTTCCTGAACCCGGTACATCATCCGCTCGCAGTCCACCTGATTCTTGGCACAGCCAAGGGAAATGAATCCAATTTTTGCCATATCTCTCAATCCTCAAATACGTCCTCACAGTCGAAGGACAGGGTGTTTAATACGCGCTTCACCGTGCCATAGCTGTGGCCCCGGCGAAGGAGGGCATCGATCGCCCGTTTGATTTGCTTTTCGTCGGAATCTCCATCCAGCCGGGCACGAAGAAACTGCTCAATTTTTGCCTCCTGGTCGGGGTAATCCGCCAGGGCTTCCTCCCAATAGGCCTTGGGAATCCGCTTTTCGTAGAGGGCCTGCTTGGCTCTGGCCAAACCGTAGCCCTTGGCAATGCAGGAATGCACCACCTGCTCGGCGGTAGCCCGGTCGTCCACCAGATGCAAATCCTCCATCCAGGCAACCGCGGCCTTGGCCTGCTCCGGATCTTCGCCCTTGCGCACCAGCCGCTGCTCCAAATCCTTCCGGGACACGCTGGAGGCGGATACGATCCGCACCGCCCGCATTTTGGCGGACATCTGCCCGGCGGCCTCCCGAAGGCGGCTTAGCTCCACCTCCTCCAGCTCCTTGCCGGGATAGAGGCCGAAGTCCTCCACCGTCTGCCGGTAAAGTCCCAGTCGGGTTCCATCGGAAAAGGTGACCCAGTAGCGCCCCGCCCGGTCAGGGGCGTTGCGCAGCTGCTCAATCCTCATCGTTGAAATCGTCGGCGGTGACGGCTACCGCCTTATCGGCGGGCTTGGCCGGAGCCTTGGGAGCGCCGGCGTTCAGCTTCCACAGGTTCTCCCGAACCTGTGCCTCCACCTGCTCGGCAATGTCCGGATTGTTCATCAGGTAGTCCTTCACGGAGTTGGCACCCTGACCGATCCGCTCATCGCCCATAGAGAACCAGCTGCCGCTTTTCTGGATGATATCCATCTGCACCGCCAAATCCACCAGCTCTCCCCACTTGGAGATGCCCTGGCCGTACATGATTTCAAACACCGCTTCCCGGAAGGGAGGTGCCACCTTGTTCTTGACCACCTTCACCCGGGTCTTGTTGCCGATGACGTTGCCGCCCTCCTTGATGGCCTCGATCCGGCGCACGTCCAGACGGACGGAGGAATAGAACTTCAGGGCGTTGCCGCCGGTGGTGGTTTCGGGATTGCCGTACATGACGCCGATCTTCATACGCAGCTGGTTGATGAAGATGACCACGCAGTTGGTCTTGGCGATGGTGCCTGCCAACTTCCGCAGTGCCTGAGACATAAGCCGAGCCTGAAGACCCACAAAGGTATCGCCCATTTCGCCCTCGATTTCCTGCTTGGGAACCAGAGCCGCCACGGAGTCCACCACCACCGCGTCAATGGCGCCGGAGCGCACCAGAGCGTCGGTGATTTCCAGAGCCTGCTCGCCGGTGTCCGGCTGGGAAACCAGCAGATTGTCCGTATCCACACCCAGCGCCGCGGCGTAAACCGGATCCAGGGCGTGCTCCGCGTCCACGAAAGCCACTTCGCCGCCCCGCTTCTGGGCTTCCGCCAGAATGTGCAGCGCCAGGGTGGTCTTACCGGAGGACTCGGGGCCGTAAATCTCGATGATTCTGCCCTTGGGTACGCCGCCGATGCCGAGGGCCGCATCCAGCGCCAGAGAGCCGGTCGGAATGGCCTCCACGTTCATCTCCGGCCGGTCGCCCAGGCGCATGACCGTGCCCTTGCCGAAGCTCTTGTCGATCTGCGCCAGAGCTGTTTGCAGAGCCTTCTTCTTATCGGAAGCGGGGGTAGGGGCTTCGTAAACTGTCTTTTTTGTTGCCATAATCAATCTTCCTTCCTGCCGTACCGCGCAAGCACGGAGCGTTCTGTGTCATTATAATCTCTGGTTCGTTCCAGGATGGTATATCCGTTTTCTTCCAAAATTCCGCACACGTCGTCCCCCTGTCCGTCGCCGAACTCGAAGCACAAAAAGCCTCCGGGCTTCAGAGCGGAGCGGAAATTGGCGGCAATGTCCCGGTAGAAGTCCAGGCCGTCCTCCCCGCCGTACAGAGCCAGGTGAGGCTCATAATCCCGGACGCTGGGGGGAAGCTCTTCCATATCCCGGGCGCTGATATAGGGGGGATTGGAGACGATCAGATCGAATTTTCCCAGAAACGCGCTGACCGGCTTTCTGGCATCTGCCTGGACACAGCGCACCCGGCCGGTGAGCTTATTGAGCGCCGTATTCTCCTTGGCTACGGACAAGGCGTCCAGGCTTACGTCCGCCAGGGTCACTCTGGCATCCTTCACCCGGCTGGCAATGGCCAGACCGATGCAGCCGCTGCCGCAGCACAAATCCAGAATCCGGGGATCCTGGTCAAGGAACAAGCCCTGCCGGATGGCAAGCTCTGTCAGGGCGCAGGTATCGTCTCTGGGAATCAGCACCTTGGGAGACACCAGCATGGGAAGGCCGTAGAATTCCCACTGACCCAGCACATAGGCGATAGGCTCGTCCGCCAGCAAGCGGCGAAGATTCTCTTCCACCTCCGCCACGATCTTTTCCCCGGCATACAAGTCCCGGTCGGCCAGAAACTGCGCCTGGGTCTTGCCGGAGGCCTGGCACACCAAAAGCCGTGCCAGCACGCCGGGATCCTGGGGCGGTGCCTGACGCGCCAGCGCACGACGGGTGTCCTGATACAGATCGCCGTAGGTTTTTACCATCGATCCGCACCCTCCTGCTCCGGCAGCACCGCCTTCACCGCGGCAATGCCCACCTCGATCATAGAGTCGTCCGGCTCGTTGGTGGTGAAATTCTGAAGCCACATACCGGGGGCGGTAAGGATTCTTGTAAAGCCGTTGTCGTTCCGCCCTGCCCAGCGGTTGATCTCATAGGTAATGCCCACCACCAGCGGCAGAAGCAGCAGCTTGAAAACAATCATCAGCAGCCGGTAGCCGAAACTTCCCCGAATGGTCTCCAATGCGGGCACCGCCGCCAGAAGCGCGGAGGAAGCCACGGAGAATACCAGAATGGAAATCACCATGACCACCAGCAGAAAGCTGGTGCCGCACCGTGGATGAAGCCTGGTCTGCTGCCTGACATTTTCCACCGTCAGGGGCAGCCCCGCCTCGTAGCAGCGGATGGTCTTATGCTCCGCGCCGTGGTAGGAAAACACCCGGCGCATTTCCTCCATCCGGGAGATGAGCAGCATATAGCCCAGGAAAATCACCATCCGGATAAGGCCCTCAATGAGATTCACCCCCAGGTTGCTGGTAATCCACCGGTCAAACAGTCCGCCGATGATCATGGGAAGCAGGAAAAAGAGCACAACGGACAGTCCCAGACCCATACACATGGCAATGCCCACAATGGCCTTCTGGAAGGCTTCGTTGCCCAGCTTCTTTTCCAGCCACCGGTCAAACTTGGAGGGCTCCTCCTGCATTTCCTCCGGAGCCAAGTCCGCCGAACGGAACAGCGCCTTGATGCCCACCACCTGGGCGTCGAAAAAGTTGAAAATACCCCGGATAAAGGGGAGATTTTTCCAGGATTTCGGAGGATTTTTCTTTCTGGGCATGGTCTCGATGTGAAGGCCTTCCTTGGTGCGCACAACGATGGCATCCTTGTCCGGGCCGCGCATCATAATGCCCTCGATGAGCGCCTGACCGCCGATGGTGGTTTTGAATTTTTCCTGTGACATGGTTTCTCCTTAGTGGGCGCCGGGCAGGCGAACCGTCACCAGCGTGCCGCCGCCCTCCGCGTTTTCCAGGGTCAGGGTGCCGCCGTGCATCTCCACGATCTCGTCGCAGACCGCAAGGCCGATGCCGGTGCCCCGGACGCTGGAACTGCCCTTGTAAAATTTCTTCTTCACCAGAGGAAGCTCGTCCTCCGGGATACCCGGGCCATAGTCCCGGATCCGGACGACCACCTGGTCGTCCTCATAGTGCATGGAGGTTTCGATCCGCTTGCCGGAACCGCCGTGCTTGGCCGCGTTGTCCAGGATATTCAGGAATACCTGACGCATCCGCTGGGGATCGCAGGGAATTTCCGGGATATCCTCATCGCTCTCCTTGTAGACAAGCTCAATGCCGTCCTGTGCCAATCGGCTGCCGTACATGAACACCGTGTCCTCGTATTCCGAGCGCAGGTCGGTCATTTCCACGGCCAGGGTCATACGGCCGTCCTGCATCCGGGTAAAGTCCAGCAGATCCATGACCATTTCCGTCAGCCGCTTGGCCTCGCTGGAGATGATTTTCAGACCCTGCCGGGTGTCCGCGTCCATGTT
>CAKTXO010000100.1 GCA_934630985.1 uncultured Oscillospiraceae bacterium | reverse complement strand
ACGGAAAAGTCCTCGTCCGGCTCCGCTACGTCGATCATATGGTGGGGGATGCCCTGCATCTCCTCAGGGCTCGGCTTGGCGGTGCCGATGTCCATGCGGCGGTAGACCTGCATGGAGTCGCAGGAGACCACCTCGCCGTTTAAGTCCTTTGCCAGCTCCACAGCCAAAGCGGTTTTTCCCGAGGCGGTGGGGCCGGCAAGGCAGATAATGGAATTCATTGGCGGGATGCCTCCTTTCGGGAAAGCCTCAGAAGCCTGGGCCGGTTGTATCGCTGCATGATTACGAAAATTCCGTCAAACAGAGCCGCAAGCAGGGAAGTGATGACAAACACCGGGGCGGCTCCGAATTTGGGAATCGCCAGCAGTGGCGCGAAGCTCAGGGGAATGATGATTTCGTGGGTGATTTCTGCCACGCAGGTGGTGTGAATCATCTCCGCAAGGGTGTGAAGGCGAAGGTCGAACCGCTCCGGACGGTAGGTGGGCATTTTGCCTTTCCAGCTCTTGACCTTCAACCGCCGGTAAAGTTCCTTCTCCCAGGGCTGCTCCCGAAACCAGGAGGCTCTGTCCAGCCCCTGGGGAAGAAGCCGACCCAGGCCGCCGACCACCAGCCGCATGGCGAAGTGGTAGAAGGTGGTGCCGAAGGTGATGGCCAGCGTCAGGCATAGTTCGTTTTCGGACAGAAGTCCGAACAGCAGGGTCAGTCCGCCGGTGACTCCGGCAGTCAGATAGAGGAGAAAAGAGAATTTGTTTTTCATAGGCAAATGTAAGGGGCGGGAGAAAGTGCCTTCCCCTGGGGGAAGGTGGCTCGCGCGTCCCCCGCAAGCGCGAGACGGATGAGGGCGTCCTTTTCTTAAATCCGCTTGAACTGCTTTTCCAGCATTTTCTGGCTCAGGCTCACGCAGATGGGGCGGCCATGAGGGCAGTATTTCAGATCCTCCCGCTCCATGACGGCCTTGGCGATGGCAAGCAGCTCCTTCTCATCGCTGACCCACCCGGCCTTGATGGCGGCCTTGCAGGCCACGGTGTGAAGCAAAGTGTCCCGTACCGTATCCCGGCTTTCCCGGCGGCCGTTCAGCAGATCATCCGCCAGGGTTTCCAGCGCCTCCGCTGCGGCTTCCACAGTCAGATCCATGGGAATCTGCCGGGCAAGGACGGTGTTTTCTCCGAATTCCTCGATTTCAAAGCCCAGCTCTTCCAGAAGCGCCGTGTTTCCCAGCAGCTCTCCCGCGGCGGCAGGGCTGAGACGGACGGGCACGGGCTGTAAGAGAGTCTGACCGGAAATGGATTCCTGATTGGCCTTCAGCTTTTCAAAGAGAATCCGCTCATGGGCGGCGTGCTTGTCGATGAGGAAGGCATTGTCCCCCTCCTCCACCAGAATATAGGTGCGGTACAGCTCGCCTACCATCCGCCAGGTGTCCGCCTTGGGCATTTCCAGGGCGGTCTGCTCCATTTCCGGTTCCGGTGCTTTCACGGGCGTTTCCGGCGCCGACGGCTTCGGCGTTTCCGGCAGCGGAGGCAGGGAAGGGGCAGGCTCCGGCTGGACAGCCTGACGAACCTGGGGCAGCATGACAAATTCCCGCAGGGGCATGTTCCCGGCACTGGGAATTTTCTTTGCCGCTGCCGCGGCGGCTTCCGGCTTCGGTTTGGGAGCATCGGCCATGGCGGCGGAGAAGGTCTTGTACTCCTGAGCGGTCATGGTGCGGAAAAAAGTGTCCTTCTTTTCGGCGGGTTTTGCTTCTGGCGAAGGAGTCGGCTTTTCCGGCGGCACGGGGGCAGGCTGGGGCTTGAACTGAACGGCAGGCCGGTCGGGCTTCTTGTTTAACGCTCCCAGAACCCCATAGTGGACGCAGTCGAAAACCGCCTTTTCCGAGAGAAATTTTACCTCGGTTTTTGCCGGATGGACGTTTACGTCCACGGCGTTGGCGGGAAGATTCAGGTGGAGCACACAGCCGGGAAACCGCCCCACCATCAGCTGATTCCGGTAGGCCTCCTCCAATGCCGCAATGAGCAGCTTGGATTTGACAGGCCGGTCGTTGACGAAGAAGGTTTGCAGGTTCCGGCTGGGTCGGGCATCCGTGGGCAGGGTCACAAAACCGGAGAGGGTGTAGCTTTCCCACCGGCTTTCCACCGCCACCATTCTGGCGCAGTCCCGGCCGTAGACGCAGTACATGGCATCCTGCAATTTTCCGGTGCCGGGGGTGGCGAGCACCTGCTTTCCGTCCCGGAGGAACTGGAAGGCTACCTCCGGATGAGCCAGAGCCTGCATCTGGACGGCGGCAGCCACCCGGCTGCCCTCCACGGTGTCGGATTTCATGAATTTCATCCGGGCAGGGGTATTGTAGAACAAATCCCGAACCAGGATGGTGGTGCCGTCCGGGCATCCGGCCTCGGCTTCCTCGGTGATGACTCCGGCATCCAGATGCAGCTTTACCCCGGACAGGCTTCCTGGCGTTTTGGTCATCAGGTCAATCCGGCTGACGGAAGCAATGGCAGCCAGCGCCTCCCCCCGGAAGCCCATGGTGCCGATGGCGGCCAGGTCTTCCTCCGTGCGCAGCTTGGAAGTGGCGTGGCGCAGAAAGGCGGTGCGGGCGTCCTCGGCGGACATGCCGCAGCCGTTGTCCGTCACCCGCAGAAAGGTCATGCCTCCGTCCCGGATTTCGATGGTCACCTTGGAGGCTCCCGCATCCACGGCGTTTTCCAGCAGCTCCTTGACGGCACTGGCCGGCCGCTCCACCACCTCACCGGCGGCAATCAGGTTGGCAATATGGGAAGATAATTGCAAAATCTTGGGCATCGTGTCACCTCCAGGAGGACAGGGTCAGGAAATTCACCGCCGCGTGAATGGCGATGGGAGCGAAAATGGTGTCTGCCTTGGTGTAGCTCCAGGCAAGGCACAGCCCGGCGGGCAGATATTGGAGCACCGCAATGAGGATTTCGCCGGTGGTGTAGCTTCCCAAGTACCCCACAATGTGCACCATGGAAAAAGCCAGCATAGACACCAGGTAGGCCGCCCAGGGGGACTTGGTGTAAAGATTCCGGAAAATCAGCCCCCGGTAGAAGCATTCCTCGGCGGGGGGTACCAGAATCACCGTGCCCAGGAACACCAGCAGCCGGTTCTGCCGCTCCATGGCGGCGATGGAAGCATCGTTGTAATTGGAAAACCCCGGCACCAGCAGTCCCACCAGATACTCGGTGGCCAGACGGCAGGCATAGTAGGCAACAAAGCCCAGGATGACGGCTTGACACCAATACGCCGGATGCCGCACCGCCTGGGTGGCGGCAGAGGACAGAAAATCCCGGAAAATAATCAGAACCGCCGTAAAATTCAGAACATAGTAGATAAAATTCAGCTCCGCGCCGGTCAGGGGATGGGACAGCTTCCCGTTGGCAAAGGTCAGAAGCCCGGGAAGCACCAGCAGCTGAAAGGCAAACCAGCAGAAGCCCCAGACCGTTTCCTGGGAGTTGGGACAGGAGCGGGAAGTAACGCTTTTTTTCATAATCAATCCAGCAGCTTTTTCAGCTTGTACAGTTCGTTCATGGCCTCAATGGGGGTCAGAGTCTCCACGGTGATGGCGGACAGGGCAGAAATCACCTGCTGACCCGTTAAGTCCAGCATACTCACCTGATCCTCCGGCTCCTTTTGCTTTGCGGGAGCGGGAGCTGCGCCCTCGGCTTCCAGCTCGGCGAGAATTTCTCTTGCCCGGGAGATCACCGGGTTGGGAATGCCCGCCAGCTTGGCAACCTCAATGCCGTAGCTGTCGTCGGCGGCACCAGGAACGATTTTCCGCAGGAAAATCATCTGCTCTCCCCGTTTTTTCACGGCGATGTTGTAATTTTTTACATTGGGCAGCTTGTCCTCCATGGTGGACAGCTCGTGATAGTGGGTGGCAAACAGGGTTTTGGCCCCCAGCCGCCGGGGATTGGCGGCGTATTCCAGGACAGCCCGGGCAATGGCCATGCCGTCATAGGTGGAGGTGCCCCGGCCGATTTCGTCCAGAATCAGAAGAGACCGGGAAGTGGCGTATTTCAGAATGGAGGCCACCTCTGCCATCTCCACCATGAAGGTGGACTGGCCGGAAGCCAGGTCGTCGCTGGCGCCGATCCGGGTGAACACCCGATCGACCAGGCCGATTTTCGCCGACCGGGCGGGGACAAAGGAGCCCATCTGAGCCATGAGGACGATGAGGGCTACCTGACGCATATAGGTGGATTTACCGGCCATATTGGGGCCGGTGATGATGGCCACCTGGTTATCGTCGCTTCCCAGGTTGGTGTCGTTGGGAACAAAGAGACTGTCCTTCAGAACAGCCTCTACCACCGGGTGACGTCCGTCAGTGATGGAAATCTCCCGACCAAGGGTGATTTCCGGACGGCAGTAGCCTCGCTGAACGGCCACGGCGGCCAAGGAGCACAGCGCGTCCGCCGCCGCCACGGCCTGAGCCGTCAGCTGAACCCTTGCAGCCTGCTGAGCCAGGTGCTCCCGAAGCCGGGTGAAGATCTGATATTCCAGGGCGGTGAGCCGGTCTTTGGCGGTAAGCACCTGGTTTTCCAGCTCCTTCAGCTCCTGGGTGATGTAACGCTCGCAGTTAGCAAGGGTCTGCTTGCGGATGTAGCTTGCGGGCACCTGGTCGATGAAGGATTTGGAAACTTCAATATAATAGCCGAAGACCCGGTTGAAGCCCACCTTCAGGGTGCGGATACCGGTTTTCTCCCGCTCGCTGGCCTCGATGGCGGCAATGGTGCCGCTGCCGCCTTCCATAATGTCCCGGAGGCGATCGGCTTCGGCGTCCGCGCCCTTGCGGATGATGCCGCCCTCCCGGACGGTCAGGGGCGGCTCGTCCACGATGGTATTTTCGATTTCATCGGCGCAGTCCGTCAGCGGGTCGATGGACTGGGCCAGCTTGGTAAGTAAGGGGGCGGAGCAGCCTTCCAGCTGACGCTTTACCTCCGGCAGTGCCCGCAGACCCCGGGCAAGACCCAGAAGATCCCGGCAATTGACGGTTCCGGTGACCACCCGAGCCATGACCCGCTCTAAATCGGTGACCTTCCGCAGGGATTCTTCCAGTTCACCCCGAAGAATCACATTGTCCACCAAATCCTCCACGGCGGCGTGGCGGCGGGTGATCTCCACCGGGTCAAGAAGGGGCTTTTCCAGCCAGGAGCGCAGCAGCCGCCCGCCCATGGCGGTGTGGGTTTTGTCCAGCACCCACAGCAGCGTACCCTTCTTTTCCTTGGAGCGCATGGTCTCCGTCAGTTCCAGATTCCGCCGGGCATCCAGGTCAAGCTCCATGAACCGTCCGGTGGTGTAGTATTGAAGCTGGCGGATATGGGCAAGATCGTTTTTTTGCAGGGTTAAAAGGGTTTGCAGCAGCGCGCCCGCGGCGACAACGGCGGCGGGCATCCCGGCAAGCCCCATCTGGGCAAGGCTCTGGGAGAAGTGCTTTTCCAGAAGCGCCTCGCAGTCCTCCAGGGAAAACTGGCCGTCTTTCCCCTCATCCACGCAGCAGCTCAGGCGGCGGAACAGGGCATCTTCAATGGCCTCACTGCTGACGTCCGTGCCGAAGCGCATGACCTCACTGGGGGAGAACCGCCCCAGTTCCGAGGCCACGCTCTGGGCATCGGCGCAGAGGGTGACGAAGAAGGCACCGGTGGAAATGTCACAGAAGGCCAGGCCGAATCGGCCGCCCTCTCCGTAGAGGCAGCCCATGTAGTTATTCTTGCTTTCGTCCAGCATACAGCTTTCCGTGACGGTTCCGGGAGTGACGATTCGGGTAATGTCTCGCTCCACCAGCCCCTTGGCCAGAGCCGGATCCTCCATCTGCTCGCAGATGGCTACCTTGTAGCCCTTCTGAACGAGCCGGGCAATGTAGGAATCCACGCTGTGGTAGGGCACGCCGCACATGGGGGTCTGCTCCTCCTTGGGCTTGGAGCGATCCCGGCTGGTCAGGGTCAGATCCA
>CAKTXO010000099.1 GCA_934630985.1 uncultured Oscillospiraceae bacterium | reverse complement strand
AAAGGCAGGCAATTCTGCCTGCCTTTGACGCGAATTGTGATTATTCCTTGGTCAGGCTGCCGGCCTTGGTCTTGGTAGCGGCGTAAGCGACGCACAGAAGGCTACCCACGATTGCGGTGGTGACGGCGTTGGCGATGGCGGCGGTCAGACCCTGGGCAATCAGCTTATCCCAGGGCTCACCCATTAAGTACACGTCCAGAACGGGCGCCACAGCCAGCCAGCAGATCAGATGACATACCAGCTGAGCCACATTGAACTTAATCAGCCCTTTCTTGCCCATTTCGGCCTCGTCCATCTTCAGAAGCTTAGCGGACAGACCCATCAGCAGACCGAAGACACCGGAAGCGATGACCCAGCTCCACCATACGCCCCAGCCTGCGCTGAAGTCAATGAGGGCGTGACCGATCAGGCCTACCAGAGCACCGGCTACGGGGCCGTAGACCATGGCAAGGAAGGCCAGCAGGCCGTACTGAACGGACACGGTGGTATTTGCCACGGGGCTGGGGATGGCAACGAAGCGGCCCAAAACGAAGAACAGAGCTGCGCCGATGCCGATGGCAACGATGGTTTTTACAGAGAATTTCTTCATGGTTTCTACCTCCATTAGGAATTTCTATTCAGGCAAAAATGCCAAAACAGCGCGCTTAGAACCCCTGGAAGGGGGCAATGCGGATTCGCCAGGAATTGCCGGTTCCGATATTGTAGGCCCGGGCGAAGCTGCCCTGGTTGATGGCGACCGCCATACAGTCCAGGCTGTTCACATAAGCCAGAGCCTCGCCCATGTACACATCGGCGAAACTTTTGGCGAAGAGAATAATGTTCCGGTAGACGCAGCGAGTATCGTTTTCGATGGTAATGCTCACCCGATCTCCGTATTGAACGCAGGTCTGTAAGAAGAGCGTCCGGGGAATGTTTGTCCACAGGCTTCCGAAACGCACGTCCAGCACATCGATGGTGCCGCAGACAGCGCTGCCCTCCAGCCGGGGCTCGATGATGGGAAGCCGCACCAGATCCTCCGGCTTCATCTCCGGCCCGACCCCTTCAAAATCAATGATGCCGGCGGCAAGCCGGGCGCCGGTGTAGGCGAAAACATCCCGGCCGTGGAAGGTGTAGCTCTCGCCGGAGCGGGGCAGACGGTTGACATGCTCGTCGATCTCCCGGACAGCTTCAATGCCGTCAAAGCGGATAATGTGGGTCAGGGTTCCGTTGTCCGGCGTGACCACATAGTGACCGCTGGCAGTTTTGACCACGACACTTTTTCGGTCGGATCCAACGCCCGGATCCACCACGGAGACGAAAATCGTGCCCTGGGGCCAGTAGCGGATGGTCTGGATCAGACGGTAACTGGCCTCCCAGATGTTGTAGGGGGTGATGTCATGGGTCAGGTCGTGAATGTTCAGCCGGGGCTCCACCGTATAGGCAACGCCGTACATGGCACTGACGGCACCGTCCACCAGGCCGAAATCACTTTGAAATACCAGATGGTTCATATGTCAAATCCTCCCGGATTCATATACGATTCTATTATATCCGGTATTGCGGGAAAGTCAATGAGAAAGCTGTTTTTTTCCGATTCTGTGGGATTTTTTTGGAAACGCGGCAGGGAGGAAGCGGGCTGCTTTCGGGAATGGGATGCGTCGCTTCTGGCAAAATTACCAGTATGCAGGGGAAAAACGTTGCTCCAATGGGCAAAGCGCAAGAATCGTCGAATTTTGTAAAATACCTGTAGCGGTTCCGGAAAGACTATGCTATAATGTGACTGTGGTTTGACCACACGGCAATATAACTTGATATTGTGAATTGGCGCAGAATGATGGAGGAGAGATAACACCATGTCAAATAACATGATTACGCCGTCCGACTTTTTTAACCCCGATACCCAGGTGGCACACCTTGGGCTCATCGCCTGCCCGGGTGCGGAGGAGCTGACGAACCTCATTGATGTTCATCTTCGCAGATGGGCCAAGGAGGTCGGCATTGAGAAGGACACGTTTATCATTGAAAGTGCCTGTCCCCGTTTCCAGAGCGGCGACGCGAAGGGCCTGGTGAAGGAGTCCGTCCGGGGCGACGATATTTTCATCGTTGTGGATCCGGGCAATTACAGCGTTACCTATAACCTGTTTGGCGTGGAGAATCACATGTCTCCCGACGATCATTTCGCAAATCTGAAGCGTCTGATTCAGGCAGTGGCCGGTCGGGCCCACCGGATGACGGTCATCATGCCCAGCCTTTACGGCGGCCGCCAGCACCGGCGGGTGGCTCGGGAGAGCCTGGACTGCGCCGTGGCCCTGCAGGAGCTGCAGAGCATGGGCGTGCAGAACATCATCACCTTTGATGCCCACGATCCCCGGCTTATGAACGCGGTGCCCCTGATGAGCTTCGACAACGTGATGCCCACCTACCAGGTGCTCAAGACCCTGCTTCGGAAAATGCCGGAGCTGAGCTTCGACAAGGACTGCTTCATGGTGGTCAGCCCCGACGAGGGTGCTATCAATCGAAATATGTACTTCTCCAGCGTTCTGGGCTGCAACCTGGGCATGTTCTACAAGCGTCGGGACTACACCCGGGTGGTCAACGGCCGGAATCCCATCGTTGCCCACGAGTATCTGGGCGAGAGCGTGGAAGGGAAGACCGTCTTCATTGCCGACGACATCATCGCCTCCGGCGAGAGTATGCTGGAGGTAGCGGGAGAGCTGAAGAAGCGGGGTGCCAAGCACATCATCGCCAACGCCACCTTCCCTCTGTTCACCAGCGGCGTGGAGAAGTTTGACGAGGCCGTGAAGGCCGGAACTCTGACGGCGGTGCTGGGCACCAATCTGACTTACCGGAAGCCGGAGCTACTGGAAAGAGAGTGGTACTTTGATGTGGACTGCTCCAAGTACACTGCCTATTTCGTCGCCGCCATCAACCATGAGATGAGCGTTTCCTCCATCTGCGATCCCATCAAGAAAATTGAGGCTCTGCTGAACAAGCGGGCCTGACGGTAAATGAACAGTCGCCCGGATGCCTGCCGCATCCGGGCGGCAGTCTGTTTCAGGGGAAAAGTCCTATTGATTTTCTCCGAAATGGATGGTATAATGAACAAAATTTGTAAATTTTCTCCGATTTGGAGGGGCTTATGAACATTATCATTGCGGGAAACGGAAAGGTCGGCTCCACGCTGACACGGCTGCTGTCTACCGAAGGCCACGATGTGACCCTGATCGACAAGAACACCCATGTTCTGGAGGAATCCCTGGAGCAGTACGATGTGATGGCGATTTCCGGCAACTGTGTGTCCATGCACATCCTGCTTCAGGCAGGCGTGAAGGAGGCAAATCTTTTGATTGCTGCCACGGATGCGGATGAGATCAACCTGCTGTGCTGCACCACCGCCCACTATCTGAATCCCAACCTGCACACCATCGCCAGAATCCGGGATCCGGAGTATTCCGAGCAGATCTACACCATGAAGGACGTGTTCGGTCTGTCCATGACCATCAACCCGGAGAAGCAGGCCGCCCAGGAAATCGCGTATCTTTTGCAGTATCCGGGCTTTTTGAAGCGGGATACCTTCGCCAAGGGACGGATGGAGATCGTGGAGTTGCGCATTGATAAGACCAGCAAGCTGTGCAACGTGGCTCTGAGCGACATGAACAGCATTGTCAACTGCCGGGTGCTGGTCTGCGCGGTATTGCGCAGCGGCACCGCCATCGCCCCGAAGGGTAATTTCATCCTCCGGGAGGGGGATCGGATCTTCGTCACCGCCTCGCCCCACAACCTGACCAATATGCTGCGCAGCCTGGGGATCATTACCCGGCGGGTGCGCAATGTCATGCTCTGCGGTGGCGGCCGGGTCAGCTACTACCTGGCGGATATGCTCAATCGCCACGGCATTTCCGTCAAGCTCATGGAAAAGGACGAGAACCGGTGCCGGGAGCTGTCCGCGCTGCTGCCGGAAGTCACAGTGATTCTGGGCGACGGCACGGATCACGCGGTTCTTGACAGCGAGGGTCTGACCAAAACCGATGCCCTTGTCAGCCTGACGGGCATTGACGAGCTGAACATGATTATGTCCCTGTACGGCCAGAGCCAGGGGGTTTCCCAGGTGATCACCAAGCTGGGTCGGATGGAAAACCATACCATTATCGACGCGCTGGCTCTGGGCAGCGTGGTCTGCCCCAAGGAGCTGTGCTGCAACAACATCGTCCGGTATGTCCGGGCTATGCAGAATCAGACCGGCGCGGCGGTGTCCGTCCACCGGATTGCCCACGGTCAGGTGGAGGCGGTGGAATTTCTGGTGGATGACACCACCCTCCACTGCAACACCCCTCTGAAGGATATCCGTCTGAAGGACAATGTGCTGGTGGTGAGCATCACCCACGGCTCCAAAACCGAAATCCCCGGCGGCGACGCTTCCTTTGACGTGGGGGATACCATTGTGGTGGTGACCAGCGGCCAGGGCACTCTGCGCCAGCTCAACGACATCTTTGCCTGAGTTTCGATAAGGAGCACCATGAATTATAAAATGATGGGGCGGTTTATCGCCCAGATTCTGATAATCGCCGGTGTGTTCATGCTGCCGGCACTGGCCATCAGCGTGTATTGCGGGGAGACGGCGGCGGTGTACGCCTTTCTTCTGACCCTGGGGGCCTTCGCCCTGGTCATTGGGCTCTTGATGCTCACCTGCCGGGGAGCGGCCAGTGCCTTCTATGCCAAGGAGGGTCTGGTCTGCGCCGGTGCCAGCTGGATTGTGCTGAGCCTTCTCAGCTGTCTGCCCTTCTATTTTTCCCGGGAAATCCCGTCCTATCTGGATGCCCTTTTTGAGATCGTCTCCGGCTTTACCACCACCGGCGCCTCTATAGTGCCGGAGGTGGAGAAACTTTCTAAGGGCATTCTCTATTGGCGCAGCTTCTCCCACTGGCTGGGCGGCATGGGTGTGCTGGTGTTTCTGCTGGCCTTTACCCAGGGCGGGGGAAAGGGACAGGGCTTTACCATGCACCTGCTGCGGGCGGAAAGCCCCGGCCCCAATGTGGGCAAGCTGGTGCCCAAAATGCGCAAGACCGCGGCCATTCTCTATGTGCTCTACATCTGCCTGACGATCCTGAACGTGATTTTTCTGCTGTTTGGGAAAATGCCGCTGTTTGAGGCGGTGTGCACCGCCTTCGGCACAGCCGGCACCGGCGGCTTCGGTATCAAAAACGACTCGATTGCCGGCTACTCGCCCTACCTACAGAACGTGACCACCGTGTTCATGGCGCTGTTCGGCATCAATTTCAGCTGCTATTATCTGCTGCTCATCGGCAATTTCCGCAGTGTATTCAAGGATGAGGAGCTGCGGATGTATCTGGGCATTCTGGTGGGAGCTACGCTCCTGATTGTCTGGAATCTCCGGGGCTTTTATCCCACCCTGGGGGAGACCTTCCGCCACGCGGCCTTCCAGGTGTCCTCCATTATGACCACCACCGGCTTCGCCACTACGGATTTCGGCCGGTGGCCGGCCTTTTCCCAGAGCATTCTGCTGCTGCTTATGGTCATCGGCGCCTGTGCCGGTTCTACCGGCGGCGGCCTGAAATGCGCCCGGGCACTGCTCCTGTTCAAGGGCCTGAAACGGAACATCCACCAGGTGCTTCACCATCGCCGGGTGCAGGCCATCCGGATCAACGACCAGGTGGTGGAGGAGAAGGTGCTGGACAATGCCAACGCCTACCTGTCCGCCTATGTGATTATCCTGTTTCTGAGTTTTTTGGTGATTTCTCTGGACGGTTACTCCATCGGAACCAATTTCAGTGCGGTGCTGGCCTGTTTCAATAACATCGGGCCGGGTCTGGAGGCAGTGGGTCCCACCTGCAATTTTGGCGGCTACAGTGCTCTGTCCAAGCTGGTGCTGATTCTGGACATGCTGGCAGGCCGTCTGGAAATATTCCCCATTCTGGTGCTCTTCTCCCATAGCACCTGGAAAAGAACCTGATATTGTGAAAAAGTGGGCATCCGCCATTT
>CAKTXO010000098.1 GCA_934630985.1 uncultured Oscillospiraceae bacterium | reverse complement strand
GGCAGGTAGGGAACCGTCCACTGGTGGAGATTCTTTTCCTTCCGCCAGGCCATGCCCTTGGCAATGGCATCCTGGTGGGAGCCGGAGAAGGCGGCGAAGACCAGAGAACCGGCATAGGGGCTGCGCTCATAGACGTGCATCCGGGTGCATTCCTCATAGATCTTGCAGATGGCGGGCATATCGGTGAAGTCCAGCTCCGGGTCAACGCCGTGGGAGTACATATTCATGGCCAGGGTAATGACGTCTACGTTGCCGGTGCGCTCGCCGTTGCCGAAGAGGGTGCCTTCCACCCGGTCGGCTCCGGCCAGCAGCGCCAGCTCCGTGTCGGCAACGCCGGTGCCCCGGTCGTTGTGAGGATGCAGGGAGACGGTGACATACTGCCGGTACTTGAGGTTTTCACTCATGTACTCAATCTGGCTGGCGTAGACGTGAGGCAGGCTCATTTCCACGGTGACGGGCAGGTTGATGATGACATTGTTGTCAGGCCCCGGTTCCAGTACGTCCAGAACCGCGTTGCACACTTCCAGGGCGTACTCCGGCTCGGTGCCGGTGAAGCTTTCGGGGGAATACTCGAAGCGGAAATTGCCCTCATATTCCGCGGCCAGCTTCTTCACAAGCCGGGCACCCTCCACGGCAATCTGCTTGATCTCCTCCTTGCTCTTGCGGAAGACCTGCTCCCGCTGGGCAACGGAGGTGGAATTATAGAAGTGAATGATGGCGTTGGGGGCACCCTTACAGGCCTCGAAGGTCCGGCGGATGATGTGCTCCCGGCACTGGGTCAGCACCTGGACGGACACGTCACCGGGGATCATGTGGTTTTCAATCAGGGTGCGCAGGAATTCATACTCGGTTTCCGAGGCGGCGGGGAAGCCCACCTCGATTTCCTTGAAGCCGATGCGAAGGAGCATATGGTAAAATTCCAGCTTTTCTTCCAGACTCATGGGAATCACCAGGCTTTGGTTGCCGTCCCGCAGATCCACGCTGCACCATTGGGGAGCCTTTTCAATGTGATCCCTGTGAACCCACTTGAAGTGGTTGCCCGGAGCCGGGTAATAGCCGATTGCGTATTTGCTGGTGTCCATATGCGTTTTTCTCCTTTTATTTCCGGGCGGAAAAAGACGGCGGCCGCATCCACCGGGATTGACGGGAAAGTTGCCCGCTCACGCCGATCCGGGGGATTGCCACGGCAGTGTGCGCACTGCCTCGCAATGACATCTTTTTTCTAAATGCCCAAATTTTATACTATCTTAAAGCCGGCATCCCTCAGTGCCTGGGTGATCTGCTGGACATGGTCGTAATTCCGGGTTTCCAGAGACAGCCGCAGATAGCAGCCGTTGATGGACTCGGTGGCACCGTTGCGTTCGTGATGGACGGAAATCACATTGCCGCCGCACTGGGCGATGATCCGGGAGACCTCCATCAGCTGGCCGGGCTTGTCCGCCAGCTCGATGAGCAGGCTGGTGGTGCGGCCGGACTTCATCAGACCCCGGTCGATGACCCGGGACAGGCTGGTCACGTCGATGTTGCCGCCGGAGATCAGGCTGACCACCTTCTTGCCCTCCAGGGGGAACTTGTGGAACATGGCGGCGGCCACGGAGACCGCGCCGGCTCCCTCGGCGATCATCTTCTGCTTTTCGATGAGAGCCAGAATGGCGGCGGCGATTTCGTCCTCGGTGACGAGAGCAATGTCGTCCACATAGTTTTTGACCATTTCGTAGGTCAGCTCACCGGGCTTTTTCACGGCAATGCCGTCGGCAATGGTGGAAACGGAGGTCAGAGCCTCCATTTTGCCATGGTGGATGGCATTGTACATGCTGGGAGCGCCGGCGGCCTGAACGCCGTAGACCTTCACATGGGGGGAGATAGACTTGATGGCGCAGGCCACGCCGGAAATCAGTCCGCCGCCGCCGATGGGCACCAGAACCGCGTCCACGTCGCTCATTTCGTTCATGATCTCCAGGCCGATGGTGCCCTGACCGGCAATGACGTACTCATCGTCGAAGGGGTGGACGAAGGTGTAGCCGTGTTCCTCCTTCAGCTCCAGAGCCTTGTTATAGGCATCGTCGTAGACGCCGGGTACCAGGCAGACCTGGGCACCGTAGCCCTTGGTGGCTTCCACCTTGGAGATGGGGGCGGTATCGGGCAGGCAGATCAGGGAGGAAATGCCGCACTTGCTGGCGGCCAGCGCCACGCCCTGGGCGTGGTTGCCGGCGGAGCAGGCGATGACGCCCTTGGCCTTCTCCTCGTCGGAAAGCATAGCGATTTTATAGCCGGAGCCCCGAAGCTTGAAAGAGCCGGTCTTTTGCAGGCACTCGGGCTTCAGGTAGAGGGCGCAGTCCTCGGCAATGCCGTAGGCCTTGGCTAAGGGGGTGGGACGGATGATGTCCTTCAGGACAACGGAGGCGTGGAAGATTTTATCAATTGTGACCATGGCAGTTTGTTCCTTTCCTGGGTGATTCGGAGAAAAATAGGGAAATTCCTGGGAGAATGGTTATAAAAATACCCTGTCTCTCCAAATCGAAAGAGACAGGGCCTTTACTGACATAAAAACCTTGCGGTACCACTCTTTTTGCCGCGTGACGCGACCACCTCACGACGATCCAACAACCGTCTCCCGCTGTATCGGTCGGGCTCCGTTCTGCTTACTCGGAATTCCTTTCAGGCAGACCGCTCAGAGACCAGTATACAATTTCGTCCGCCGCTGCCTCGCACCAACCGGCAGCTCTCTGGAGGGGGAAGGGAAATTGCTTTATTCTCTTCAAAGCGTTATCTCTATGTGTGCCGGATTATAGCACGAGTCGCCGCCAGTGTCAAGCAGGGAAATGCAAAAGTCCGCCTTTGAAACACACTTTTTTCTAAAAGTGACAAAAAGCGGGAAGATGGGACGGGGCGGTTTGTGCGGGTTAGCGGGGAACGAAATAAGGGCAGCCATGATTGGCCGCCCTTGGGGGTTCTATTCAGAGTTTCCTTAGCAGTCATTGCCACACCAGCGTGCGCGCTGGTTCGCAATGACATGCGCTATAGGAAAGTGCGGAAGGTAATGCAAAAGCGACCTCATCCGCCCGCCGCGGCGGGCACCTTCCCCTCTCAGGGGAAGGCTTGGGGTGGTTAGTCCAGCTGGGCGATGGCGGCAAGGGTGGCCTCGTAGTCCCGGGTGACCTGGTCAAACAGAGGAAGCGCCTCAGGGGGGATACTGTCGGCGTGGCGCAGAAGCTCCGTAAGCGCGCTGGCGGATTGACGCAGAGGCTCAAAGCTCAGGTTCGCGGCTACGCCCTTGAGCGTATGGACGGCTCGGAAGGCATCGGTCAGGCAGTCATCCGTCAGGGCCTGCTTCAGCTGGGCATAGCTGGGATCTTCCGGAAACTTGCGGACGAATTTTTCAACCAGGCAGGTGTCGGGGAGCCGGGCACTGACTTCGGCGAAGCTGCCGCCTATCCGGGTATAGCACTGTTCAATGGTCATGGGCAATCTCTCCTGATTCTCGCCGCCCGGAGGCCGCGTGGATTTCTGTATAGGTCTATTCTACCTCTTTTGCGGAAGAATGCAACTACTTTCCTATATCCGCCGGGAAAATTTGCCGTCAGCCGTGCAAAAAGGGCGGGATTTGGAGACAGGGGTGAAAGGAGGCTGCAATGAACAAGGAAAGATCTTCACGGTTGGAAGGGCGAATCCGCTCCGGAAAGCTCAGCCGAAGGGATATCGTCCGGCGGTTGGGAGAGCTGGCCTTTGGCAGCGCCAACGACTGCGTCCGACTGGTGCTGGAGGATTGCCCTGACCTGGACGCGCTGGAGCTGAGCCTGCTCAGCGAGGTGCGCCGAAGCGACAAGGGCGGGGTGGAGGTGAAGCTCATCGACCGGCTGAAGGCGGTGGAGGCGCTGTCTGCCGCCATCGGCGCGGACGATGGGGAAGCGGCGGAGTTTCTGAAGGCACTGAGCGGCGGTGGGGAACCATGACGGAATTTTCTCCCAAGCAGCGCAGGGTGCTCACCTGGTGGATGCCAGGCTCGCCGGATTGCCACAAGGAGGCCATCGTCTGCGACGGGGCGGTACGCTCCGGGAAAACCCTGGCCATGGGGCTGGGATTTTTCCTGTGGGCCATGAGCTGCTTCCGAAGCCAGAAGTTCGGAGTCTGCGGGAAGACCATCGGCTCCCTCCGGCGAAACGTTCTGTCGGAAATTCTGCCGAAGCTGGAGGCTTTGGGGGCAACCTGCCAGGAGAAGCGGACGGAAAATCTGGTCATTCTGAAGCTGTGGGGTCGGGAGAACCGGTTCTATACCTTCGGCGGTCGGGACGAAAGCTCCGCTTCTCTGATTCAGGGCATTACCTTCGCCGGAATCCTTCTGGACGAAACCGCCCTGATGCCCCGCTCCTTCGTGGAGCAGGCCTGCGCCCGGTGCTCTGTGCCGGGAAGCCGGCTCTGGTTCAACTGCAACCCGGAGGGGCCGGAGCACTGGTTCTACAAAACCTGGATTCTGGAGGCGGAAAAGCGGAATTGCCTGCGGCTCCAATTTACCATGGAGGATAACCCCTCCCTGACGGATGCCATCCGGGAGCGGTACCGGCGGCTGTATACCGGGGTGTTCTATCAGAGGTACATTCTGGGCCAGTGGGTTCAGGCTGAGGGGCGGGTCTACGACTTCTTCACCCCGGATATGCTGAGGTCGGCTCCGGAGGGCTGCCAGGATTGGTACATCTCCTGCGACTACGGCACGGTGAATCCCACTTCCATGGGACTGTGGGGGAAGAAGGGAGGTAGCTGGTACCGGGTGGCGGAATTCTACTTCGATTCCCGCCGGGAAAAGCGGCAGATGACCGACGGGGAATATGCCGACGCACTGGAAAAACTGGCGGGAGGCCGGAGACTTCGGGGCGTGATCGTTGATCCCAGTGCCGCCAGCTTTATCGAGGTGCTTCGCCGCCGGGGGATTCCGGTGCGTAAGGCGAAAAACGATGTGCTCAGCGGCATCCGGCTGACCTCGGACTGCCTGAAATCCGGGAGGATGATCATCTGCGACACCTGCCCGGACTGCATCCGGGAATTGGGGGAATACCTCTGGGAGCCCGGCGGAGGCAGAGACAGGGTGCGCAAGGAGCACGATCACGCCATGGACGACATGCGCTACTTCGCCGCGACGGTGCTGGGGACAGCGACCCCGGTCTTCGCGGCGCGGAGCGTGGAAAGGAGACGATGAATTGAAACGGAAAAAGAAGGCCGGAGGCGGCGCGGTGACAAGTCAGCTGCGCTGCGGGGATACCCATCCCTTCGGCGCTATGCGGGGGTTTGTGCCCCTGGGCGGCGGGGAGGAACGGGTCTACCGGGAAATGAGGGAGGCCATCCCTGTGCTGGATGCCGCCGTGGGGAAAATGGTGCGGCTGTGCGGCGGCTTTGAGGTGAAGTGCAAAAGCCCTGAGGCGCAGGAAAGGCTCAACGATTTTCTGGCGAACATGCCCTGCGGCCGGGGGCAGATGGGCATCGAAAGCTTCCTGTCCGGATACCTGGACAGTCTGCTGACCTACGGCCGGGCTGTTGGGGAGCTGATCGTGGCGGGAGGACGGCTCCGGGCGGTATGCTGGGGGGACGTGACAAAGCTGGAAGTGCAGGAAGGGGAGAATCCCCTGGAAACGGTGCTGTGGGGCATGGACAAAAACGGGCTCATGCGGCCGCTCCCTTATCAGCATTTGCTGCTGTTCACCACCTGGCATCCGGAGCCTGCCCATCCTTACGGGGTGAGTATGTTCCGGGGAATGCCCTTCCTGGCGGATATTCTGCTGAAAATCTACAACACCATCGGCGTCAACTGGGAGCGGGCGGGAAATGTGCGCTACAGCGTTATCTGCAAGGGCGGCGAGGAGCTGGACGGGGCGGCGGCTCAGGAGCGGGGCAAGGCTGTGGCCGAGGAATGGGCCAAGGCCATGGAGGACAACAAAAACGGTACCGTCCGGGATTTCGTGGCAGTGGGGGACGTGGAGATCAAGGTCATCGG
>CAKTXO010000097.1 GCA_934630985.1 uncultured Oscillospiraceae bacterium | reverse complement strand
TTCACCACGACTTTCTGGCTTTTCTCCGGGTCGTCCCAGAAGCCGGGAGCCTCCTGCATGGCATGAAGCCGCTCCAGCTCGTTTCTCAGCCCCTCCACGTTCAGGGAATCCGCCAGCCCTTCCAGTGCCGGATGGCAGTCGTTCAGTTTCTGCTTGTAAGCATCAAATTCAATATTCATAAACCATTCGCTCTCATTTCGTCAAATTACGAATCCTAGTATACCAAAAAAGTCCATGATTGCAAGCTTTTTTTCTCTGGGAAACTCCGAAGAAATCGTCTTCGGCTGGATAACGGATCTTTTTCTCTATCCGTGCGGTTCCGGAAGTGGGAAATATAGCGCAGCCGTTGCCAGCGCAAGCTGGCTTACGGATGCGGCATACCCCTTGCGGGTACACAAAGTATTCCTCCACTTCCGGAACCTTCGCCTAGGGAAAAATCTCTCGTTCCCAGCTCTTGTCGATTCCTTCAGAGCTTCCCTAAATATCATTAAGAATAGTAATCTTCAATACCGGTGGCCACTCGGCGGGACTGGCAGTCCGCAAGGAGGGTATCCGTGGGGGTGATGAGCAGGCGGAGAAGACCCTTCCAGAGGTATCGGGGCGGGAAGCGGTTGCCGAAGTGGCAGAGGTATTCCCCCAGACCCGATTTTAAGGCTTTCAGGCTTCTTTCCGTGCTCCCGGGGTTGCACGACAGGTACCAGAGGACATCTAAATAGTTTTCGTCAAATGCCCGGGATAGTTGAGGAACACTCGTGCGAACCTTCTGCCGCCGCTTGGCAATGCTGTCCAGGCAGTCCAGAATCCGCTGCTCCGCGGATTCCGGGGAGGCCATGACGCTGGAGGCCCGCTTGCGGTAATTGTAAATCACCCGGTCGGTACAAACGACCCTCCGGGGCTGCAAAAAGCCCTGATAGGTAAAATACTCATCGTCGATTTTATGGCCTTCCTCAAAGAAGACCCCGCCGTAAATTTCCCGGCGGTAGAGCTTGTTCCACAGCAGGGCGCAGGAAAAGTCCTTGGGAAACCGGAGAAGGTAGTCGAAGCCCTCCAGGGTTTCCGGTTTCAGGGGGCGGACTTCCCTCCGGCTCCGGTAGACCTCCTGAAAGGCTCCCTGAACCGCATCCGCCTGGGCTTCCTCCAGAGTTTTTACCAGGAAGCCGTAAACATCCGGCTCCAGGTAGTCGTCGCTGTCCACAAAGCTCAGATATTTCCCGGAAGCAACCCGGAGACCGGCGTTTTTGGCCGATGCCGCGCCGCCGTTTTTCTGGTGGATCACCTGCACCCGCTTGTCCTGAGCCGCGTATCGGTCGCAGATGACACCGGAATCGTCGGTGGAGCCGTCATCAATGAGAAGCACCTGCAAATCCTCATAGTCCTGATTCAGAATGCTCTCCAAGCACTGGGGAAGATAGGCCGCTACGTTGTAGACGGGGACGATCACGGAAATGGTCTCATTCACCCTTGCTTCTCCCCTTTCTGCCGGGTCTGGCGGGATATCAGCCACCACAGGGGCTTGCAGTGATAGGCCGCCTCATAAGCCCAAAGATTTTTAGGCGGGAGACAGCCCCAGGACTTTGCCAGCTTCAGTGCCGCGCGCAGCTTCTTCCGCAGTTCCCTGCGGAAGACCTTGGGTGCCTGTCCCAGCTGATCATAGGTGCCGTAAAGGTAGCTTTTTACCGCTTTTTCCAGCAATTTCCCATCATTCCGCTCCTGGGCAAAGGCGATCTGCCCTTCGAATGCTTCCAGGGCATCCAGCCGTTTGGGGCTCCAGGCGGATTTCATAATGCCTGCCGGGTTCTGATAGTAGGCATAGAGCACCCGGGGGCTGAAGCCCACCTCCTTCACCTGGTAAATCAGGCGGTAGGTGGTAAATTCGTCCTCGTGGAGCTTGCCCACGGGGTAGCGAAGCTTCTGAAACAGGGAGCGGTGGTAGAGCTTATTCCAGGCCGTGGCAGTGCTGCCGTTGTGGAAGCTGCCGCAGTAATAGTCGCCGCTGGAAAGCTTCTGTACCTCCCCGTCCGGCTGAGCCGGGAAATCTTCACCGGAGGTGCGGAAATAGTCGCAGACGCTGAGCTTGCACAGGGTTTTCTCGGCGGTTTCGTAGAGCACCTTCAAAAAGTCCGGGTGCACCCAGTCGTCGCTGTCCACAAAGGCGATCCAACGGCTGACACTGTTTGCGAAAACCCAGTCAATGCCGGTATTCCGGGCGGCGGACAGGCCGCCGTTTTCCTGGTGAATGACGTGAATCCGGCTGTCCCGAAGGGCGTAGCCGTCGCACAAAGCCCCGCAGCTGTCCGGGGAGCCGTCGTCTACCAGAATCAGCTCGAAATCCCGGTAGGTCTGAGCCAGGATACTCTCCACACAGCGGCTCAGGAAGGCCTCTACCTTGTAAACCGGCACGATCACACTGATGTTCGCCATGGCTACCTCCCTTTCAGCAGAGTCTTGAGCTTTGCGTAGCCCTTCTGTCCCAGAAGCCGGGTGCCGATGGCAACCCGCCGGGCACTGCGCCGCTCATGGGTCAGTCGCCTCGCCTCTTTTTCCAGGTATTCCTGCTCCTGCTGGGTCTGCCAGCTGCCGGAAAACCAGTGGATACAGACGGTTTTCCGGGTTTTTCGCAGAAGCCGGGTCTCAAACTCCACCGGGCAGAAAACTTCTTTCGGATAGACGGTAAGACCCGCTACCGTTTGGAGCCGGTCGTTGCAAATGAGACCCTTTTCCAGGCACAGGTCTGTGAGAATTCTCACATTGGTGGTGGTGTTCAGGCTGCCGTCCGGACGGACAAACTGGGCGGTATCATAGTAAGCCAGAAATTCCCGGAACAGCGGGAATCCGGCCTCACAGGCAAGCAGCCCGGTCTGCACCCGGTCCGGGGTCTCAAAGCCTGCAAAGGCAGTGTGCTTGAGATAAGGGGTCAGGGGCTTCAGAAGCTCCACGTCCGTATCCAGGTACACGCCGCCCTGATTGACCAGGGCGCACAGGCGGACATAGTCCGTTACGAAGGCCCAGCGTCCGGCATCCATTGCCTGGTGGACGTAGGTTGGGGCGGCGGACAAATCGAAATTATTCTCATTCCATTCGATGATTTTCCAGTCCGGGCAGAGCTTTTTCCAGCTTTTCTGGCATTTTTCCGCCAGAGGCGGCTTAGGCTTCCCGCCAAACCAGCAATAGTGAATGATCTTCGGAATCATAGGCCCTGGCCTCCTTTCCGCAGGAACTTTTTCAGCTTTCCGGCAGCGTACCAGAAACGGGCCATCTCCTTGGGGTAAGCCGCTTCCCAGATGGTAAGGCGCTGCCGCTTGGTCAACTTGATCTTCTCCCGGCGCAGGTATCGCCGGGCCCTAGCGGCGATTTTTCCGGACAGCTCCGGCCGGTTCAAATCCCGGCGAACGCCGGTGCAGGCGTTTTCCACCGCCGTCACATAGCGGCTCAGAAACCGCTCCGCCAATCGGCAATAGCCCTGGCTTCGGTAGAAGGATTGGATGCTCTCTAAAGCCCAGAGGTAGTCCAGCCGTTTCAGGGTAAAGGTTCCTTTTGTGGTGCTGTCTGGGTTTGTCCGGTAGAAATACAGCTTTTCCGGCAGAATCGCAATGGTTTTCGCCGGGAGAAGCCAATGGCACACGGCCTCGTTATCCTCATAAACCCGCCCCGGGCAGAAGGGATAGGCCTTTACCAGTTCCCTCCGGATGAGCTTGGCGCAGGCCACCCAGCCAGGGTAAGCATCCGCCTCATAGAGCCTCAGAAGATTCTCTTCGTCCATGGGAACCACTTGGTAGGTTTCTTCTCTGGGGCGGTCAAAGTCGGGCGGAAACTCCGGGCTTTCCAGCATCTGGCACATGCTGATGCCCGCGCCGCTTTCTTCCGCCGCTTGCAGAAGGAGCTTCAGCATATCCGGATGAATCCGGTCGTCGCTGTCCACGAAACACAGCCACTCCCCTGCCGCCTTTTCCAGAGCCAGATTCCGGGCGGCGGCCTGACCGGCGTTTTCCTGGTGCAAACTTATTACCCGATGGTCTTGGGCGGCGTAATCGTCGCAGAGCTTGCCGCAGCCGTCCGGGCTGCCGTCGTCCACCAGAATCAGCTGAAAGTCGGAAACCGACTGAGTCAGAATGCTGCCTACGCAGTCGGAAAGGTAGTTTTCCGCCCGGTAAACCGGAACAATCACCGTAATTTTCGGCATATTCTGTCTCACTCCTTTTTATCTGATACTATTTCCTGATTAAAATCTTAATTTTAATCAGGAAGGCATCGCCTGAAGGCGCTGCCTGTTTTGTGATTTATAAGGAAAGAAATCACAAAACAAGTCTCATATGAACTCCATGCCCTTCAGGCAATTAAAATCTTTTTTAAAGATTTTAATTGGAGTTCAGTATGAATCGCTCCCGATAGAACCGGAGCAGCCACATGCGAACCGGGAAAAAACGCTTCAGCATGTCGTAGTCAATCCAGAAGGACAGCACCTGCTCCTTCCGGCTTTCCCGGATGAGACAGCGGATATGCTTTTTCATTTTTCGAAGCACGGGCTTTAATTCGCTTGCATTTGGAGCCGCCAGTGCGGCATCGTAATAGCCCACCGCGTTTTCCAGATACTGACGCATCCGGTACTGAACCAAGTCCCGGTCGCCCATTTCCCGGAAGAAAACAAGCTGCTGGTCAAAGGCCTCCCAGGCATCCAGCCGCTTGGGAATCCAGGGCTTTTTGGAAATGCCCGCGGAATTCACAAAGTAGGCATAGAGGGGTGCGGGAATCACTGCCAGACGGTCACAGGCGAAGAGCAGCCGGTAGGTGAGAAATTCGTCCTCGATGTATTTTCCCTCCGGATAACGCTTGCCGTCAAACAGGGCACGGCTGTAGAGCTTGCCCCAGCAGACCGTGGCGTTGACGTGGTGCTCCATGAAAAAGGCCTTGGGTGTCCAGGACACGGGCTGCAAATCCTCGGCTCTGATTTCCGGGTCTGCCCCGGCAGTCTCCTGATAGCCGCAGATGCACATATCCGTGTGCATGGACTGGGCGGCGGCCAGCATCCGCTCCAGGGTTTCCGGGTGAATCCAGTCATCGTTGTCGTGGAAGAAAATCCACTGGCTGTCCGAGTGGTCGTAAACCCAGTTAAGGCCGGTGTTTCTCGCCGCGCAGACCCCGGCGTTCTGCTTATGAATGACACGCACTCTGGGATCCTTCACGGCGTAGCCGTCGCAGATTTCCCCGCAATTGTCCGGGCTGCCGTCGTCCACCAGAACGAGTTCTATGTCCCGGAAGGTCTGACTCAGAATGCCCTCGATGCACCGGGGCAGATACTCCGGCATTTTATAAACCGCCACAATCACGCTGATCTGCGCCATGACTTTGCCTCCTGTCAGGGTTCCCGCACGAGAGACAGGAACATCTCTTCCACTTCTTTTACCATGCGTTTGCCGTCAAAAAACGCGCTGCGCTTCTCCGCTCCGGCCTTCACCTGGGCGTAGAAGGCTTCATCGGTGAGCATTTTTTCCATGCCTGCTTCCAGGCCCGCCACGCTGTTTTCCGCAATCAGGCCGCAGCATTCCTCCCCGAAGGTTTCCTGAACGGAGGGAACCGTAGCCACAATGGGCTTTCCCAGGCTCAGAGCCTCCATGGCGATCACAGGAAGCCCCTCCGTAAAAGAGGAATTCACCAGGAACCGGCTTCTGCGCATGTAGGGATAGGGATTCGCCTGATAACCGGCAAAAATCACGGTGTCCGTAAGGCCTAAGGCGGAGGCCATCCGCCGGAGGAAGGAGCCGTCCGGCCCGTCCCCCACCAGCACCAGCCGGTGCCGGATACCCCGATCCAGCAGGTGTCTGTGGGCAGCCAGCAGCCGCTCGAAGCCTTTCTCCTCGGAAAGTCGGCCTACGGCGCAGACCAGGGGCAGGTCGTCAGGCAAGTCTATAGGCTCTAAGGAAAGGCGGCGCACGTTGTCGCTATCCAGGGGGTTATAGTGAAGCTCGGTCTTCTCCCCCAGGCCGCTGAGAGCCACGAAGGATTGAAAAGCCGCCTGGGACA
>CAKTXO010000096.1 GCA_934630985.1 uncultured Oscillospiraceae bacterium | reverse complement strand
CCTGCTGATGAAGAGCAGAGTGTTTGACCGAATGGGTCTGTGGCAGACCCCTGAGAAGGATAAGTAATTGAGATAAGGAGCTGTCTCAAAATAGCAAAGTGCCCAAATAGAACAATGTCATTGCGAGCCAGTGCTCACACTGGCGTGGCAATCCCCCTAATTTTCAAACATCTACGTTAGAAAATCTTGGATTTTACGCCTATCCGGGGGATTGCCACACCAGTGACATCGGTCACTGGTTCGCAATGACATGGTGTATTTTGGTTATTTTGACCCATAGGGGCACTTAACGAGACAACCCCCTGCTGAAAGGAAGAATCCGATATGAACGCCGAGCAAGCCATTGCCTACATCCATTCCGTCTGCTGGAAGGGCAGTATTCCGGGACTGGGTCGCACCCAGGAGCTCCTGGAGAAAATGGGAAATCCGGAGAAAAAGCTGAAATTCGTCCACATTGCCGGTACCAACGGCAAGGGCAGCACCGCCGCCATGACCGCCTCCATTTTGAGCAAGGCGGGCTATCGGACGGGACTGTACACTTCTCCTTATATCTACCGCTTCCATGAGCGGATTCAGGTGGACGGGGTGGAGATTTCCGATGAGGAGCTGGCGGAAATCACGGAATATGTCAAGCCCTTGGCTGATTCCATGGCCCAGTCTCCCACGGAATTCGAGCTGGTCTGCTGCATCGCCTTCGAGTATTTTTATCGGAAGAAATGCGATATTGTGGTGCTGGAAGTGGGCATGGGCGGCGCCTGGGACGCCACCAATGTCATCGAGGTGCCCGAGGTGGCGGTGATTACCAACATCGGCCTGGATCACACCGAGTATCTTGGGGACACCGTGGAGAAAATTGCGGAAACCAAGTCCGGCATTTTTAAGCCGCACGGCCATGCGGTGGTTTATCGGAGCACCCCTTCCGTGGAGGCGGTGTATGAGCGGGTCTGCGCCGAACGGGACGTGTCCCTCCGGAAGGCGGATTTTGAAGGCCTGGTTCTGAAAGCCCATACCCTGGAGGGTCAGGTTTTCGACTGCGGAAGCCGAAAGAACCTGGTGCTGCCGCTGCTGGGCGATCATCAGCTCCACAACGCCTCCGTGGTGCTGTCCATTGCGGACACCCTGATCGGGGAGGGCTGGAAGATTTCTGAGCAGAATATCTATGACGGCATCCGGGACGTGCGCTGGCCGGGACGGTTCGACATCGTCTGCCGGAAGCCTCTGTTCATCATCGACGGCGGTCATAACCCCCAGTGCATCGAGGCTCTGGTCAAGAACATCCGGGACTATCTGGCAGGGAAGAAGGTCATTGCCCTCACCGGCGTGCTGGCGGACAAGGACTACGCGGATATGTACAAGCCCGTCATGCCTCTGGTTGACCGGTTTGTCTGCATCACCCCGCCCAACCCCAGAAAGCTGGGGGCGGAGCAGCTTGCCCGGTATCTTCAGCAGGCAGGAGCACAGGCTCAGGCCAGCGAGAGTATCTTAGACGGCGTGAAAAAGGCAATGGAGCTGGCCGGGGAGGACGGCGTGGTGCTGTGCTTCGGCTCCCTCTATTCCATCGGCGGCATCCGGGATGCCCTGAAAGACCTGGGTGTCATTGAATAAAATAGTGAAGTTAAGGCCGCGCTTCCCAGCGCGGCCTTATTGATGTGAAAAGGGGTTGTACGTTACGGTATTTTGATTACTTCGTATTACGCATGTCATTGCGAGCCAGTGCTCACACTGGCGTGGCAATCCGCAACCCAAGGCCTTCCCCTCCGGAGAAGGTGGCACGGCGCAGCCGTGACGGATGGGGACCGCTTGCCTCTCCCTATGGGAGAGGTGCCCCTGGAAGGGGCGGAGAGGGGTTTATTTGCCCTCTCAGTCACTTCGTGACAGCTCCCCCAGAGTGGGAGCCAAGGGGGAAACGGATTGTGACCGGAGGGAATCCCTGGAAGGGGCCACACCAGTGACATCGGTCACTGGTTCGCAATGACACCTTCTATTAAGGGAGTGCGCTATTTCTCAAATTCAAAAGCACCCGGGCATTGCCCGGGTGCTTTGCCGATTTGAATTACAGGTCGCAGTTGCCCACGGTTCTGGGGAAGGGAATGGCGTCCCGGATGTTGCCGATGCCGGTCAGGTACATGACGCACCGCTCGAAGCCCAGGCCGAAGCCCGCGTGCCGGGTGGAGCCGTACTTGCGCAAGTCCATGTAGAAGCCGTAGTCCTCTTCGCGCATACCCAGCTCTTCAATCCGGGCTTTCAACAGCTCGTAGCTGTCCTCACGCTGGGAGCCGCCGATGATCTCGCCGATGCCGGGCACCAGGCAGTCCATGGCCGCCACGGTCTTGCCGTCGGGGTTCAGCTTCATGTAGAAGGCCTTGATTTCCTTGGGGTAGTCGGTGACGAAGACGGGCTTCTTGAAGACCACCTCGGTCAGATACCGCTCATGCTCGGTCTGCAAGTCCGTGCCCCAGTGGACGGGATACTCGAACTGGTCGTTGTGCTGCTCCAGCAGAGCCACGGCTTCGGTGTAGGTAATCCGGCCGAAGTCATTGTGCAGCACGTTGTGCAGCCGATCCAGCAGCCCCTTGTCCAGGAACTGGTTGCAGAAGGCCATTTCCTCCGGGGCGTGCTCCAGCACATAGGAGATGATGTACTTGATCATGTCCTCGGCCAGACGCATATTGTCGTCCAGGTCGGCAAAGGCGATTTCCGGCTCGATCATCCAGAACTCGGCGGCGTGACGGGTGGTGTTGGAGTTCTCCGCCCGGAAGGTGGGGCCGAAGGTGTAAACATTCCGGAAGGCCATGGCGAAGGTCTCGGCATTCAGCTGACCGGAAACCGTCAGGTTGGTGGATTTGCCGAAGAAGTCCTGGGTGAAGTCTACCTTGCCGTCCTCGGTTTTGGGCACGTTGTTCAAATCCATGGTGGTGACCTGGAACATTTCGCCGGCACCCTCGCAGTCGGAGCCGGTGATCAGCGGGGTGTGGACATACACGAAGTCCCGATCCTGGAAGAACTGGTGAATGGCCATGGCAGCAAGAGAGCGGATGCGGAACACTGCCTGGAAGGTGTTGGCTCTGGGGCGCAGGTGGGTGATGGTGCGCAGATACTCCATGGAGTGCTTCTTGGGCTGCAAGGGGTAGTCGCCGGTGGAGGGACCCTCCACGGTGATGGAGGAAGCCTGAATCTCAAAGGGCTGCTTGGCATCCGGAGTCAATTCCACAGTGCCCCGGACAATCAGCGCCGCGCTGATATTGATCTTGGAAATTTCCTGGAAATTGGCCAGGGTGTCGTTATAAACCACCTGAACGGGGGTGAAATAGCTGCCGTCATTCAGGACGATAAAGCCAAACTGCTTACTGGGACGCTTATTGCGCACCCAGCCGCCGACGGTAATTTCCTGACCGGCGTATTTGTCGATGTTCTTGAACAATTCACGAAGGGTAATCAGTTCCATTTGGGTTCCTCTTTCCTTGAAAATATAGGTTAGTATACGTCAATTTGGGAGAATTTACAAGAGGGAATTGCGTTTTTTATGAAAAATGTCAGGAGAAAAGAAAATCTTAAGTGTACAACTGTCGTTTTTTATGCTACAATGAGGCAAGATTGCGCAAAGGAGTGAACCCAAGTGGGGAAAAAGAAAAAACAAAGCGGCAAAGCCGCCCCGGCGGCGGTGAAAGCGGCACCGGACTATAAAAAGTACATTGGACTCGGCCTGATTCCATTGGCCTTTTTCGCCGTGGAAGTGTTTGGCTGGGTCTTCCTGCGGGGCAGCACCGGAACCAAGTGGCCGTTGGTATTTGGCCTTCTGTGGGCGGTGATGTTGTCCGGGGCAGTGCTGGGAATTCCCGCCAAGGCCGGACGGATCGTTTTCGGCCTTGTGTATGGGCTGTGCGCCATTTACGCCGTGGTGGAGACGGGCTATTATATTCTCTTCAAGGAAATGATGTGGCTGTCGGATTTCCGGTACGCCTCGGAAGGCTCGGACTATTTTTCCGTGCTGCTCAGCTATCCGATTTGCTGGTGGCTGGGAATCCTGGTGCTGATCGGCCTGGGGGTGGCGGCAGTCCGGCTCTTCCCCAGAGGAAAGTACAACTGGAAGCAGACGGTGGCAGCCATTGTCCTGTTTGCCCTGGCGGGAAATTATGCCTACCGACTGCCCTACGACCAGTTTTCCCAGGACAAGGATGTGAAGTACGCCCGTTCGGACTACGGACGGATGCAGTCCCTGGAGGCGGCCTACGAGAATCTGTTCAATACCCACCGGCTTTACCAGGTCTGCGGTCTGTACCAGACCCTTTGGAAGGACATTTTTGCCCACAATATTTATCCCCTGACCCCGGCCTATGTCCGGGAGCATGAGGCAGGGCGTGAGGAGATCGACGCCTATTTCGAGGAAAAGGACAAGCCCCAGGAAAATGAAATGACGGGCATCCTGAAAGACAAAAACGTCATTATGGTGCTGATGGAGTCCATGGACGACTGGATGCTGGGGGAGTACACCCCAACCCTGAACCGGCTCATGGACGAGGGCATCGATTTCACCCGGTTCTACACTCCGGGCTATGGCGGCATCCGCACCTTCAACACGGAGTTCTGCTCCAATACCGGCTCCTTCCTGAGCAGCCAGGGTGGCTATGCCTTTGACTACATCACCAATGATTACCGCCAGTCCCTGGCCTCGTTGCTGGAAGAACAGGGCTACAGCACCAAGGAGTTCCACTACAACGACCCCAATTTCTACAGCAGGGGCGTTTTCAGCCAGGCCATGGGTTACGAGGGATATGTCTGCTATGCCGACTATCTGGCGGGTCTGTCTGAGAAGGAAACCAAGGATCTGTTGTACGATGATCAGCTGCTCTTTGACAATGGTGAGCTGAACAGCGTGTTCTTCCGGGAAGGAAAGCGGCTGAATTACATCATCACCCGCTCCGCCCACTTAAGCTATAAATATAATGAAGTGCTCAGCAATTGGGGCCTGAAAAAGTACCCGGAGTTCAGGACCCTGACGGACAACGAGGAAACCAACTGCGCCCTGTTGAAGGCCAAGCTGGTGGACGATATGTTCGCCCGGATGCTGGAGGAGCTGGAAGCCCACGGGGAGCTGGAAAACACCGTCATCATCGGCATTACCGACCACTACACCTACGGTTACAAGAATGAGAAGGCACTGCTGGAGCTGTCCGGGGTGGACGAGATGCTTCTTCTGGAGCGGACACCCTGCTTCATCTGGAGCGCGGATTTGCAGGCCCGGAAGGTGGACAAGGTGCTCAACACCAGCGATCTGCTGCCCACGGTTCTGAACCTGCTGGGAGTGGAAAGCCCCTACAGCTACCTGGGAAGCGATGCTTTTGACGATCGGTACGACGGCTTTGTGCCCTTCTCCGACGGCTCTTGGATCTACGGGGACGCGGCCTGGGACGCCAAGGAAAAGAAGCTGTTCTCCGCCACCGGAAAGCCCGTCACCCTGAGCCAGGAAGCTCAGAAGGCAGTGGCCGAACGGGTGCAGGAATTTGTCCGCATCAACAATCTGATTCTGGACGTGGACTACTATAAAGAGTAATGCAACCCCCGGGCGGTCATACCGCCCGGGGGCTTCAATATGTCAAAAAACTGAAGGAGTATGTTGTCATTGCGAGCCAGTCCGCAGACTGGCGTGGCAATCCCCCGGATAGAAGTAAAAGCCACTGGTTTAGGATCTAAAATGTTTGAAAATTAGGGGGATTGCCACGGCAGTGTGCGCACTGCCTCGCAATGACATGGTATTTTGAAAGAATCGCGCCGCAAGGAAGTTCCTTGCGGCGCGTAAATTCACTTTTCCGAGGCAACGCTCTTGCGAACCAGTGCCCGGTGAAGCTTGGCTTCCGCCAGCTTCAGATCCATCTGGGAAGCATTCTCGTTGTGGAGCGCCTTGTCCGCCCGCTCATAGGCGGCCTCGGCCCGCTCCAGATCGATCTTATCCGCCCACTCGAAGGTGGTGGGCACCAATGTGACCTCGCCGTCGCTGACGCTGAGCATTCCGCCGATGCAGGC
>CAKTXO010000095.1 GCA_934630985.1 uncultured Oscillospiraceae bacterium | reverse complement strand
GGGTAGATCTTGGACTCCACCTTCATGGGCTTCTGAGGATCGGTGAAGATGTTCTGACGCAGGCCGTACAGAGGCAGAGCCTGAGCGTAGGTCATGTGCTCCATGACCAGGATGGAGCCGTACTTCTCGGTGAACATGGTGGCGTAGGCGGTCTGCAGATGGTCGTCACCCTTGGCAAGCCGGGCAATGTTCACGATGGAGGGATAGCCGAAGCTCCGGTCGCCATCCTTGATGGCGGTGCGGCGAACCAGAACGGCGTTGGTCAGAGTCTCCTTGGCAGTCTTGCCGGTGACGTCCACCACCAGGTTCTTGTTGCCCTTGGCTTCCAGCTTCTTCACGGTGTCGTACAGATCGGACAGGGATCCGGCGGAAACGCCCAGCACCACGCCGTTCGCGGTAGCCAGCTCGCTCATAGCCTCCCAGTTGTCGGGGGTGGCGCCGTCCAGAATCACGTTCTTACCGGCAACCTCCAGAGCGGCCTTGGCGCACTCCACGTCCCAGCACTCCAGGATCAGGTCACGGCCGGTAGCGGCAGCCTTCTTCACCAGCTCCGCGTAGACAGCGGGATCGGACTGGGTGTTGGCCACGAACACGAACTCCACGTACATCCGCTCGCCAATACGCTCGTAGTCGATCTTCTGCAGACCGGCCAGCTTCGCGTCTGCCTCTTCGGCGGACAGGCTGGTGCCCACGGCCACGGCGTACAGATTCTTGTTGACCAGAGTCTTCTCGTGACGGAACAGGACAGTCTCGCCGCCCAGCTTGTGGCTGCCCACGGTGATGGTCTTCATGGGAGGCGCGGTCTGCTCGTTGAGCATCGCCTTCGCGTCGTCAGAGAAGTAGGGGCACTTGTCGATCGACACAGCGCCCTGCGCCACCTTCATGCAGAAAGCCATACAGGTGGGGCTGCCGCACTCCTTACAGTTTTTCTTAGGAGACAGCTTAAAAATGTCAAGACCCTTCAAAGCCATTGTATGTATCCTCCTTCCGAATTAGACCAGTTCCGCGATGAACTTCTTGATGGTGGCAACGGCGGCGGGATGACGCATGATGACGGCATCGGCACCACCGGTCAGGTTGGCGGCGGCAGTAGACACTTCCATGTCAATGGCACGCTCTTCCCGGCTGCCCCATTCGGGCTCATCTTCTTCGGAAGCGGTGGACTCCTTCACGCTCCAGGCGTCAGGAGACACAGGGGACATAATGGGCATCTGCAGATCGGCATCGGACTGAGCCAGAGCGGCCAGACGGATCCGGTCCAGGGTAGAAGCGACGTACTCGAAGCCGTAGCCCACGGCAGCGGTACCGACGTTCATAACGATGTTCTCGGGATTGATGGACAGGCCCTTGAGCATGATGTTCAGCTGCTTGGCCAGGTTGATGTCGTCGGCGGTCTCAGCGCCCACCTTCTGGCCGTAAGCCAGAGCCACGGAAGCACCGACGGTCTTGTAGTCCTCGTTTCGGGCGGACAGAACCAGAATGTTCTTGCCCTGCAGAGCCTCAGCGATCTTGCTGAACAGCTCGCCGTCCTTCTCGATGTTCTTGCAGCCCATGACAACGATCGGCATGGACACGGCATCGGCTACCGCCTTGGCATCGGCCACGCAGTCGGCAACGGAGCGATTGGCACCGTTGGGGTCGGCAGACTCGAAGTGCAGGCACAGGAAGTCCGCGCCGGGCATGGTCTCCGCCTTCTTGGCGTAATCGACCATGGTGGTGCAGCCCGCGTAGAATTCCTTCAGCGCGGGAGCGTCCCAGGAAGCCGCCAGATCGGAGATTTCCACGCCGATCTTGGGAGCGTTCTCAATGGGAGCGTCGAAGGTGTAGAACGGCATCACGTTCTGACCGCCGATGACGATTGCCTTGTCACCGGTGCCCAGGGTCACGGCATTGATCTTGCCGCTGAAGGGAGCCGTCTTGGGTGTAAAAGCCATAGTGTTTTCCCCCTTGATTGATTTTGGATGAGTTTATATGTTGGGCACCCGGAGCAGGTGATTCTGCCCCGCATGTCACTTACAGGATTAGATTCCGAGGGACTTCATAACGTCCTTCAGAGCGGTTTTCATGGGGTCGCTGTCGGGAAGCTTCGCGGAGGGCTCGCCGTCGCAGTCGCAGCAGTAGACCGCCTCGTCCTGGGGCAGCACGCCGAAGAGCTTCAGCCCATGCTTTTCGATTTCCTCCCGGACGCCGTTATCCAGCACCCCGCCGGGAGCCCGGTTGATGATGACGCCCATCTGGCCGGGATTCAGGGACATTTCCTTCACCATTTCCGCCACTCTTGCCACGGCCTGAACGCCCCGGCGGGAGCAGTCGGAAATCAGCAGCATGGTGTCCACATGAGGCAGCGTACCCCGGGCGATGTGCTCCAGGCCTGCCTCGTTGTCCATGACCACATAGGTATAGTTGGGAAGGTACTTGGCCACCTGGGACTGGAGCACGCCGTTGACATAGCAGTAGCAGCCCTTGCCCTGGGTGCGGCCCATGACCAGCATATCGAAGTCGTCGTCCTCAATGAGGGCGTCGTTGAACTTCATCTCGGCGTAATCCGCCTTGGTCATGTTCTTGGGGATGGTGCCCTTCAGCTCCGCCTGAGCCATCTCCTCCCGGATCTGTCCCAGAGAGGTTTCCACCTCCACACCCAGAACCTCGTTCAGGTTGGAGTTGGCGTCCGCGTCCACCACCAGGACAGGGCCGTTCTTCTTTTTGCAAAGATAATCAATAATCATGCCGCAGGTGGTGGTTTTGCCCACGCCGCCCTTACCGGCAACCGCAATGGTATGAGGCATATTGCGTTCCTCCTAGTAAATCAAAATAATGGATTCCGGGCAGCCCTGACAATGGCCGGCACATCCTCCGCCCGGTTCTGGGTCAGAAGGTGGATGCCATCCACGCCCCACTGCCGGTAAAGCCAGATCTGGTGCGCCGTGTAGGCCATGCCCGCCTCCCGGAACTGGACGCGCTTGCGCTCCACCTCCGCGTCAAAGGGATCCTTGACGAAGGGGTTGGGATAGATCCAGTAGTCGGAAAGGAGCCGGCACAAATCCTCCGGAATGGCGCAGCCGCCGGTGGCCAGAGCCGTCCGGATGGTCGCCGCCTGGTCAACCACAGGCGCCACCCCCGCCATCACCGGCAGGGTAATGCCCGCCGCCCGGATGCCGTCCATCCAGGCCTTAAAAATATCCATATCCCAGCAAACCCGGGTAATGAGGAAATCCGCGCCGCTGTCCTGGATGGCCTTCAGTCGGGTAATTTCCCCTTCCAGGGAGCATCCCAGAGGCTCGCCCTCCGGCGCGCCGTCCACCGCTACGGTAAAGCTGTCCGAAAACTCCCGGCGAATCAGCTGCACCAGCTCGGCCTCATCGGAAAGGCCGTCGCTCATCCGTGTCTCGCCGCCCCGAAGGGCCGTCACGCAGTCAATGCCCTGACGCAGATAGTTGTGAAGCTGCTCCCGAATGCCCTGCGCCGTGTTCCCGGCACAGGTCAGCTGGGTCATGGCCCGGGTTTTCCCGGCGGATACCACCGCCTCCAGAACCTCCAGATTTTTCCCGGCATCCGTCCCTCCCGCGCCGTAGGTGCAGCACAGAAAGTCGGGGTTTTCCCGGTACAGCCGGTCAAGAACGCCTCCGGACTCCAGCAGCTCCCGGCGTCCGGCCTCCGTTCTCGGAGGGAACACCTGGAAGGAGAGGGCACTGTGCCTGCTAAGCGATTCCATAACAGACATTTTTCTCTCCTCCTGCCAGCCGTTTTTGCTATCTTCGTCAGGGCGCACCACGCCCATATCGATACAACGATATCGTATCACATTCTATCGGAAAATTCAACCCACAATTTCATATTTTTCTTTCCAAACCGCAAGATTTCCCCGATTTTCAAAAATGCCCGATTCCCTGCACGAAATCCTGCATTGTATTGCCGCGCCTAAGGAAGCTCTGAATAGAAGTTGTCCTTGCAGGCCAGTGAATCCGTACCCCAGCCTTCCCTTGGGGGAAGGTGGCACGGCGCAGCCGTGACGGATGAGGGCCTTGCCTCTCCCTGTGGGAGAGGTGAGACTGTCGAAAAACCATGTCATTGCGAGGCAGTGCGCACACTGCCGTGGCAATCCCCCGAATTTTCAAACATTTTAGATCCTAAACCAGTGGTTTTTACTTCTATCCGGGGGATTCCCACACCAGTCTGTGGACTGGTTCGGAATGACAACGTATATTGGGAGCTTTTTTGACACGCTGACACCTCTTCTATTCCCTCTTCACCATTCATTCTTCACTCGAAAAAGGGCGCAGTGCCTTCCGCACCGCGCCCTTTCCGCAAATTCCGTTATACTTCCTTGCTCTTGCTTGCGATTTCTGCCTGGCACTTGGTCAGGAAGGCATCGGCAGTCATGGCACCCAGATCCTCGCCCTTGCGGGTACGGACGGATACGGTGCCGTTCTCCATATCCCGGTCGCCCACCACCAGCATATAGGGAACCTTCTGCATCTGGGCTTCCCGGATCTTGTAGCCCAGCTTCTCGCTGCGCAGATCGCTCTCCACCCGGACGCCGGCTTCCTCCAGCTTGGCGGCAACCTGAGCGGCATACTCGTGCGCACGCTCGGTGACAGGCAGCACCTTCACCTGCACAGGAGACAGCCACAGGGGGAAGGCACCGGCAAAATGCTCGGTGATCACGCCGATAAACCGCTCGATGGAGCCGAAGACCACCCGGTGAATCATGACGGGGCGATGCTTCAGGCCGTCCTCACCCACATATTCCAGGTGGAACCGCTCAGGCAGCTGAGAATCCAGCTGGATGGTGCCGCACTGCCAGGTACGACCCAGGCAGTCCTCAATGTGGAAGTCCAGCTTGGGGCCGTAGAAAGCGCCGTCGCCCTCGTTGATGACGAAGTCCTTGCCCATGGCGGTGATGGCGTTTTTCAGGATGTTCTGGTTGAACTCCCACTCCTCCACGGTGCCGATGTGATCCTCCGGCATGGTGGACAGCTCAATGGTGTACTTCAGGCCGAACACGGAGTAAACCTCGTCAAAGAGCTTCACCACGTTCTGAATCTCCGTCTCCATCTGCTCCTTGGTCATGAAGATGTGGGCATCGTCCTGGGTGAAGCACCGAACCCGGAACAGGCCGTGCAGCGCGCCGGACAGCTCATGCCGGTGCACCAGACCCAGCTCGCCCACCCGCAGGGGCAGATCCCGGTAGGAGTGGGGCTCAGCGGCGTACACCAGCATACCGCCGGGGCAGTTCATGGGCTTGATGGCGTAGTCCTGGTCATCGATGACGGTGGTGTACATATTGTTCTTGTAGTGATCCCAGTGACCGGACTGCTCCCAGAGGGTACGGTTCAGGATCATGGGAGTGGAAACCTCCACATAGCCGTACTTCTTGTGCACCTGACGCCAGTAGTCGATCAGGGTGTTGCGCAGCACCATGCCCTTGGGCAGGAAGAAGGGGAAGCCGGGGCCGTAGTCGGTGAGCATGAACAGGCCAAGCTCTTTACCCAGCTTCCGGTGGTCACGCTTCTTTGCCTCTTCAATCCGGGCAAGGTAAGCATCCAGCTCATCCTTCGTGGGGAAGGCAATGCCGTAGACACGCTGAAGCATCTTCCGCTTGCTGTCGCCCCGCCAATAAGCGCCGCAGGTGCTCAGCAGCTTGAAGCCGTTGTGCTTGACCCGGCCGGTGTGATCCAGGTGAGGGCCGGCGCACAGGTCGGTGAACTCGCCCTGGGTATAGAAGGAGATGACGGCGTCGGCGGGCAGGTCTTCGATGAGCTCCACCTTGTAGGGCTCGTCCTGCTCGCGCATATAGGCGATGGCCTCCGCCCGGGGCTTCTCGCTGCGGACGATGGGCAGCCGCTCCTTGCAGATCTTCTTCATCTCACCCTCGATCTGGGTCAGATGCTCGGGGGTGAAGGCGAAGGGCGCGTCAAAGTCATAGTACCAGCCCTCGTCAATGGCAGGGCCGATGGCCAGCTTCACCTCGGGCCACAGACGCTTCACCGCCTGAGCCATAATGTGAGAGCAGCTGTGCCAGTAGGTTTTCCGGTACTCGGGGTTTTCAAAGGTGTACAGATTTTCTTCGGACATTGGGATTTACCTCCTATTCATTCTCGGGGAGGGTATAAAAAAGCCCACCCCCTGAAAAATCAGGGGTGGGATACAGTAACATGCAGTATTCCACGGTTCCACCCTGGTTGCC
>CAKTXO010000094.1 GCA_934630985.1 uncultured Oscillospiraceae bacterium | reverse complement strand
TGCGGTACGCCGGTATGCTTATCTGTGGAGCTTCCGAGCCCAGGCAAAGCCTGCCCCGGCCAGACCCGTCAGGGATACGAAGAGAATCCCGGCCCACAGGTGGATGGTATCTCCGGTGGTGGGGTTGGTGCCGTCCTTGGCTGCCAGAACCTGGAAGGCCGTCTCCGCCTTGCCGTCCTCAAAATGAACGGTAAGGGTGTGCTTGCCCTGCTTTAGGGTGTTCAGGTAGCTGTTTTTCAGGGTAACGACGGTACTGCCGGACTTGGCGGTGTAGGCGGAATCCGCCAGACGCTTGCCGTCTACGGACACGCCCACGAACTTGCTGAACTCCCCGTTGGCGGTGAAGCTCAGGGTTTTGCCGCTCTTCTGGTACCACTTGCCGTCGGCACCGGCGGTGACGGTATAGGCGGGGGACTTTTCCGCCTCGGTGATGGTGAACTTCACCCGGACGGAGCCGGTGTAGCTGCTTCCGTCAGCGGCAGTGATAACGGCATAGGCGGTGCCCGGCTTGCTGTTATTTTCGTAGGCCAGCTTGTAGTCCGTTCCTGCGGTCAAAACCTTGCCCTCCACGGTGACGGTGACCTTTGGCTCCACGGCCTTGCCCTCATAGACGAACTCGGCCTTTTCCAGCTTAACGCTGTCCTCGGTGATGGCCAGAGGCTTGGGGGGCTCGGAGGGTTCCGAAGGTTCGGAAGGCTCGGAAGGCTGACTGGGTTCCGTGGCCTTGGGCACGATGGTGAAGGGAATCTCCACCTTGCCGGTGTAGCCGGCGGTTTCGATGCCGGTGACGGTGGCCTTAGCCTGGCCGACCTCGGTGTTGTCGGCGAAGCTGAGGGAGTAGTGCTGATCCAGAGTCAGCAGAGTGCCCTCCACCCGGACGGTGACGTTGGGTTCAATGGGATTGCCGGTGTACTCGTACTCGGTGTGTTCCAGGGTGACGTGCTCCTGGGTGAGGGAAATGGGTTCCTGGGTCTCGTCTTCCTGGGCCTGGACGGCCAAGGGAGCGGCGGACACCAGGCTCAGCGCCAGCAGAGAAGCTGCCGCACGCCGAATCAGGGATGTGCGCATAGTAAAGGTTCCTCCTTGTGTTTCTGAGACCGGCCCTGTGCCGATCTGCCTGGATGATAGCATAAACACAACTTTTTGTCAACAAAAACGACTGTAACTTACAGAAATTACATATTTTCTAAACTTTTAGACAAATTTCGACAAAGGAGGAAAAAGCAGGAAGTAGCAGGAAGAAGGGCGAAACCGCGGAAAATATAAGTAAGGGCAGATGCCCTCATCGCCCTGTGTCACCGGGGGTGCGCATAAAGCCTTCCCCACGGGGGGAAGGTGGCTCGCGCGTCTCCCGCAAGCGCGAGACGGATGAGGGAAAAGGCTCCCCTTCCGTATGAAGGGGAGCCTTTGAGGCTGTCGAAAAACCGTGTCATTGCGAGCCAGTGCTCACACTGGCGTGGCAATCCGTTCTCCTATCATGTCGCTTATTCTGACATTTCGGGGGATGCGGATTGCCACACCAGTGACATCGGTCACTGGTTCGCAATGACAGCTAACTTATTAGTTGCGCATTTGGATGGGAAGTGCTCAGAGCGCAGCAGTTCTTACGGAAACTGCTTGATCAGCTTCTCAAACACCGGCAGACTTCTCTGAATCATATCATAGCTGACGCAGTAGCAGATCCGGAAGTACCCCGGACAGCCGAAGCCGTCACCGGGCACCAGCAGCAGATTCTCTTTTTTCGCCAAATCCGAGAATTTGTTGGCATCTCCGCCGGGAGCCTGGATGAAGAGATAAAAAGCTCCGTCGGGCTTTGCCATTTTGTAGCCCACGGCGGTCAGCCCCTGATAAAGAGCCTGCCGGTTCCGGTCGTAGCTCACCAGGTCCGGCCGCAGGTGAGCGCACCGGGCGATGACCTTCTGCCACAGACTGGGGGCGCAGACATGTCCGCAGGAGCGGGCGGCTCCGGCTACGGCGGCGTAGACCGCCTGACTGTCCGCGCAGGAGCCGGGAACCAGAACGTAGCCGATTCGCTCACCGGGCAGGGACAGGGACTTGGAGTAGGAGTAGCAGATGATGGTATCCGGATAGATGGCGGGCAGATAGGGCACTTCCACCCCGTAAACCAGCTCCCGGTAGGGCTCGTCGGAAATGAGGTAAACGGGATGGCCGAAGGCCGCCGCCTTCTCCCTCAGAACGGCGGCCAGAGCCTCCAGGGTCTGCCGGGTGTACACCACGCCGGAGGGATTGTTGGGGGAATTCAGAAGCACCGCCTGGGTGGCGGGGGTAAGCATGGCGGTCAGAGCCTCCAGATCGATCTGAAAATCCGGCACATCCGGGGGCACGACCTTGAAAATCAGCTCCGCCTCTTCGGCGAAGGGCTTGTACTCCGGGAAATAGGGCGCCACGGTGAGCAGCTCTCCCCCGGGCACTGCCAGTGCCCGGAACACGCTGACCAGTTCCGGCGCCGCGCCGCAGCCCAGAAAGAATTCCTCCGGCTTCGTGGCGGCACCGTAGCGGGCGTTCAGGTCGTCGGAAATGGCGCGTCTGGCTTCATAATCGCCTACGGCAGAGGTGTAGCCGTGCACCAGCAGGGAGTCGGTGTCATCCAGAATCGCCCGGACGGCCTCGTTGACCTGAGGCGGCGCGGGAATGGAGGGGTTGCCCAGAGAATAGTCGTAGACGTTCTCCGCTCCCACAATGGCGGCCTGCCGACGGCCGTATTCAAACAAATCCCGGATGCAGGAGCGGTTGGCTCCCAGGGCATAGGCTTTTTGGTTTACCATAATTCTTCCTCCTAGTTCTCGTACAGGGGCGCGGCGGGGTCGTAGGGCTGAGCCTTGTAGGTCACGGAGCCGATGGGCTTGCCCTCCACGCCGTACTTGGGATTGTAGCCAAATAGGTTTACATAACGAACAAGATCGTCCTTTTCCTTTTCCATTTCCGCCATGACGGCCACGGTGGCCAGCACATCGTCCACCGCCCGGTGGGAGTTGACCACCTTGCCGGTCAGGCCGTAGACCTCGATGGCGTTGCACAGCCGGTGAGGATAGGCGTGGCGGTCCTTGTAGACCGTGAGAAGATCCAGCTTGTCCTTCCCCTTCAGGATGGCAGGGTCGCCGTCCCGCAGGAGCATGTAGAACAGAAAGCTCAGGTCAAAGTGGGCGTTGTAGGCCAGAAGCAAGGTGTTTCCCTGAATCAGTTCGGCGATGTCCCGGCAGACCCGGGTTTTGGACAGCCCCCGCTCCCGGAGATCCTGGGTGGAAATGCCGGTGAGCTGCTCGATTTTCGGGGGCACGAAGCTGCCGGGAGCCAGAGCCACCAGTTCGTCATATTCCCGGGTGACCTTGGGCTCACCGTTTTCCGGCTCTACCACCACGGCGGCGAACTCGATGATCTCGTCCCGGCTGTATTGGAGCCCGGTGGTTTCCGTGTCGAAGAGCACCAGCCGGTCGTATTTCTCAAACAGGGATGTAAACATAATCTCTTTCTCCGTATGTTAATTTCAGACCAGCGACATGGCTCTGGCCAGCTTGCTTTTGGGTTGGAGCACCAGTCCAAACTCCGCTGCCAAGTTTTGGGCGAAGGCTTCCGCAGCCCGGTCGCTGCCGGATTTCAGCTCCACCTCCACCTCGGCAAAGGGCAGCTCCCGGCCGCCGCCCAGGAGCACGCCTTTGTCCAGAGCCAGCTCCACAGTGCCGTCCTGGGTGGGAAGAAGCTTGGCAAGCCTTACGAACCGGGCGGCGCAGAAAGGAGCCGCGCCGTCCTTTACAAGCTCTGCCAGCGCCTCCGGCGCGCCCAGGGCGATGAGCTTCGGAAGCCCCTCGGAAATATCCGGAGCCTCCACTTCCCATTCACCCCGGCTGCCGTCGGGCAGAGGGGTCTTGACGGTGCACACCGACACCCCATTTTCCAGCCGCCGCCGGAGCGTCCAGCGGCGGGCCCGGAGGGCAAGCAGGGGGGTGTCATAATAGGTTGTCTCCATGGAAATTTCCCGGAAAGAGCCGTATTTTACCCGAATTTTTTCTAAATCTTCCCTATGCGCCTGATATTTCAGTTCGAATTCTCTTCCCATGGTGACGCTCCTTTTTGGTTTCTGTCCCTCATTATACACCGAACCAATTCCGGATGCAAGAAACATTCTAAGCACTTCCATTCCGACAGCATAATTTTTCCGCCTGTGCTAGGATGGTGCCATTCTGGAAGAAAGGCGTGGTGTACCAATGATGGTGGAAGCGTATTTGCGGCGGGGACGCCGGCGGATGGAGCAGCTGCTATTGGAGCCTGGAATTCGGGGGCTGCTGCTGGCTCTGTTCTACGGAGGCAGCGGATTTCTTCTGACGGCGGCCAGCCTGGGCAATTCTCCCCAGCCCATCGCCATGGGGATGATCTGCGGCTTCACCGGCTGGCGGGCGGTGCTCATCACCCTGGGGGCACTGGCGGGCTACCCCACCTTCTGGGGCAGCAGGGGCTTGCAGGGAATTGCCTGGGCGGCCTCGGCGGGGCTGCTGGCGCTGCTTCTAGGACGGCGGGAGGAAAGCCGGAACCAACCCCTGATGATCCCGGCCATCGCCGCCTTCCTTACAGCCATCACCGGCCTGTGCTTCCGGATTTTTCTGGAGGAGCGGACACCGCCGCTGCTGTACGGCCTGGGCATCGGCCTGACGGGGCTGACCGCCATGCTTTTTACCCAGGCCGTCCGGTGCCGGGACCCGGTGACGGACTGGCTCATCGGGGCTCTGGCGACGCTGGCACTGGCCCAGATTCCCCTGGGCATGGTGAATCCCGGGTGCGTGGCGGCGGGGCTGCTCAGCGTGAGCGGCGCTTTTCCGGCGGCGGCTCTTGCGGGGTTGGGACTGGACTTAGCCCAGGTGACGAAGGTGCCCATGACGGCGGCGGTGTGCCTTGCCTGGTTCATCCGGCTGATTCCCTTCGACAAACGCTGGCAGCATTATGCCGCCCCGGGCTTTGGGGCGGTGGCGGTGATGGCGGCCTGCGGCATCTGGGACTGGAATGTGCTGCCGGGGCTGGTGCTGGGGGGCGGGGCGGCGGCTCTGCTGCCTGCCCGCTCTCAGATTCCTCGCCGCCGGGGGGAGACGGGAGCCGCCCAGGTGCGGCTGGAGGTGGGGGCGGAGATGTTTTTCACCCTGCGCCAGCTGCTCACCGAAACGGAGCCCCCTGCCGTGGATGCCAAGGCTTTGCTGGAGCGGGCACAGGAGCGAGCCTGCGGCACCTGCTCCGCAAGGAGCCGATGCACCCAGCGGCTGAGCCTGAGCCTGGAGCACCTGGAGCACCCCCTGGAGGCGGACTGCCGGAAGCAGGGGCGGCTCATCCCTCAGCTGCGCCTTGCCCAGGAGCAGCGCCGGGGGCTGGAAGCAAATCGAAAACGCCTGCTGGAATACCGGCAGGCGTTGGCACAGCAATATACGTTTCTGGGGGAGTATTTGCGAAGTCTTGCGGACGGGCTCCCCCGGAAGGCCCGGCATCCCCTGCCGGAATTTCAGGCGCAGGCCGCCGCCCGGAGCCGGGGAAAGGAGCGGGCCAACGGGGATCGGTGCGTCGCCTTTCCCGGCACCGGGTGCCGGTACTATGTGCTTCTGTGCGACGGTATGGGCACCGGCCTGGGGGCGGCGCAGGCGGGCTTCACCGCCGCGGGGCTTCTGCGTCAGATGCTGGCGGCGGGATTTCCCGCCGGGGATGCGCTGGAAACGCTCAACAGTCTTCTGACACTTCGGGGCAGCGCCGGGGAGGTGACGGTAGACCTGGCGGAGGTGCAGCTGGACACGGGCATTGCCAGCCTGTTCAAATGGGGGGCGGCGCCCAGCTGGCTGCTCACCCGCCGTGGAACCGAAAAAATAGGGACAGCCACGCCGCCGCCGGGTCTTTCTTTGGAAGGAAACCGGATGACGGTGGAGAAGCTGTCCCTTCGCCGGGGAGAAGTGCTGATTCTCGTCAGCGACGGTGTGGATGGAGAGGGTATCCAGCACCAGTCTGTCCTATCTCCGGATGCGCCGCCTGGGGAGCTGGCGGCGGAAATTCTGGACAGAGGCTGCGTAGGAACGGAAGACGATGCCACGGTTGCGGTCATCCGTCTGCGCCCTGTCAGCCTGCCTACAGGGTAGCATAAAAGGGGTGCAAATGCTGTCGAAATACCGGACATCCGAAAAAAACTTTGACGGATTTCCGGAGAAGAGGAAGTGGTTGCGCTTTTGTC
>CAKTXO010000093.1 GCA_934630985.1 uncultured Oscillospiraceae bacterium | reverse complement strand
CAAGGGCAGAGGCGGCCAACAGAGCGCCGCCGGTAAGTAATGCTCTGGGATGAGCAGGCCGTCCGGGCGAACATCCGGAATCGGGACGGAAAACGGGTCTACTATCTGGGCAAGGGCGATCAGCTGACAAGCACCGCCCGGGATTTTCTTCGCCGGGAGCGGATCGAAATCCTTCCCGGTTCCCAGGCAAGACCTGAACGCTACCGGCTGTTATCCGGGGGCTATGCAGAGGAAAAGCCGGAGCACATGACCCACCTGAACGGGGAAGTTCTGGTGCCCAAAACCCATCCGAGAATCCGGCTCCGGGGGAAAATGGACACTTTGGAGGCAGAACTGATTCTCTGCCAGCGGATACCGGGGGCACCGGAGGGGGCATTGGGGGAAATTCTGGATTTCGCCCGGAAAATCCTCCGCTGTGACGTGCTGGACGAGCCGCTGATCTGGGACACCCTCTGCGGTCTGAGCGAACAGGAGCAGCGAGAGCGCAGCCACATGCCCCAGGATTACTACGGACAGCCCCATTTCATGCCCCAGGCTTCCGACGGCCCGGTGATTGCCGGACTGAACCGAGCCCGGTGCTTTGCCAGGGAGGCGGAACTGGCGGCGGTGGAGGCCTTTTCCGACCGGGAGGGGAACCCAGTTCGGGAGGACATTCCCAAAGCCCTGAACCGGATGAGCAGTATGCTGTATCTTCTGATGATTCAGGAAAAAGCAAAATCGCGCTAGAGCGGAGGCGGCCGACCCGCCTCCCCTTCAAAAGGATGAGGAATATGAAGCTGAAAACCACATTGCTGGGAAAAACCTATACATTCCGGGACTTAAAGCAGGTTCTGGCCAAGGCAAACGAGGAAAAAACCGGAGATAAATTGGCGGGTCTCGCGGCGGAGACCGCCCAGGAGCGGGTGGCCGCTAAGGTGGTGCTCTCCGCCGTGACCCTGGGGGAGCTGCGGGAGAATCCCGCCGTGCCCTATGAGGAGGACGAAGTCACCCGGATTATCCAGGACGACGTAAACGAGCAGGTCTACCGGGAAATCCGGGGCTGGACGGTGGCGGAGTTCCGGGAGTGGCTTCTGGACGAAACCACCACCGGTCAGGACATCCGCCGAATCAGCCGGGGGCTGACCTCCGAAATGGTGGCGGCGGTGTGCAAGCTCATGGGCAATCTCGACCTGATTTACGCCGCCAACAAAATCACCGTCACCGCCCACTGCAACACCACCATCGGCCTTCCGGGAACGCTTTCCTGCCGCTTGCAGCCCAACCACACCACCGATGACCCGGAGGGCATTACCGCCTCCACCTTGGAGGGGCTGAGCTTCGGCGCGGGGGACGCGGTCATCGGTCTGAACCCGGTGACGGACAGCCCGGAGCAGGTGGGGCGGGTTCTGCGCCGGTTCCGGGAAATCCGGGAGCACTGGCAGATTCCCACCCAGATCTGCGTGCTGGCGCATGTGACGGCTCAGATGAAGGCCGTTCGGGCGGGAGCCCCCTGCGACCTGATTTTTCAGTCCATTGCCGGCAGTCAGAAGGGAAATGAGGCCTTCGGCTTCAGTGCCGCCACATTGGAGGAAGCCCGGCAGCTGCTATTAAAAGAGGGGACTGCCGAAGGCCCCAACGTCATGTATTTTGAAACCGGCCAGGGCTCGGAGCTGTCGTCCAACGCCCACCACGACACCGATCAGGTGACCATGGAGGCTCGGTGCTACGGCTTTGCCAAGCGGTTCCAGCCCTTCCTCGTGAACACCGTGGTGGGCTTCATCGGCCCGGAATATCTGTATGATGCCCGGCAGGTCACCCGGGCGGGGCTGGAGGATCACTTCATGGGAAAGCTCACGGGTATCTCCATGGGCTGCGACTGCTGCTATACCAACCACATGAAGGCCGACCAGAACGACATTGAGAATCTGGCAAGTCTTCTGACTCTGGCCGGATGCAACTACTTCATGGGTATTCCCCATGGGGACGACATTATGCTCAACTATCAGACCACCGGCTTCCGGGAGACGGCGGCACTGCGGGAGATCACCGGCAAAACCGCCATCCCGGAATTCCAGCGGTGGCTGGAGAAAATGGGCTTTGTGGAAAACGGCAGGCTGACGAAGAAGGCGGGAGACGGCTCCAGCTTGTTGTTTTGATACTATTTCCTGATTAAAATCTTGATTTTAATCAGGAAGGCATCGCCGAGTGGCGCTGCCCGTTTTGTGATTTATAAGGAAGGAAATCACAAAACAAGTCTCATATGAACTCCATGCCCTTCGGGCAATTAAAATCTTTTTTGAAAGATTTTAATTGGAGTTCAGTATAAGGGGGAAAAGATATGGAATTTGACAAGGATTTGGCCGCCCGGCAGGAGGCAAGGGATTTGACCCGACAGGCGGAAAAGGCGCAGCATCTTCTGGCGGATTTCCCTCAGGAAAAGCTGGATGCCATCGTGGAGGCAATCGCTTCCGCATTCTCCGCTCAGGCGGAGGCGCTGGCAAAGCTTGCCGTGGAGGAAACGGGCTTCGGCAACGTGCCGGATAAAACCACCAAGAACCGATTTGCCTCGGAAACCGTGGCAAAGGCGGTGCGGGGCATGAAAACCGTAGGCCTTCTGCGAAAGCGCGCGGAGGAAGGAGTCTGGGAAATCGGCGTGCCGGTGGGGGTCATTGCCGCCATCGTGCCCAGCACCAATCCCACCTCCACCGTATGCTATAAGGCCATCATCGCCCTGAAGGCGGGAAACCCCATCGTGTTTTCGCCCCATCCCAAGGCGCTGAACTGCACTCTGGCGGCGGTGAAGATCGTTTCTCAGGCGGCGGAGGCCGCCGGTGCTCCGGCGGGAAGCGTTCAGTGCCTGACGATTCCGACGCTTGCCGGTTGTCAGGAGCTGATGGGCGCGGAGCCGGTGCGGCTGATTCTTGCCACCGGCGGCCCCGGTATGGTAAAAGCGGCCTATTCCTCCGGCAAGCCCGCCATCGGCGTGGGAGCCGGGAACGGCCCTGCCTATCTTCACCACAGTGCGGATATTTCTGAGGCCCTTGCCAAGATCGCCCGGTCGAAAACCTTTGACAACGGCACGGTCTGCGCCTCTGAGCAGAGCCTTATCATTGAGCGTGCCCAGGAGGAACAGGTTGTGGCGGAGGCGAAAGCACAGGGCTACTGCTTCCTGTCCGACGAAGACGGGAAAAAGCTGGCTTCCGTCCTGTTTCGGCCGGACGGAACGATGAATCCACAGACAGTGGGAAAAACCGCGCCTTACCTTGCGGAACTTGCCGGAATTACCGTGCCGTCGGATGCCAGGATCCTGGTAGCCCGGGAGCGGGGGACGGGCATGGCCTGCCCCTATTCCATGGAAAAGCTCTGCCCGGTGCTGGGCTTTTACGTCCTGGACAGCGAGGACGAAGTCCTTGCCAAATGTATGGAGATCCTGGATTTTGAGGGTCGGGGTCACACCTTTTCCATCCACGCGGAAGACGAAAGGGTCATCCGGAAATTCGCGGAAAAAATCCCAGTCTCCCGCTTTCTCGTGAACACCCCGGCGGCGCTGGGAGGCATCGGCGCGGAGACAGGCCTGTTCCCGGCGCTGACCCTGGGCTGCGGGGCGGCGGGGGGAAGCGCTTCCTCCAATAACATTTCGCCCCTGGATTTAATCAATATCCGCCGGGTAGCCTGGGGCAGGGAAGAATCGAAGCCGGAGGGGGTTCACAGCCCGGAGCTGGTGGAACTGCTGGCCCAGAAAATTCTGGAACGGTTGGAGCACTAGGAGGATGGGTATGGGCGAACCATTGGAGCAGCTTGCCCAGGCGATTGCCGGGCGGCTGTTTGTGGAGCTGGAGGCCTCCGGGCGGCATGTCCACGTCACCGCCGCTCAGGCGCAGACTCTCTTCGGGCACAGCCTGACCCCGGAACGGCCTTTGTCCCAGCCCGGGCAGTATCTGGCAAGAGAGCGGGTGACGGTAACGGGGCCGAAGGGCAGCTTCCGGAATGTGGCCGTTCTGGGCCCGGAACGGAAAGCGGCCCAGGTGGAAATATCTCTCACCGACGGCAGAACCCTGGGCATTTCACCCCCGGTGCGCCTGTCCGGCGACGTGGCGGGGACGCCCGGTGTAACCCTGGAAGGGGAGCGGGGGCAGGTAGTGCTCTCTCAAGGGGTCATCGCCGCCCAGCGGCATGTGCACCTGACCCCGGAGGACGCCGCCCGGTTCGGCGTGAAAAACGGCCAGAACGTAAAGCTTCAGACCTACACCGCTAGGCCGGTGATTTTTGAGGACTTGGCCGTCCGGGTCAGCCCGGACTTTGCCAGCTTCGTGCACCTGGACTACGACGAAGCCAACGCCTGCGGCTTTCGAAAGGGAGATTTGGGGAGGTTGATTCCATGACCCGTGCTTTGCTGTTAGGTCGGGAGCCGCCTTTGAATTTTGGCTATGAATATGTAACGGAGCCGCCCTTTGACGCGGTGGTCATCGGCTCATTGTCCTTATCCCAGCTGCTGCAATTTCGCAGCGAGCCGGTGCTGGAAGCCCTGGCTCAGGGAAAAACCGTGTATCTTTACACCCCGGGCTTGCCGGAAGCACCGAAAAACCGGGCCCTGTCCGGCAGCCTGACAGCCGCCCAGCGGGAGCTGAAAAACTGGGGTGTGCTCTTTACCGACGGAGGCCGGAAGAAACTGGTTACTGCTGAGGAAGCCCGGCTTCTTAGGAGTGCGGGTCGGCAACCCGCCCCCGGTGCAGTGCTCACACCTCTGGCTCGGGAGATTATGGAGGGAACAAAATGAAGGTTGGAAAAGTGGTAGGCTCCATCTGGGCTACCCGGAAAGCGGCCTGCCTGCAGGGTCAGACCTTTCTGGTGGTGGAGGCAGAGGGGGAGAAAATCGTGGCGGCAGACCAGGTGGGAGCCGGAACCGGCGACCGGGTGCTGCTGGCGACGGGAACCGTGGCCTCCCGGTACTGCATGGATGCCCCGGTGGATGCCGCCGTTGTCGCGATTGTGGACGAGAAGCAGGGATAGCCATGTCATTTCACGAAATACTCATTGCGATTATGGCGGGATTTGCCGTTTTAGGCGCCATCGACCGGATATTCGGCAACCGCTGGGGTCTGGGCAAGGAATTTGAAGAGGGAATCCTGGCCATGGGTTCTCTGGCGCTGGCCATGGTGGGAATCGTCTGTCTTGCCCCGGTGCTGGCAGCCCTTCTGAAGCCGGTGGTGGTACCCGTTTACACCTTCCTGGGGGCAGACCCTGCCATGTTTGCCGGGAGCCTGCTGGCCTGCGACATGGGCGGCGGAGCCTTGGCTCGGCAGCTGACCGACGACCCTCAGGCGGCGGCTCTGGGCGGGGTCATCACCGGCTCCATGCTGGGCGCCACCGTGGTGTTCACCATTCCCGTGGCCATGGGAATCCTTCGGGAGGAAGACCGCCCAGTGATGGCCAAGGGCATTCTCTGCGGCATCGTGACCATTCCGTTAGGGGTGCTGGCGGGAGGCCTGACGGCGGGCTTTCCACTGACTATGGTACTGCGCAATCTCGTGCCCATCGTGCTCATTGCCCTGCTCATCGCCCTGGGACTTTGGCGGGCGGAAAACGCCATGGTGCGGGGCTTCGAGGTTTTCGGCAAGCTGGTGGTGGCAGTGGCCACCGTGGGTCTGGCGGCAGCCATCGGCGAGGCCTTGACGGGCTACCCCATCATCCGGGGCATGGAGCCAATTTCCGAGGGCTTTGAAACCGTAGGCGTCATCGCCATCGTCCTGGCCGGAGCCTTCCCCCTGGTGTTCGTGCTGACGAAGCTGCTGCGAAAGCCCCTGCTTGCCGCCGGAGGGCTTCTTGGCATCAACGATGCCGCGGCGGCGGGGCTTCTTGCCAGCCTTGCCAATTCCATTGCCGCCTTCGGCATGGTGAAGGACATGAACGAGCGGGGAAAGGTTGTGAATATCGCCTTCGCCGTTTCCGGAGCCTTTGTTTTCGGCGATCATCTGGGCTTTACCGCCGGGTTTGCCCCGGAAATGATGGGGGCCATGATCGTTGGTAAGCTGGTGGGCGGCCTCACGGCCATTGCCGCCGCCTGGATTCTGACCCGAAAATCGGAAAAGGCTTGACAAATCCCGCAAGTAAGGGCTATAATGACGGGGTTACAGAAAAAGGCGCTGAAAAGAAGAGTATTCCGTCGGAAGCGGTCAGAGAGCCCTCATTTGGTGGGAGAGGGCACGGGGAAGGCGGAAGAACATGGTCTTGGAGCCGGGGTTTCGATAGGTAGGAACCCCCGGGGATGTCCCGTTACAGG
>CAKTXO010000092.1 GCA_934630985.1 uncultured Oscillospiraceae bacterium | reverse complement strand
GAATCCGAGGGGCATACCCACACCGATGCCTGCAAGGGCACGAAGCGGGTGCTCTCCTGCACGACCCCGGAATCCGATGGCCACACCCACGGGGAGGGCTGCTATGACGCGGAGGGGGTTCTGACCTGCACCCTGCCGGAAACCCAGGGACATCACCATTCGGACAGCTGCTACCGCACGGAAGAAACTTTCGTCTGCGGCAAGGCCGAGAGCGCCCCCCATCACCACACCGACGAATGCTATGCCTGGGAAACCCTGGCGACCTGCGGAAGCCAGGAGCACACCCACACCGACAGCTGCTACCCCGCCAAACCTGCGGAAACCACCGGGGCGACAGAAATGCCTACGGATGCGACTACGGACGCAACTACGGCTGCAACAGAGAATACGGAAACTGCGGAGCCCATGGAGGAAATGCTTCTGCTCCAGGAAGAGGCACTGGCTCTTTTTGCGGAGGGCACGGAGCCTTTGCCCAATGTGAAGATTACGGCGACTTCTACCCCAAAGGCCAGCTATGATCCGTCTGTGAACAAATTCAAGACGACAATCCACGTCGATTTCCGGATACCCGGTTCTGCATTCAGTAACACCACCACCTACACCTATGATTACCCGGAGGGAATCGAGATTCCGGCGGACTTGCTGGATCAGGAGCATCCCCTGATGGATAACAGAGGTAATTACCGATTTGAAAGGGTGAACGGCGTTTATCGGCTGTCGGTGATTCTGTCGCATGTCAACCCAACCCAGGACGATGTGACGGGCTTCGTGGATTTTAACGGCACGCTGGATGCCACCAAGGTTCAAGAGGACGGAAAGATTGTGCTGGGCAGCGGAGACAACCAGCTGATTATCAATACGGATGAAATTACATATCCCAGCGGCGAAACAGAGAAATACGATATTTCCGCCAGCAAATGGACGGACGGCAATATCGATAACGGCAAGCTGACCTATCATGTGACCATCAGCACCAAGAAGGGAACCCCCAGTCCCATTCAGTTCACGGATACCATTCAAGCAAGCGGCATGACCCTGGGAACCCCGAAGGTGACGGTGAACAATCAGGAGCACCAAGCTACCTGGACTTGGAATGACGGAACCGGCACCATCACCATGGACAACCTGCCAGGGCTGAGTCAGGGGCAGAGCTATGAAATTGAATATTCCTATGACGTGACCGATTATCCCGCCGCGGTGATGAACCCGGACAATACCCTCACTGTCAAAGCCAAGGATGACGGACGGAAGCAGGAGGTTACAGACGAGAAGAAGGTATCCACGAAAATCGACAAGACCCACACCGCCGCCAAGGTCGGCAAGCTGGAGGGCAGCCGAATCCAGTGGACGATCACGCTGAACGACCACCGTTCGGACATTACCGGAGCCACCCTGACGGATGAGATGTTCCAAACCCTTTCCACCGGCTCGGATATCACCGTAAGCCCTGCCAGCGGCTATACCCTGGAAAACGGGAAAATCACCTTTAGCAAGGTGGACGGGAAAAAGAACAATCAGCGCTATACCATTACCTATTATACGGATGCCCCTGAGGACGAGAACGTGAAGGAGGTCATCAATAAGGCCGACTTCGACCCGGATCCGGATACTCCCGACGATGATATCAAGATGGAAGAAAAGGTGGGCGTAGGCATCGACGCGGCCAAGTCCGGCACCTACAACGCCGACCAGGGAACCATCACCTGGGTGATTACCGTCAATGCCAAAAAGCGGAACATTGCCGGAGCAGTGCTGACGGACGATATGCTTACCCATGCCCAGGCGAACTCCATTCAGGTCAGCCCCAACAGCGGCTATGAGCTGAAAACGGACGCGGACGGAAAGGTATCTATCACCTTCCAGCAGGTAAATGGCGAAGCGAACACCAACACCTATAAAATTACCTACACCACCGCCGCCAGCCCTGCGCTGGTAGCCAGAACCGTCTCCAATACCGCCCACCTGAAAAAGGGCGAACATGAGGAAGAGGTGACAGCCGAGGTCACAATCGACAGCGGCGGCAGTGTGGATAAATCCAGCGGTACGCTGACCCTTTCCGCGGACAAAACCACCGGCGTGCTTCCCTGGACGGTGACCATCCGCGTCCCCGCCGGCGGCATCCCTAAGGGCACTGTGCTGGAGGATTCCATAGGTGCCGGAAATAAAGACATCTATATGACGAATGACCAGGTGAAGGATGCGGTTGTGGCGTTCTGCGAGAAACTGGGCATTCAGACCCAGGATGTGAAGGTGGATATTGCGGACGGTATCTACTGGTCGCCCGATTATGATTACAAACTGATTGACAGCTACACGAATGTCCAGTTCCGCAAGCTGACCCTGACGCTGCTCAAGGATGTTCCGACGAACGGACAGACCCAGGATATTACCGTCACTTACAACACGACCCTGATAATCGACCCTGCCAAGACGAACCAGACCTATTCCAATTATTTCAAGGCGGGGGAGAAGGAAAGCAGTGCCCAGTTTGAGTACTGGCGATCCAGTGTCGAAAAAACCGACGACAAGGGAAATAAAGAAACCAGCACCGTCACCAGCCAGGGCGATCTGGTGTGGAAGGTCATTGTCACCCTGGATGACACCTCCCGCACGTCCCTGGAGATTACGGACACGCTGCCCGCTGATGTGACGCTGGCAGAATTGAAGCTGATTCGGCCTATCGATCAGTGGAATAACAACACCGCAAGCATGACAATCGGGGAAGACGGCGCCGTTTCCGGCCAGAATGGCCTGTATCAGGTGAACGGAACCTACAACAAGACCACGGGAAAGGTTATTCTGAATGTCACCGCCTTGAACGGCGGCAATCTTCCCGCCAAAACCAAGCTGACCTTTGTCTTCGGCTGCCAGACAGCCCTTACGGATAAGGATACCCATACCTTTAACAACAAGGTAGACGTAAAGGGAATCGGCAGTGCCTCCCAGACCCAGAATTGGACTTATGACAACCAGGATACGGAAACGGCGGTTTTGGGAAAAACCGGCACCTGGAACAACCACAGCCGGACGCTGAGCTACCAGGTGGACATCAATCCGAATAGCAAGAAGCTGTCTAAACCCGACGGCACTGGGAAGCTGACCCTGGTGGATACCCTGACCTACAAGAGGGATGTTTATGTATGGGTACCAAGCGAAGGGAATACCCGTCTGTTTGCCAAGGATGTGTCCCTGGTGCAAAATTCCGTAAAGCTGTACCAGGTGACAAAGAACGAGGATGGCACCACAACGCAGACGCCGCTTCAGGTTCCCTGGACCTTTGAAGAGAAGCTGGGTGAACACGGTAACGATGAGAGCCACTGCATTCTGCGCATGTCCGATGTGCCGGACGGAACCCATCTGCGGCTGGAGTACCAGTACCAGGTGGAAATCAACGCGCCGGAAGATGGCATTTGTGATAAGCTTTTCATTACAAACAAGGTTGCGCTGGAAGGAATAGGCCACGAGACGGATGGCGACGAATTCCCCCAAAAGTGGGAGGAATCCAAGACCAGCGGTCAGGTAACCTCCGGCAGAACCCTGTTGATCTACAAGGTGGCCAGAGGGGATTTCGGCACCGTTCTGCCGGGCGCGGAATTTACCGTGTACACGGTGGATACCTCCACATCGTCCTATGAGCTCACGGAGTACACCACTCGGCCGGACGGCTCGGCGTTCACCAATCCCATGATCACCGATGCCTCTGGTCGTCTGACCATCCGGATTCAGGACACGGAGGACGCACCGCAGAACTTCGCCTACGATACCCTCTATGCCCTGAAGGAGACCAAAGCACCAGCAGGCTACCGGCTTCCGGATGCCCCTCAGGTGTTCTACTTCTACTTCTCCAATCCTGATGGCGCGGCGCGCGCCATTCCCGGAAATCTTCCGGCAGGGGCAATGGACTTGTCCCAGACGGATCAGCAGAAGTTCGTGGAAAACGAGCCCGTACCTACCTATGAGCTTCCCGATACCGGCGGCGGCGGCACCCGGAGCTTCACCCTGGGCGGCGCGCTGGTCACCGTCGGCGGGCTGTATCTTCTGACGCGGAAGAAACGCAGAAGGAGGGACGCCTGAGCACAATGAATTCCGCAACCCCAATTTTGAAACAACCGGAAAAGAAAGGAATGTCACTATGAACAAGCTTAGAAAACTGACCTGCCTGCTGCTGGCGCTGATGATGGTCTTTGCCATGACCGCCACCGCCTCCGCCGCGGATGGGGAGTCCACCATTACCGCTCCCGACGGCAGTACGCGTACCTATGAAGTTTACCAGATTTTCACCGGCGATCTGACAGTGGATGAAAATGGTGCCAAGGTGCTCTCAAACCTGAAGTGGGGCGTGAACGGCAAGGGCACTGCGAAAGAGCTCGTTGACGAAACGACTTTGAATGCCCTGACTGCCGTGAACAGCACGAACTCCGATGCAGCTAAAATGGCTGTGATTGAACAGTACGTCAATCTGTCTTCCGAGAAGTATGGCGAAGTGAAGGCCGGACAGCCTTTGACCGTTCCCAACGGCTACTATCTGATTAAGGACGTAGGCCCGGTGAACGAAGGTGAGACCTACAGCCGCTACATCGTGAACATTGTGAAGGACACCCGCATTGCTCCCAAGACTTCCAACGTTACCTTCCAGAAGCAGATTAAGGACATCAACGACACCACAGGCGTAGCCAGCGACTGGCAGGATTCCGCCGACTACGACATCGGCGATTCCGTTCCCTTCCGGCTGACGGGCACTGTTGCCGATGACTTTGCCGAGTATAAGAGCGCCTACTATTTTGCGTTCCATGATAAGATGGAAGCGGGTCTGACCTTTGAGCCTAACAGCGTAAAGGTCTATGTGGATGGCGCAGAGATTTCTAGTGGCTATACCGTGAAGCAGACCCCCGACGATGGCCACACCTTTGATGTGGTTTTCGAAGACCTGAAGGGCATTAACACAGTTCACGCAAACAGCAAAATTACCGTCGAGTTCACCGCCCAGCTCAATGATCAGGCGGTTCTGGGCAAGCGGGGCAACGTGAACGAGGCACGGCTGGAGTACTCCAACAAACCCTACGATGAGCAGGGGGGAACTACATATACCAAATGGGACAGCGTCATTGCCTTTACTTACCAGGTGGTCGTGAACAAGTACGCCAACGAGGTCAAGGAAGGCAATGAGAGGACTGGCGCGGAGTTCACCCTGGAGAAAAAGCTGGCAAACGGCGAAAAAAAGAGCATTGCCGTGGTGAAGAACACAGATGGCACTACCTTTACTTTCAAGGGCTTGGATGATGGCGATTACATCCTGACCGAGACTGTGACCCCTTCGGGCTTCAATACCATCGATCCCATCGAGTTCACCGTCACCGCTGACCATACGGTCACTTGGAATGGGGAGGAGCGTACGACCATTCTGACCAGCCTGAACGGCAATGTGACCACCGGTGAGATTGCCTTCACTGCCAGCGAGGACAAGGGTACCCTGACCACCGACGTGATCAACAAGTCCGGCTCCACTCTGCCGGAGACCGGCGGCATGGGCACCACCCTCTTCTACGTCCTGGGCGGCGTGCTGGTGCTGGCGGCGGTGGTGCTGCTCGTCACCAAGAAGCGGATGCGTTCCGAAAACTAAGGAACTTTCCGGCCAGACCGATTTCTGGCCTACAGAAATGCCCGGAATCTCGGAGATAATCCGAGATTCCGGCAAGACTGTCAAAAAAGCCCCCAATATACGTTGTCATTCCGAACCAGTCCTCAGACTGGTGTGGGAATCCCCCGGATAGAAGTAAAAGCCACTGGTTTAGGAACTAAAATGTTTGAAAATTAGGGGGATTGCCACGGCAGTGTGCGCACTGCCTCGCAATGACATGGTTTTTCGACAGTCTGCACGGAATCTCGGAGATCATCCGAGATTCCGGCAAAACCGCCCATTGCAACCCGAAAGATTCTGACGCACTTCCGGCGATGCGGCCGGGGGGTACTTAGGGGGGCGGCTTTTCGGCAGCGCCCCTTAAGCCGGCTTCTTATCAATTTTCTTGCCGGGACAAGAAAATTGCCTCCGGAGGAACCAACGCCAAAATGTTTTTTGAGAGAACGGATTGCCACGGCAGTGTGCGCACAGCCTCGCAATGACATGGTTTTTCGACAGTCTGCCCGGAATCTCGGAGATCATCCAAGATTCCGGCAAAACCGCCCATTGCAACCCGAAAGATTCTGACGCACTTCCGGCGATGCGGCCGGGGGGTACTTAGGGGGGCGGCTTTTCGGCAGCGCCCCTTAAGCCGGCTTCTTATCAATTTTCTTGCCGG
>CAKTXO010000091.1 GCA_934630985.1 uncultured Oscillospiraceae bacterium | reverse complement strand
AATTAGCAGCCGCAGCCCTATCCGCCCTGTTGACGACCGCACTGGTGGTTGGTATGCTGCCTCTTTCGGCGGCAGCCACCTCCTCGGCGGAGATACAGAAAGACATCGATGCGCTGAAGGCAAAGAACAAGGAAATTCAGGAGCAGATTGACGGCGTTCAGAGTCAGTACAATGCCAATATGAACGACATGAAAAGCATTGTAGCCCAGAAAAGCGCGGTGGATCAGGAGATTGCCCTGCTGAGCAATAAAATTGCCGCTACCAATGAACAGATCGTGGCCTACGGACAGCTGATTGCCGACACCCAGGACGCCCTGGACGCGGCCAACGAAGACCTGCGAACTCTCAGCGAGGAGCACCGTCAGCGGATTCGGGCGATGGAGGAGGACGGTAAGCTGACCTATTGGCAGGTAATTTTCCAGGCCAACAGCTTTACAGACCTTCTGGATCGGATTGACATGGTTCAGGAGATCAATGCCTCCGACCGGCGGCGAATTGAGCAGATGCGGATTGCCGCGGATATCGTCACCGCCAATCAGATGAGTCTGGCGACGGAAAAAGGAGAGCTGGAGGCTGTCCGGGAGCAGCTGGCTTCCGACGAGGCCGCCCTTCAGGAGAAGCGGACGGAGTCCGACGACGTTCTCCGGGAGCTGGAGGCCAAAAGCGAAGAATTTGAATTGCTGATGGAGGAATCCGAGGCCTTGCAGGACGAGCTCATGCAGGAGATCGCCGGCAAGGAGAAGGAGCTGAAGGAAGCGAAGTACGATGAGTACCTTGCCAAGCTTGCCCTCCAGGGCGATAACCCCCCGTCCAATGCCACCTGGGTCACCCCGGTGTCCGGCTGGACGCTGACCAGCCCCTTCGGGATGCGTACCCACCCCATCCTGAAAATCACCCGGATGCACAACGGCATTGATATGTCCTGTGCCCAGGGCACCCCCATCTACGCCACCCGGGCGGGGAAGGTGACTGCCGCCTCCTATCAGGCCGGCGGCGCGGGAAACTATGTCAGCATCAACCATCTGGACGGCTTCTCTTCCATTTATATGCACATGACCAATTACGTTGTCTCCGTGGGACAGACCGTTTCCCAGGGACAGCTGATCGGATATGTTGGCAGCACGGGACTGTCCACCGGCCCCCACCTGCATTTCGGCGTATCCTATGCCGGAACTTATGTAAACCCCTTGGCGTATATCAACTGATTGCGCCGCCCGCAAAAAGGAGTATCTTATGAAAAATCACAAGCGTCTGGTATCCTTTCTGGCAGGCCTGATGGCCGCCGTCATGCTGCTGACCCTGCTCATGAGCATTCTGCCCACCCGGGCAAGTGCCGCCTCCTCCTCGGAGATCCGCAAGCAGATCAACCAGCTGAAGAAGGAGAAGGAGGAAATCAAGGATAAGATTTCCGATGTTAAGGATCAGTACAAGGCCAACGAAAACGAAATTGCGGATATCATCGCCAAAAAGAACGTCATTGACCAGGAAATCCAGCTGCTCAGCGAGCAGCTGACCAATATGAACGACCAGCTGTCGGCCTACAATCTGCTCATTGCGGATAAGCAGGACGAGCTGGACAACGCCGAGGGCCTCTATGACCAGCTGAACCAGGAGAACAAGGTTCGGGTGCGCACCATGGAGGAAGACGGCGAGCTGTCCTATTGGGAGGTTCTGTTCAAGGCCAACAGCTTCTCCGACCTTCTGGATCGGCTGAACATGGTGGAGGAGATCAATGCCTCCGACAACCGCCGTCTGAAGCAGCTCAGCGACGCTGCTGACGCGGTGGAGGTGGCGCAGACCGACCTTCAGGCAGAAAAGGCCGAAATGGAGGAAACCAAGAAGGAGCTGGACACCACCCAGGCGGAAATGGACGACAAGCGGAAGGAAGCGGATAATCTGATTCAGGAGCTTCTGAGCAAGGCCGACGACCTGGAGGCTCTGGAGGCGGAATTCGTGGAGATGGAAAACGACTTCCTGAAGCAGATTGCCACCAAGGAGCAGGAGTACAGCACCGCCAAGCAGGCGGAATGGGCGGCCTACATGGCTACCTATGTGCCCCCCACCACCGCGGCGGCAGGCACCAACATGGACAAGACCAATACCTCCGGCGGCACCGGCGGCACGGCGGTAGGCGGCGGCTGGGTGCGGCCTTGCAGCTACACCTCCATTACCTCCCCCTTTGGTTCCCGTACCTCGCCTACGGCAGGCGCGTCCTCCTATCACCAGGGCGTTGACTTGGATACCGGCACCGGCTGGACGGTGGTAGCCGCCAAGGCCGGCCGGGTGGTCATTGCCGGCTACGGCAGCGCGGCAGGCAACTATGTGAAGATCGACCACGGCGACGGCGTGTCCTCGATTTACATGCACCTGAACAGCTACTGTGTGTCCTCCGGTCAGATGGTCAGCGCGGGACAGAAGATTGGCGAGACCGGTGCCACCGGCGTTGCCACCGGCGATCACCTGCACTTTGGCATTGCCGTCAACGGCGTGTATGTGAATCCCTGCAACTATGTATCCCTGTAACGATTCTCCCACAGCCCCCTAGGGGGCTGTGGGAAGCTTTCTATGGTGAGGTGTGAAAAGAGAAATGAAGGACAAGCTGTTTCGTTTTTTATCCTATGTGGTGGTTGCCATGCTGGCCACTGCCATTACGCTGCAAATGACCATGAAAACGGGCACCGGCAAGCTGGATCGACTGGAAAATCTGATTCAGGAGCGGTACATCGGGGAAGCGGATGGGGAGGCTATGGAGGATGCGGCGGCGGCCGCTATGGTCAAGGCCACCGGAGACCGGTGGAGCTACTATATTCCGGCTTCCCAGTACGAAGCCCACAAGGAGCAAAGTGAGAATGCCTATGTGGGTATTGGCATCACCATTCAGCAGGCAGAGGACGGCTCCGGCTTTCTGATTGTGATGGTCAACCAGGATGGCCCCGCCCAGGAGGCGGGGATCCAGGTCAATGACCTGCTCATTGCCGTAGAGGATCAGGATGTCCGGGAGATGACCGCCGATCAGGTTCGGGAGCTGATCCGGGGGGAGGCCGGCACCAAGGTTTCCCTGACGGTGATGCGCCAGGGAGAGCACCAGACCCTTGCGGTGGAACGCCGCCGGATCGAGTCTGCGGTTGCCACGGGGCAGATGCTGGCCGATGGAATCGGCCTGGTGAAGATCAGTAATTTCGATGAACGCTGCGCCTCGGAGAGTATCGCCGCCATCCAGAAGCTTCAGCAGGAGGGTGCGAAGAAGATCATTTTCGATGTGCGCAACAACCCCGGCGGCTACGCCGAGGAACTGGTAAAGCTTCTGGACTACCTGCTGCCCGAGGGAGATCTGTTCCGCAGCGTCAGCTACGACGGCACGGAAAAGGTGGATACCTCCGATGCCGACTGCCTGGATATGCCCATGGCGGTGCTCATCAACGGCAGCAGCTACAGCGCGGCGGAATTTTTCGCGGCGGCTTTGCAGGAATACCAGGCGGCTACCATCGTGGGAGAGCCAACCGTGGGCAAAGGGGTCTATCAGACCACCATTTCCCTGGGAGACGGCTCTGCCGTAGCCCTGTCCACCGGCAAGTATTTCACCCCCAAGGGCAATTCCCTGACGGACGTGGGAGTAATCCCGGATGTGCGGGTGGATGTGGATGAGGAAACCGCCGAAAAAATCTATTACGGCACGCTGGGCTATGCCGACGATCTCCAGATTCAGGCGGCAATCCAGGTGCTGAACCGATAATACGATTTCTTAAGTAAAATGATTTCATCATTTTACTTAAGCCGTTTCACGGCAGACCGCCTGGGCGGCGGTAAGAAATGTATTGACTTCGTTTTTTAGCGGCAGTGGCCGCTGGCCGCAATCCTGCGGCCTAATAAAACGCTTTTAAGCGTTTTATTAAAAACTCGTATAAAAGGAGGAAATCAATATGTACGAGGATTTGTTGACCCGGCGTTCCGTCCGGAAGTACGCTGACCGTCCGGTGGAGGACGAGAAGCTGGACAAGGTGCTTACCGCGGGACTTTATGCCCCTACAGGAATGAACAATCAATTGCCCGTTCTGGTGGCCGTCCGGGACAAGGCGACCCGGGACGAGCTTTCCCGGATGAACGCGGCGGTCATGGGAACCTCCGGGGATCCCTTCTATGGCGCGCCCTGCGTGATTGTGGTGCTCTCCGACCCGGAGCGGATGACCTGGGTGGAGGACGGCTCCCTGGTGCTGGGGAACCTCATGAATGCCGCCCACAGCCTGGGGCTGGGCAGCTGCTGGATTCACAGAGCCAAGGAGTGCTTTGATACCCCGGAAGGGAAGGCACTGCTGCGCGCCTGGGGCGTGCCGGAGAATTACCGGGGCGTAGGCAACTGCATCCTGGGCTATGCCGCGGAAGAGCCGGAGGCGAAGCCCCGCAAATCGGGCAGAATCATCAAAATCTGATAAAAACAGGGCACTGCCAATACCGGCAGTGCCCTTTCAAGATTGTCAAAGAACCATGTCATTGCGAGCCAGTGCTCACACTGGCGTGGCAATCCCCCTGATATTCAAATATTTTCAATCCTAAACCAGCAGCTTTTACGTTCAACCGGGGGATTCCCACACCAGTCTGCGATATATTACGGTATGATTGCCACTGGCAATCATCACTATTTTAATTTGCTGCGCGGAGCACCACTGGTTCGGAATGACACCGTATCTTTCGGACTTTTTTGACACGCTGAATAGGGCACTGCCAATTTTGGCAGTGCCCTATTCTTATACAATCTTATCCGAAGAAGCCCACCAGGCCGATGATAAAAATCACAAGGACAATCACCGGCAGTACATAGGTCATGTAGGGGCGCATCCACTGCGCTACCTTCAGACCCGTGCCCTCGTTGGCCTCGGCCATGAAGTTCTTCCAGCCCCAGCCGTAGCGGACGGTGCAGAACAGCACGAACAGGGCAGAGCCCAGAGGCAGCATCACATTGCTGACCATAAAGTCCTCGCTGTCCAGAATGTCATGACCGGCAATGGGACGAACCCCGCTCCACAGATTGTAGCCCAGCAGACAGGGCAGACTCAGCAGGAAAATGCCGATGCAGCAGATCAGGCAGGTTTTCTTCCGGCTCCAGAGCGTAAGCTCACCTACACAGCAGACGATATTCTCAAACACCGCCAGCACCGTGGAGAAGGCGGCGAAGGTCATGAACAGGAAAAACAGGCTCCCCCAGAACCGACCCAGGGCAATGTGGTTGAACACGTTGGGCAGGGTCATGAAAATCAGGGCAGGGCCGCTGTTCACGTCCACGCCGTAGGCAAAGCAGGCGGGGAAGATGATGAGGCCGGAGCACAGAGCCACCATGGTGTCCAGAAGGCTTACCCGGACGGCTTCGCCCATGAGCGCCCGCTCCTTGCCGATATAGCTGCCGAAAATGGCCATGGCACCGATGCCCAGGCTCAGGGTGAAGAAGGACTGGTTCATGGCGCCGACGATCACGTTTCCTACGCCGATTTCCCGCATCCGATCAAAATCCGGCACCAGGTAGAAGGCCAGGCCCGCGCCGCCGCCGGGCAGGGTCATGCTGTGCAGGGAGAGCAGGAACATCAGAACGATCAGAGCCATCATCATGACCTTCGTGACCCGCTCCAGACCTTTCTGGATGCCGATGGAAATGATGGAAAAGCCCAGAACCACAACGATTGCCATGTAGAGGGTCATCGTGCCGGGGGTTGCCAGCATTTCCCCGAATTTGGCCTCCACCGCGGTGGTATCCAGACCCACAAAGACGCCTCGGGCGGTGTCCACAAAGTACTGGAGCATCCAGCCGGCCACGGTGGTGTAGAACATCATCAGCATGACGTTTCCGAGCAGGCACACATAGCCGTGCCAGCCCCATTTGCTGCCGGGCTTCAGAGCCTGGTACATTTTCAGGGGGCTTTTCTGGGCAGCCCGCCCCATGGCAAATTCCATGGTCAGCACCGGCACCCCCAGCACCAGCAGAAACAGCAGATAAATCAGAACGAAAGCGCCGCCGCCGTACTGGCCGGTCATCCAGGGGAATTTCCAGACGTTGCCGATGCCGATGGCGCAGCCTGCGCTCAATAGAAGAAAGCCTAAGCGGCTTCCCAGATGTTCACGTTGCATATTACTTCCTCCAAACCGAAATCCCTTAAATTATACTGGATTTACCGGGAAAAGTCAAACGTTTTCCGGGGAAAAACAGGAAAAAACCGCCCGGAAAAGCAGGACGGAAGAATGTTCACATTTGGACTATTTACTTTCCCCAGGAAAAATGGTATAATGAGCCCCAGTATCCCAAAGGAGGCAA
>CAKTXO010000090.1 GCA_934630985.1 uncultured Oscillospiraceae bacterium | reverse complement strand
ATCGAGGAAGCGGCGGCCATTGACGGCTGCGGCCCTCTGCGCACCTTCTTCCTGGTGGTGCTGCCCATGCTCAAGCCTACCATGATTTCCGTGGGCATTCTGGAGCTGATGTGGGTGTGGAACGACTATCTGCTGCCCTACCTGGTGCTGGATCGTACCAAGTACATGACCATCCCCATTCACGTTCAGTATCTGAAGGGCTCCTACGGCTCTGTGGATCTGGGCGCCACCATGGCGGTCATCATGCTGAGCATCATCCCCATCATCCTGGTGTACATCTTCTGCCAGAAGCACATCATCAAGGGCGTTGCCGCCGGTGCCGTCAAGGGCTAAGGCCGCAGGGCGGACAGCCAGTGCGTGCACGGCTGGTGTGTAATCAATAGACCATTGGGTACCGGCTCGGTATCGGTACATTGGATTGTGCAAAAACGAAAGCGCACTGCCATTGCGCACCAGTGACCCCCTTCAGGGATTCCTTCCGGTCACAATCCGTTCCCTAAGCCTTCCCCTGAGAGGGGAAGGTGCCCGGAGGGCGGATGAGGTCGCACCCACAGACGAATGAGGAATCATAATCCCCGGGCGGCCGCTGGCCGCCCACCGCCTGTAAGAAAAAAGTCAAACGCGAAAGGAGGCATCGCCCACATGACCATTAAAGACATCGCCGCCAAAACCGGCTACGCCGTGGGCACTGTTTCCCGGGCGCTGAACAACCATCCAAACGTCAGTCCCAAGGCTCGAGCCGCCATCCAGCAGGCCGCGGCGGAAATGGGCTTTGAGCTGAATGTCAACGCCAAACAGCTGAAGCAGACCCACTCCAACACCATTTTGATGGTGGTCAAAGGCACCCGGAACGAGCTGTTCGGGGAAATGGTGGAGAAGATTCAGCAGTTGATTTCCGAGACCCGATATCAGCTGGTGGTGGATTACATGGACGAGGACGCCAACGAGGCGGCTCGTGCCATCAAGCTGTGCCGGGAGAAGAAGCCCCTGGGGATTCTGTTCCTGGGCGGCGTGAACGAGAATTTTACCGAGGATTTCCGGACGGTGGACGTGCCCTGCGTGGTGGTGACCAACGACGCATCCCAACTGTCCTTTCCCAACCTGTCCAGCGTCACCATTGACGACCGGGAGGCCGGGCGGCAGGCGGTGGAGACTCTGATTTCCCTGGGTCACCGGCGCATTGCCATTGTCGGCGGCGACCGGCAGCTGTCCGACACCAGCCGGCTGCGCTATGAAGGCTGCCTCCAGGCCATCCGGGCTCACGGCCTGGACTTTGACCCGGAGCGGGACTACCAGGGCGTGCGCTATTCCTACCGGGACGGCTACCGGGCTACCCAGGCGCTGCTGAGTTCCGAACGGGAGTTTACCGCCCTGTTTGCCTGCGCGGATGTGATGGCCATCGGTGCCATCCGTGCTCTGGGGGACGCAGGCAAGCGGGTGCCGGAGGATGTGTCGGTGCTGGGACTGGACGGTCTGCCCATCGGCGAATACCTGGTGCCCAAGCTTGCTACGGTGGTTCAGCCTGCGGAGGAAATGGCGGTCAGAAGCGTGGAAATCCTTCTCAATGCCATCGAAAACGGCACGACCAGCCATCATGAGCGGGTGCCCTTCCAAATCAGCTGCCGGGAGAGCGTCCGGAAACGGTAGGCTACCGGCTCATTCCGGGAGGCTGCCCGGAGGCAAAAAACGAGGAGAAACGAACATGCGCCAAAGTGGAATTTTAATGCACATCACCTCCCTACCCGGGCCTTACGGCGTGGGCACCATGGGAAAAAGTGCATATGACTTTGTGGATTTTCTGGAAAAGGCAGGCCAGTCCTGCTGGCAGATTCTGCCACTGTCCCCTACGGGCTATGGGGATTCCCCCTATCAGTCCTTTTCCGCAGGAGCGGGAAATCCCTATCTCATTGACCTGGACACCCTGATTTCCCAGGGACTGCTGAAACCGGAGGAACCGGCGGCGGTGGACTGGGGAGACGACCCCGGCCGGGTCAGCTACGGAAAGCTTTATGCCCAGCGGGGGAAGCTTCTGCACACCGCCTTCGGCCGGTTCACGCCGGACGAGGACTATGAGGCTTTCCTGACGGAAAGCACCCAGTGGTTGCCGGATTACGCCCTGTTCATGGCTCTGAAGGAAAATCACGGCGGCGCCCCCTGGCTTTCCTGGGAGGAAGATCTGCGCCTTCGTCGGGAGGATGCTCTGGAGAAGGCTAGGGAGGAAAACCGGGAGGAAATCCGCTATCAGTGCTTCGTTCAGTATGAGTTCCGGAAGCAGTGGCGGGCTTTGCGGGCCTACGCCAACGGCAAGGGCATCCGCATCATCGGCGACGTGCCCATTTATGTGCCCCTGGATTCGGCGGATGTGTGGGTCAACAGTGATCTGTTCCAGTTGGACGAGACCCGGCACCCAGAGGTGGTGGCGGGCTGCCCGCCGGACGGCTTTACCGCCGACGGTCAGCTCTGGGGCAACCCCATTTACGACTGGCAGGCCATGGCGGACACGGGCTATGGCTGGTGGATTCATCGGCTGGCAGCCGCCGCCCATATGTACGACGTGGTGCGATTCGACCACTTCCGGGGCTTTGAAAGCTACTGGGCAGTGCCCGCCGGGGACAAAACCGCCAGAAACGGCACCTGGGTCAAGGGGCCGGGGATTGACTTCATCCGGGCGGTGCAGAAGGCTCTGCCGGAGCTGGACTTTATCGCTGAGGACTTAGGCTTTGTGACCCCCGGCGTCCGGAAGCTGTTGGAGGATTCCGGCTATCCGGGCATGAAGGTGCTGGAATTTGCCTTCGATTCCCGGGAGGAAAGCGACTACCTGCCCCATCTGTACCCGGTGGATTCCGTGTGCTACACCGGCACCCACGACAACGTGACTCTCAAGCAGTGGTTCGACGAGGCTTCCCGTCAGGACAAGGCCTACGCCAAGGCCTATCTGGGACTTTCCCGGCAGGAGGGCTACGTCTGGGGCATGATCCGGGGCGGCATGTCCAGCGTTTCCAAGCTGTTCGTTGCCCAGATGCAGGACTATCTGGAGCTGGGCGGGGAGGCCAGAATGAACTTCCCCGGCACCCTGTCCGCCGCCAACTGGACCTGGCGGGCTCAGCCGGGCTTTGATTCCGACAAGCTGGCAAAGAAAATCCGGAAGATGACCGGCCTTTACGGCCGGCTGAAAAAGGAAAACTGAGAACCCTCCCGGCGCAATATGCGCCGGGAGGGTTTCTGCTCGTTATAGAACTTTCATTTTATTCGAATGCTTCTGATAAAACAATTCCGAACAATCTGAAATATTCTGACTTGTTTCCGGCGGCGCGGCCGGGGGATTCTCAAGGGGGCGGCTTTTCGGCAGCGCCCCTTGAGCCGGCTTCTTATCAATTTTCTTGCTGGGACAAGAAAATTGCCCCCGGAGGGATCAGAGTCAAAAGCTGTTGTGAGAGCAGAAGTACATGCACTGCGCTTCGTTTGAAGTCAACATGGGTATGGCCTCCCTGCAAGGAACTTTTTCGGCAGACTGCGCCGGGAGTTTCTGTCAGTCCGGGGGAAACGGTTGCAAAATTGGTAGATATGTGCTATCATGGGACGTAAATAAAACAAATTTCGGGGGAATCAAGATGCAGCTGGAACATCCTTCTGTAAAAACCATAGAAGAAGCCGAAAACCCCGCCGCTGGGCGGGTGCAGTACGGAAGCCTGATCGGCCTGCTGGGGCTGCTGGGCTGTTATTTTCTGATTGAGCATCGGGGCAACGGCGTGGCCTGGACCTGGATGGAAATTTACTCGGTGATACCCGCCATGATTTTTCTGGGCGCCACCTTCAGCGGCCGGGTGACCCGACAGGCAAGAAATCGGCTGATATTCGGGGCGGCTTTCCTGATCTGGTTTGCGGTGACAAAAGCGCTGCATCGGATCGAGGGCGTTGAGGCCAGAAATATCGGCGTATTTTTCTGCGCCTACGGCCTGTGCCTGCCCTTTGCCTGGGCTTCCGGCGACGGCAAGAGGCGGCGAGGTCTGAAATGGATTCTGGGTCTGTACCTGGGTCTTGGCGCGCTGCTGGTACTCTATGGACTGATGCTGCTGGGGGACTGGATTCCGGGATTTCTGCGGGATTCCGTCTATTGGGACGGTACCCGTTTTTCCGCTATGGGTCACTCCAACGTCTGCGCCACGCTTTTGATGATCAGCATCGGCATCAGCCTGATGTGCTGGGGAAAACAGAAGAAGCTCTGGCAGCGGGTTCTGCTGATCCTGTGGATCGGGGCGCAGTTCGGCATCCAGATGCTGACCAATGCCCGGACGACTACGGTGTTTACCTGTGTGCTGATTGGCGGCGGCCTGTTCTGCGCCCTGCGCAGATCCGGCTGGAAGCGGTTCGCCATTGCCTGCCTTGCGGCAGTGGTGCTCATGGGCGGCCTGTTTGTGGGTTCCCAGAAGCTGTATCAGGTACATAAAGAGAGCTTAATAGATTCTCAGGAAGTTGGTCAGGTTTCAAATGGTCAAAGTGGCTGGGATAAAGATATGAAAACATTGAACGGGCGAAGCGGTATTTGGCGTTCTGCTGCCAAGGGTCTGCGGGACAATCCCAGAATTCTGCTGGAGGGCACGGAATATTCCGGCCTGATCATCTCCCAGTACAACTCCTTCCAGGTGGGTCACGCTCACAACTCCTGGTTCCAGGTGCTCTACGACATGGGTCTTCCCGGGCTGCTGCTGGCACTGGTGCTGACGGCGGCGGCGGTGTACGACGCCCTGGTGCTGCTCTGGTACAATCCGGAGCCAATGAAAAGCGCGGCCGCCCTGCTGGTGCTGTGCATCCTGGGCTGTTCTTTGCTGGAGCCTTATCTGTTCGGAACCTATGTGGGAAACCAGCCCATCCAGTTTTTGTTCCTGCTGCTATCGGGTTACCTGGACTGCTGGCGGGCGGAACTGAAAGAGAAAATTTAAGGAGGACGAAAAATGGAAGCAGTTACTGTAAACACGGCAGATGAAAAAAGGCAAACCGTTTCCAGATGGCTGCAATACGGCTGTCTGCTGGTATTGGCATGTATGGAAGTTCTATATTTCCTACTGGAATATCGGGCGAACGGCATTGCGTACACTTACATTGAATCCTATGCGATCATGTTCGCTATGATTTTTGTGGGTGTTACCCTGACCATGCCCCTGAGCCGCCAAACGAAACGACTGTTTATAGTGTCACTGGGGATGATCCTCTGGCTTTGGGTGAGCAGAACGGCACATCGGATTCATGGAGTTGGCTCCCAGGAAATCGGCTCCTATGTCTGCGCCTACGCCCTGTTCCTGCCCTTTGCCTCCGCCGCCCAGGACGGAACCCGGCAGTGGGGATTGAAGCTGTATGCGTGGGTGTTTGCGGCCATGGGTGTGCTGCTGATTTCCTACTGCCTTATGCTTAGCGGGAACATGCTGCCGGAGTATCTTCAGGAGGGTGTACGCTGGAATGGCTTTCGATTCAATGCTATGGGGCATCCCAATGCCTGCGCCGGACTGTTGATTCTTGCCATGGGCGCCACACTGTATCTGCTGGCAACCTTGAGAAAGCTGTGGCTTCGCATTCTTCTGGCACTGCTGGCGATTGGAGAGTTCTTGGTTCTCGTACTGACAAACAGTCGTACAACAATTGCCTTTGCCTGTGTCCTGATAGGCGGAAGTATTTTCTGCGCTCTGCGGAAAACCGGATGGAAACGGTTGATTGCCGTGGGACTGGCGGCACTGCTGGTAGTGGGCGGCCTGTTTGTGGGCTCCCAGAAGCTGACGGAAAAGCGCAGTGCCGAGGTGGCGGCAACCAGAGGTGTCGAGGCACTGAAGGAAGCCGGTCAAGGCTCCCTGAAAACAAATATGAAAACTCTGAACGGCCGTATCGGAATCTGGAGTGCGGCCATAGCAGGGCTGGAAGACAACCCGGGAATCAAATATGTGGGTGCGGACTACCCCTGGCTTATCTTGAGTCAGCATGGTACGACTGCCTACAACACCCATAATTCCTGGCTGGAGACCTTGTACGAGTGGGGCGCCCCGGCACTTTTGGGTGCGCTGATCCTTACGGTATTAGCGGTATATGACAGTTTAGTGATCCTCTGGTACAACCGGAATCTGAACAGAAGCATTATCGCGCTGCTGGTGCTATGCTTCCTGGGATGCGCCATGCTGGAAACCTATCTGTTCCATGGCGGGGTATTCTACCATCCCTATAATTTCTTATTTATGCTCTGCCTGGGCTACCTGGACTGCTGGCGGGCGGAACTCAGAAAGTCAGAATGATAACAAAAAGCGGGCTGATTCAATCAGCTCGCTTTTTCAGACTGGCCACCAGCAGACAGGCCCATAAAAACAGGCTCATGGCCCAGTGGCCGCTGGTGATCATGGGGCAGCCTACCACGGT
>CAKTXO010000089.1 GCA_934630985.1 uncultured Oscillospiraceae bacterium | reverse complement strand
CCCACCGCGTTGGCGAGATTGCCGTCCTGGTAGTACCAGGTGACACCCTCGTCGGTCAGCTGCTGGCCGTTGGACAGCTCCGCGTCCAACCGGAGAGTCAGTCTCTGCTCGGCACCCAGGGTGGCAGGCAGATCAAAGGACACATCATCCAGGGCGCATTCATAGCTCTTGGCGGTGTCACCGGGAGCCATGGTCAGTTCCTTGGTGGCAATCTCCTGACCGTCCAGGGTCAGAATCAGGGTTGCCTTGGTGCAGCCGACTTCCTGACCCGCGTCGGTGATCCGGGGAGCCTGAACCGTAGCCGCGCCGGAGGAAATCACCAGCTTGCCGCTTTCCAGAGCGGATTCTCCCAGCGTCAGGCTGCAATAGGACTCCAGAGCGGATTTCAGGTTGATGTAATCCTCGTTGATGGGCTCGGCAGGGGTGTTTACCGCCACCTCCGTGCTGGTGCCGTCGGCACCGTTCAGCACCACATAGTAGCAGTAGCCGTCGGCGGTGTTCAGGTCAGCATCCGCCACATAGTTGCCGTCCTCCCAGGTACAGGCAACGGTCTCCACCGTCTCGTCCTCCAGGCGGATGACGAAGTCCGCGCTCTCCCCGTCCAGATGCCGGTTGGGGGTAGCGGTCAGGTGGATGGTGGCGCCGTTGGGGCTGGACCAGGTGCTGGCGCTCAGGCTCCAGGTGGTGAGTCCCAGTTCCTCCAAAGCCGCCTGGGTCGCAGCCGCAGGCTCGGTAGCCGCCTGGGTGGTCTCCGGGGTCTCCTTCTTGCCGCAGGCATTCAGAGCCATCGCGCAGAGCAGCAGCATGGCCATTGTCAGGCTAATCCATTTCCGATTCATTCTGTTTCCTCCTTTTTCTTCAGTGAGAGAATTTACAGTACGGTCATTATACTCCATTTGTTTCCATTTTGCAACCGTTTTGTAAAGAAAAGTTGGGGCAAATTATTCGCCGGAGCCAAAAAGCGGGAACGGCACCGCCGTTCCCGCTTGGAAGGGTCACTCTTCCTTCGGGGTCTCCTCCCCCTGGGGCAGGGCGTTCTTGTCCGCGTTGACGTAGGCCATCAGCTCGTCGCCGGTGATGGTCTCCTTCACCAGCAGAAACTCGCTGATCTCATCCAGCAGCTGCCGGTTTTCCGTCAGAATCCGCTTGGCATCGGCATAGGCCGCGTCCAGCAGCTTCAGAACCTCCTTGTCCACCTGAGCGGCGGTCTCCTGGGAGCAGTCCATATAAGCCTGGCCGTCCAGGTACTGGTTCTGGACGGAGGCGGTGGTCATCAGGCCGAACCTGTCGCTCATGCCGTACTGGGTGACCATGTTCCGGGCCAGGGCGGTGGCTCGCTGGATATCGTTGGCGGCTCCGGTGGTCTGCACACCGAAGACCACCTGCTCCGCCGCCCGGCCGCCCACCAAAGTGCGCAGCTCCGTGCGCAGCTCCTCGGCGGTGGACAGGAATTTCTCCTCCTCTGGCATCTGCATGGTGTAGCCCAGAGCGCCGGAGGTATGAGGTACGATGGTGATCTTGGAAACGGGCTGGGAATGCTTTTCCAGCGCCGCAACCAGGGCGTGGCCTACCTCGTGATAGGCAACCAGCCGCTTTTCCATATCGGTAAGCACCGTGTTCTTTTTCTCGGTACCGGCAATGACCGTCTCAAAGGAAACCAGCAAATCCTCCTGGTTCACCGCCTGGCGACCCTGACGGACAGCCCGCAGGGCGGCTTCGTTGACCAGGTTTGCCAGATCCGCGCCTACCGCGCCGGCGGTGGCCTGAGCGATCTTGCGCAGATCTACGTCCTCGCTGAGGCGAATCTTCCGGGTGTGCACCTTCAGGGTATCCAGACGACCCTGGAGATTGGGCTTGTCCACAATGATCCGCCGGTCAAACCGGCCGGGACGCAGCAGCGCCTTATCCAGGATTTCCGGCCGGTTGGTAGCCGCCAGGCACACAATGCCCTTGGAGGACTCAAAGCCGTCGATCTCGCTGAGCAGCTGGTTCAGGGTCTGCTCCTGCTCGGAGTTGCTGCCGTACCGGCTGTCCCGGGCGCGGCCCACAGCATCGATTTCGTCAATAAAGATGATGCAGGGAGCCACCTTGGCCGCCTGCTGGAACAGGTCACGAACCCGACTGGCGCCCATGCCCACGAACATCTCCACAAAATCCGAACCGGAAATGGAGAAGAAGGGCACATTGGCCTCGCCCGCCACAGCCTTGGCAAGCAGGGTCTTGCCGGTACCGGGAGAGCCTACCAGCAGCGCGCCCTTGGGCAGCTTTGCGCCGATGGCGGTGTACTTCTGGGGATTGTGGAGGAAATCGATGATTTCCTGTAAGGATTCCTTGGCCTCGTCCTGTCCGGCCACGTCCTTGAAGGTCACGCCGGTCTGCTTTTCCATGTAGACCTTGGCCTTGGACTTGCCGAAGCCGCCCATCATGCCGTCGCCGCCCATCCGCTTGGTCAGCAGATTCATCAGCAGGAACATGCCGCCGATCATAATGGCGTAGGACAGCACCATCATAATGACGGAATTGTCCTCCACGATCTTGTTGCTGACCTTCACGCCCGCATTGTTCAGCTCCTCCGCCAGAGCCAGTAAATCGCCGCCGCTGGGGATGCCGGTGAAGCAGGCCTTCTGCCGGGACAGCTCCTTGGCTGCCTCCTCCTTGGTCATATACACGATTCGGTCATACCGAAGCTCCACCTGCGCCAGCTGTCCCGCGTCCTTGGCGGCAAAGAAATCCGACAGCGTGGTCTCCGTATACTGGCTTTTTTCCACCGTGTTCATAATCCAGCTGAACAGCAGCACCAGAATCAGCGCGATCATCAGCGGGGTAAAATAACTTCCTTTGGGGCGGTCGCCCCCGGGCTTTTTCCCGTTATTGGGATTATTTCCCTGATTTGGCTCCATATCCGCTCGCCTCCTTGTTTGCCACATCATATCACAAATTTTCCCCGTAGGCAATGAAGGATTCTGATCGGGATGGTAAATTTTCTGTGAATAAGCAACATAATTCCCGGTTTTTCCCCGGTTCGCAAAAAATAATTCTTGAGAAAACACCACATAACTGTTATAATATCTAGGCTTATCACCATAATTATGAGGAGATACCCCTATGAATGAAAAACGCCGTCCCCAGGGACGGGAGAATACCCCCCGCCGAGCCGACCGGTTTGCCCAGCGTCCGGAGCCTCAGGAGGAAGTAGAAGGTCAGCTGGAAGGCCGGAACGCGATCACGGAGGCACTGAAAAGCGGCCGCACCATCGACAAGGTGTTCGTAGCCCAAGGTGACACCGACAAGAGCCTTCAGCGGTTGGCCGCCCAGGCCAAGGAGGCGGGAGCCGTGGTAGTGCCCGTTGACCGGCGAAAGCTGGATGCCATGTCCACCACCCGTGCCCACCAGGGCATCATCGCTCTGGCCGCCGCCCATGAATATGTGACCATCGACGACATTCTGGAAGAAGCCGCCGCCCGGAACGAGGCTCCCCTCATCGTCATCTGCGATGAGCTGTCCGACCCCCACAATCTGGGTGCCATCCTGCGAAGTGCGGAATGCGCCGGTGCCCACGGAGTCATCATTCCCAAGCGGCGCAGCGTCGGCCTCACCGCTACCGTAGCCAAGGCCTCCGCCGGCGCGGTGGAATATATGAAGGTGGCTCGGGTCACCAACATTTCGGCTGCCATTTCCGAGCTGAAGGAGAAAGGGGTCTGGATTTACGGCACTGCCGCGGAAGGCTCCATTCCCATGTACCAGGCAGACCTGACCGGGCCTGCCGCCATCGTCATCGGCAACGAGGGTGACGGCATCAGCCCTCTCGTCCGCAAGAACTGCGATGTCATGGTAAACATCCCCATGCGGGGCCGCATCAGCTCCCTGAACGCCTCCGCGGCGGCATCTATTTTACTGTATGAGGCGGTTCGCCAGCGCGTTTGATCTTTCTTCTGATGGAAATCTTGATTTTCATTGGAGTTCCGTATAACCAGGAGGAAACCCAATATGGATAACAATCAGGAATTTGATCTGGAGGACATTCTCCGGGAATTCGGCAGCGAAGCCCCGGAAAAGAAACCGGATCCCGGCTCCAAGCCGGAAAAACCCCAGGCGGATGCCCCCCAGGAGCCGGAGCTGACCTTTGCCCCCAAGCAGGAGGCCGGGGAAGAGGAGCCTTCTCTTTCCTTCGGCGCCCCTGCCCCGGAAGCAGCTCAGGAGGAACCGGCTGAGGAAGCCGCGTCCGACGAGGACACCCACACCTTTGCGCCTGTGACTGAGTCCCAGACTGCGGAAGCTCCCGAGGCCGGTGAGGCCGAGGATGTTACCTCGGAGCCTACGGTGGTTCTGAACCTGCCCACCCAGGAGGAGCCTTCCAAAGAAGAGGCATCCCAGAAGGCGGAGCCTGCTTTCGAAGTGGAAGAAGAATACATCCCTTCCCCCATTCTCTTCACCCCCCGCTCCCGGCTGCGGGAGCTGAAAAAGCAGCTGGTTGCCGGCCCTGAGCGGCGGTATTATGAGCTGTCCGAAATGGGCACGGCAAAGTCCCAGATCGCTTTGCTTGTCAATCTGGCGGTGGTGGTGCTGTGCGCCGGCGTTGCCGCCCTGTCCGCCTTTGGGCTGGTGCCCGAAAACCGGATGAAGCTGGTGATTTTCAGCCAGGTGCTGGCCATGCTGATCTCCGCCCTGCTGGGCTCCAACCTGATGCTGGACAGCTTGGGCGATCTGCTGCGAGGCCGGTTTACCGTGGGCACCCTGATGACCTTGACCTTTGCCGCCTGCCTGGCGGACAGCATATTCTGCCTACAGGAGCTGCGGATTCCCTGCTGCGCCGCCTTCAGCCTGGAAATGACCATGGCTATGTGGGCTCGCTTGCAGCGGCACAATTCGGAAATGGCTCAGATGGACACCATGCGCAAGGCCGTCCGGCTTCATGGCATTGTCCGGGTGGAAAACTATTATGACGGCAAGGACGGTCTTCTGCGCAAAGAGGGGGAGGTTTCCGACTTCATGGACACCTACAGCCGGATGTCCTCTCCGGAATTCGTTCAGTCCGTCTATGCCCTGCTTGCCCTGCTGGTCTGCGTGGGCATTGCGGTATTTGCCGGTATTTCCCACGGAGCCAGCTTTGCGGCGCAGATTCTTTCCACTTCCCTGCTGGTTGCCGTGCCCGCCAGCTTTTTCGTCTCCATCACCCGACCCATGGCCATCCTGGAAGCAAGGCTTCACATGGTAGGCACCGTTCTGTGCGGCTGGGAGGGTGTGAAGGATCTGTGCGGAAAGGCCTACTTCCCCCTGTCCGACCAGGATCTGTTCCCCCAGGGCAGCACCAAGCTCAACGGCGTCAAATTCTACGGTCAGCATAACCCCGATGAGGTGGTGTCCTACACCGTCTCTCTGATTCGGATTGCCGGCGGCGGACTGGTGCCGGTGTTCGACCAGCTGCTCGCCAGCCGCAGCGGCAAGGTTTACCCGGTGGAGAACTACCGCAACTACGGCGACGGCGGCATCGGCGGCGAAGTGGAGGGCATTCCCGTTCTGGTGGGCACCGCGTCCTTCCTCCAGGACATGGGCATTACCGTCCCTGAAGGCTCCATGATCGCCCAGGCGGTTTATGTGGCGGTGGACGGAGAGCTGTCTGCCGTGTATGCCATCTCCTACGCGAAAATGCGTTCCGCCGCGGCAGGTCTTGTGACCCTGTGCGGCTATCGGAAGCTCCGGCCTCTGAAGCTCTGCGGAGACTTCATGCTGACGGAGGAATTCCTGCGCAGCAAGTTCAATATCAAAACCAACCGGATCGTCTTTGCCGACCGGGACACCAGCCAGCGTCTTGCCCAGCACCCCATCTCCCCGGACGAGCCGGTACTGGCTCTGACCACCCGGGAGGAACTGCTGAGCATCGCCTATGCCATCACCGGTGCCCGCTCCCTGCGGCAGGCCACCAAGCTGGGCGTCATCATCCATATGCTGGGCGGCTGCCTGGGGCTTGTGATCATGCTGGCGCTGGCGTATCTGGGGCGCACGGATCTGCTGACCCCTTCGAATATCCTGCTGTATCAGCTGGTCTGGGCTGTGCCCGGACTGCTGGTCACCGAGTGGACAAGAGTCGTATAATCAGTTTTATCTTTCCTTTAGGGGTTGTCCTCTGAAAATCCCGCCTTCCGCATCTTCCCAATGTGCACACGCAAAAATCCCCTATGCCATCTACCGATGGCATAGGGGATTTTTCGGTTTGTGTTACAGCTTGGGCGGGGTCCAGCTGTCGCCGCCGGAGCCGCCGCCTCCACCGGAACCGCCGGAACCGGAGGAGCCGCCGCTGCTTCTGGGAATGGGGGTGGTTCGGGCGGTGGAGGCATCGATGTAGGAAACGCCGCTTTCGGACTCCACCAGCAGCACATCGCCGCTCTGCCACAGAACGGTGATCTTCTTGTTGCCGCT
>CAKTXO010000088.1 GCA_934630985.1 uncultured Oscillospiraceae bacterium | reverse complement strand
TTATCCGCCCACTCGAAGGTGGTGGGCACCAATGTGACCTCGCCGTCGCTGACGCTGAGCATTCCGCCGATGCAGGCGGCGGTGCGCCGGGTACCCCCGGAGACCACCACTGCCCGACCCATGCCCAGGGGAGCCACATAGTTCATGTGCCGAGCCAGAATGGCCACGTCGCCGCCGGTGGTGCGGACAAGCAGCTCTTCAGCCTGGCCGTCATAAATGAGGCCGTCGGGGGTGACGATTTTCAGGCGGAAGGGTGTCATGCCTTCTCACCGCCCCGGTACTTGGCAACCACCTCGTCGATGGAGCCGGCGAACAGGAAGTAGGATTCGGGAATATCGTCGTGCTTGCCGTCGATGATCTCCTGGAAGGAACGGATGGTCTCCTTCAGGGGGACATACTTGCCCTGATAGCCGGTGAACTGCTCGGCCACATGGAAGGGCTGGGACAGGAACCGCTGAACCTTACGGGCCCGGTTAACGGTGAGCTTGTCTTCCTCGCTCAGCTCGTCCATACCCATAATGGCGATGATGTCCTGAAGCTCCTTGTACCGCTGCAGAATGCCCTGAACGGCACGGGCGGTCTCGTAGTGCTCCTTGCCCACGATCTCCGGGGACAGGATCCGGGAGGTGGAGTCCAGAGGATCCACGGCGGGGTAAATGCCCAGGGAGGCAATGCCACGATCCAGAACGGTGGTGGCGTCCAGGTGAGCGAAGGTAGTGGCGGGGGCAGGGTCGGTCAGGTCGTCCGCGGGGACGTAGACAGCCTGCACGGAGGTGATGGAGCCGTTCTTGGTGGAGGTGATACGCTCCTGGAGCGCACCCATTTCGGTAGCCAGAGTGGGCTGGTAGCCAACGGCAGAGGGCATACGACCCAGCAGAGCGGAAACCTCAGAACCGGCCTGGGTGAAACGGAAGATGTTGTCGATGAACAGCAGCACATCCTGATGCTTCACATCCCGGAAGTACTCGGCCATGGTCAGGCCGGAAAGGCCTACCCGCATACGGGCTCCTGGGGGTTCGTTCATCTGACCGAAGACCATGGCGGTTTTGGAGATAACGCCGGACTCGGTCATTTCGTTGTACAGATCGTTGCCCTCACGGGTACGCTCGCCGACACCGGTGAACACGGAGTAGCCGTTGTGGGCGGTGGCGATGTTGTAAATCAGCTCCTGAATCAGAACGGTTTTGCCAACGCCGGCGCCGCCGAACAGGCCGATCTTGCCGCCCTTGGCGTAGGGACAGATCAGGTCAATGACCTTGATGCCGGTTTCCAGAATCTCGGTGGCGGGCTGCTGCTCCTCGTAGGAGGGAGCGGGGCGGTGGATGGGCCACCGGGCATCGCCCTGAACGGCGGGCTTATTGTCGATGGGCTGACCCAGCAGGTTAAATACCCGACCCAGGCAGGCATCGCCCACGGGCACGGAAATGGGGGCTCCGGTGTCGGTGGCTTCCACACCCCGCTGTAAGCCGTCGGTGGAGGACATGGCAACGCAGCGCACCACGTTGTCGCCTACATGCTGAGACACCTCGGCGATGATCGTGCGGTCGCCCAGGGGAATTTCAATTGCGTTGAGCAGCCCGGGGAGCTGGTCATCCGCAAAACGAATATCCAGAACAGGACCCTGAACCTGGATCACAGTTCCTTTGTTGTTGACCATAGGGGATTCAACTCCTTTGTGGGAGGAGGCTCCGGCGAACGGCCGAAACCCCTCGAAATGTTAAGAACCGGCGACGATTTCGGTGATTTCCTGGGTAATCGCCGCCTGACGGGCGCGGTTGAACTTCAGACTCAGATCCGCGATCATGTCGTCCGCGTTCTGGGTGGCGGAGTCCATGGCGGAGCGGCGAGCCGCCTGCTCGGAGGCCCGGCTTTCGCACAGGGCGCCGTAAAGCATACCGCCCAGGTATTCGGGCACGATGGCGGCGAACACCTCCTCCGCCGGATGCTCATAGAGGGTATCGCAGCGTCGGGGAGGCTCCGCCTCCTTGGTCTCCGGCTTTTCCAGAGGCAGCAGCTTCATAAAGTCCGGGGTCTGGGACAGCATGGACACGAAACCGGTGTAGGCAACATAGACTTCGTCGTACTGCCCGGCGAGAAAAGCCCGGCAAACCTGCTTGGCGATGGAGAAGCAGTCGCCGATGCCCACGGAGGCGGCCTCCGCATAGCTCTGGGTCAGAATGGGCACGCCCTTATTCTGAAAGCTGTCCACGGCTTTTTTGCCGATGGGAAGGACAGTGGCCTCCTGTCCCTGAATCTGGGAATAAACCAGCTTGAGAACGTTGCTGTTATAGCCGCCGGCAAGACCCCGGTCGCCCGCAATGACGAGATAGAGAATCTTCTTTCCCTCCCGTTTCTTGAGATAGGGGGAGGAAAAGTCCCGATTGGCTCGGGTAATGTCCTCAATGGTTCTGTGCAGGATCTCAAAATAGGGGCGGGAAGCCGCAATCTGCGCCTGGGCGCGCCGAAGCTTGGAGGCCGCGACCATTTCCATGGCCTTGGTGATCTGCTTGGTGCTTTCCATGCTGCGGATGCGGTTTTTGATTTCCTTGGTGGAAACGCCAGCCATGGGAAATCCTCCTTCCTTATGCCGTGAACTGAGCTACCAGCTCGTCCAGAGCGGCCTTCAGCGCGGTTTCGGTGTCGGTTTCCAGCTTGCCGGTGGTGCGGATGGCTTCCAGCACGTCTGCGTGGTAGTTATCCATGTGCTCTTCCAGCCGCTTCTCGAATTCGGCCACCTGCTCCACGGGAACGGAAGCAAGATAGCCGTGGGTCACGGCGTAGATGATGCACACCTGCTGGGCAACCTCCTTGGGGGTGCCGTTCTTCTGCTTCAGCACCGCCACGATCCGCTCGCCAAGAGCCAGACGGGACTTGGTGTCCGCGTCCAGATCGGAGCCGAACTGAGCGAAGCTTTGCAGCTCCCGGTACTGGGAGTAGAGCAGCTTCAAAGAGCCTGCCACCTTCTTCATGGCCTTGATCTGGGCGTCGCCGCCCACACGGGACACGGAGATACCGGGGTTCACGGCGGGCATAACGCCGGAGTTGAAAAGCTCGGTTTCCAGGAAGATCTGACCATCGGTGATGGAAATAACGTTCGTGGGAATGTAGGCGGAAACGTCGCCTGCCTGGGTCTCAATGATGGGCAGAGCGGTCAAAGAGCCGCCGCCCAGCTCCGGAGACAGCTGTGCCGCCCGCTCCAGAAGACGGGAGTGGAGGTAGAACACGTCGCCGGGGTAAGCTTCCCGTCCGGGGGGACGGCGAATCAGCAAGGAAATGGCACGGTAAGCCACGGCGTGCTTACTCAGGTCATCGTAAATGACCAGCACATCCTTGCCCTGATACATGAAGTGCTCGCCCATGGTGCAGCCGGCATAGGGGGCGATATACTGCATAGGCGCCAGCTCCGAGGCGGTGGCGGAAACGACGATGGTGTATTCCATGGCGCCGCCCAGGGTCAGGCTCTCCACCACCTGAGCCACGGTGGAACGCTTCTGACCGATGGCAACGTAAATGCAGATGCAGTTCTTGCCCTTCTGGTTCAGAATGGTGTCGGTGGCGATGGTGGTCTTGCCGGTCTGCCGGTCGCCGATGATCAGCTCACGCTGACCCCGGCCGATGGGGATCATGGAGTCAATGGCCTTGATGCCGGTCTGCAAGGGCCGGGCAACATGCTGCCGCTCGATGATACCGGGGGCGGGCATTTCGATGGCGCGGTAGGTCTCGGCCTCAATGGCACCCTTGCCGTCGATGGGCTCGCCCAGGGCGTTGACAACACGGCCGATCAGAGCCTGGCCAACGGGCACGGACACCACCCGGCCGGTACGCTTTACGGTATCGCCCTCCTTGATGCCCTGATCGGAGCCAAGGATGGTGATGGAGACGGTATCCTCCTCCAGGTTCTGGGCCATGCCGAAGGAGCCGTCGGGGAATTCTACCAGCTCGCCGGACATGCACTTGTCCAGGCCGGAGGCCTTGGCAATGCCGTCGCCGACCATGATGACCACGCCGGTTTCGCTGGCCTCCATTTTGTGCTCGTAGTTTTTGATCTGACTACGAATGATTTTTGTGATTTCTTCGGGTCTCAGTTCCATACAGTCCCTGCTTTCTCGTCAGAGTACGGTTTTACTCAGCAGTTCCCGCACCGCGTCCAGGTGATGGGACACGGTGTCGTCCAGACGCTGACCGTCATAGTCCAGGCGGACGCCGCCCAGAACTCCGGGCTCCACCCGGTTGTGCAGAATGACCTGCTTGCCGGTACTCCGGCTTAATTTTTCGGTGAGCCGGGCACTCTGACTGTCCGTCAGTGCCACGGCGGTGACGGCGGTTACCCGCACGATGCCGTTGTCCTGATCAAAGTGAGCAGTGTAAGCCTTACAACAATCGCCGAAGTGGCGCATGTAGCCCTTTTCCGTGAGAATTTTTAGGAAATTCAGCACATAGGGGTGCACCTTGCCCCGGAAGCTGTCGTCCAGAATCTGGCAGCGTTCCGCCTTGGTCAGGCTGGGAGAGGAGAGCAGCCGGATAAATTCCGGCTCCTGGCGAAAGCCGCCGCGCAGAGCGGTCAGTTCCCCGCCAATCTGCTCGGAGAGGTTTTCCTCCCGGGCAAGGGTGTACAGGGATTCGCCGTAAACATTTCCCACTTCCGTCATACGTTATCACCCAATTCGTCAATGAAGCGGTCGATCATCTCCGCCTGATCTCCGGCGTTCAGCTCCCGGCCGACCACCTTACCGGCGATCGCCATTGCCAGGTCGGAAATCTCGTCCTTGGCCTCGTTGATGGCCTTTTTCTTTTCCAGGGCAATATCATCGGCGGCTTTGGATTTGATTTGCGCCGCCTGCTGCTGGGCCTGGGCGATGATTTCCTCGCTGCGGGAATTGGCGGTGCGCTGGGCGGTCTGAAGCAGGTCATCGGCCTTGGCCTTGGCCTGGAGCATATTCTGCTCATAGGTCTTCTTGATGGTCATGGCCTCCGCCTTGGCGTTCTCGGCCTCGGTGATCTGCTTGTCGGCGGCTTCCCGGCGCTGATCGAGAATTGCCTTGATCTTATCCAGGAAGAAGATCTTGAAGACCAGCAGCTGGAGGAACAGATTGCAAATCTGTGCGATCAGGGTAACAGGATTTACCGTCACTAAGGACTGGTAAAGGGTATCCATTGCATTGCCTCCTTCCGGCGTAAAATGAATGAGTGAAATGCCGGAATCAGCCCAGATAGTTCATGAACATACCGGGAGCCACGAAGATCAGCAGCAGACCGGTGACGAAGCCGTAGATACCGGTGGTCTCGGACAGAGCGATACCCAGAATCATGGTGCTGGTCACATCGCCCTTGCACTCGGGGTTCCGACCGATGACCTCACAGGCACGGGCGGCGCAGTTACCTTCGCCGATACCAGGGCCGATACCTGCGATCAGAGCCAAACCGGCGCCGATGCCGCAGCCTGCCAGAGCAATGCCTTTAGCCAGAATTTCCATACGATTTTCCTCCTAAATTTTTGATAACGTGTTTCTTTTTTTATTCAAATGGCGGCAGTCAATCGCCTGCGGCCTGTTTGATGAAGAGAGTGGTCAGCGTGCAGAAGATGAAGGCCTGGATGCAGCCGCCGAACCAGTCGAAGTACAGGCTGGGAATGGCGGGAATGCCCACGGTCAGCCAGGGATAGCTGACACCCAGGCGGGTGAGAACACCCAGCACCCCCAAAATGGCGGCAAGGATGCCCACCACGAAGGGGAACTTTTTTCCGGATTTTTTGCCCAGAACAATCAGAGCGGCCCCTGCGGCGGCAACCGCGATGCCAACGTACAGCTGGGAGCCCAGCAGATGGAACAGGGCGGCGCTGGCGGTGGTGAGGGCGGCGTAGATCAGCGCGCTGATGACCGTGCCGGACAGGATGTTGCCGAAGTGACGGCAGGCCATGGACACGGGAGTGAAGCACTCGCTCATGATGTTGATGGGCAGCAGAATGAAGATGGGATCCAGGAAGCCCTTCAGGTAGCCCCCCAGGCCGTTGGCCTTGATCTTATGATAGGTGATGAGCACGAACACCACAAGACCCCAAGCAAGCTCCGTCATTAAGTCCGCCGTAGGGCTCCAGATGCCCAGAAGGCTGATGAGATTGGAGAAGATGCTGGTGACGAAGATGGCACCGACCAGGGGAATGTACCGGTCGAATTCCGGCCCCATGTTGCCCCGGACGAAATTTACCAGAGCGTTGTAGGCCATTTCCGCCGCGGCCTGCTTCCGGGAGATGCCGGTGACCTTCAGCCCGGAGCCCAGCCAGATGCACAGGGCGGAGACGATGATGAGCACCAGCCAGGCCACCACCAGGGTCTGGGTGATCTGCACCGTTCCGAACAGGGGGACGTTTTCGAAGGTGGCCAGGATTCGCGCGCCATTGATTTCAACTTCCATAGTAGACAATCACCTCATTATATCTTAG
>CAKTXO010000087.1 GCA_934630985.1 uncultured Oscillospiraceae bacterium | reverse complement strand
TGGTTCGGAATAGTGTAGTGCTGGCGGTCTATCTCTTGTTTTCGGTTGCTTGCTTCCTTACCGTACATGAGCATTGGCCGCGGGGTTATCCTGGCCGTAGCCTTCCAGAAGGTTGATGCCGCCCCACACGCAAAGGCCGCCGCCCAGGGCGATGACCAGGGTCTGTAATACGTCGATGGCACTGTTGAAGAACTCCATAAATTATATTTCCTTTCGTTTTGTAGAATTGTTGTTGTCGGGTTCCAGTTCTTTTGCGCTCAATTCGTACATATCGAAAGGCTCGTCCGGCTTCACGATGGCCGGTCTGCGCTTCATGTACCGTTCTACGTCAAAGACGTTCTTCTTGTCGGCGTCGGACAGGTATTTGTAGCGGGGGTGCTTTGTCAGGTCGTACTTGTCGCTGAAAAACGGGCGCACGCCCCGAAGCTGCAAAATACACTTGCCGCCGTCCATGACCGCGATCTCGTCCTGGGTCATCAACTCCTTTCCCAATTTCTGATAGCTGAGGCCGTGAGAGGTCTGCGCGCCGCGATTTTCGGACTGGCTCAGGCTGTCGATGGTCTCCTTGCCCAGCAGCTCCGAAATCTCTTTCAACGTCCCTTTCTCCTTGCCTCCCAAAAACAAGGTGCTGTCACAGTTGCCGACGATGGTATCTGCCGCGTCCTTGTAGATGGTCTTTAACTGGCTTTGCGACTGCAAAATAATAGAAGCCGATATCTCACGGCTTCGGATGGTGGCGATCAGCTTGTCAAAGTTCGGTATCTGACCGATGTTGGCAAACTCGTCCAGGAGGCACCGCACGTGGACAGGCAGCCGCCCGTTATAGAAATCGTCCGCCTTGTCGCAGAGCAGGTTGAAAAGCTGGCTTTGCAGCATGGCAATGACGAAATTGAAGGTGGTATCGGTATCGCTCATAATGAGGAACAGCGCCGTTTTTCGGTCGCCCATCGTGTCCAGCTCCAATTCGTCCTCCGTCATAATGTCTCGCAGCTCCTTGATATCGAAGGGCGCGAGGCGTGCGCCGCAGCTCACCAAAATACTTTTGAGAGTTTTGCCCGCTGCCATTTTGAATTTGACATATTGCTTGACAGCGAAGTGCTCCGGCTGCTTTTTCGCCAGATCGTCAAAGAGGATATCCACGGGACTTTTGTATGTCTCGTCGTCCTCCCTGGCTTCGCAGGCGTTCAGCAGATCCAGAAGCGTGATGAAGTTCCGTTCCTCCGGCTCCGCCTCATACCAGATGTAGCCAATGAGGGCGCAGTATAAAAGGCGCTCGGCTTTGACCCAAAAATCTTCGGAGGATTTTTCGCCGTCGCCCTTCGTGTTGGCAATGATGACATTGACCAGTTTGAGGATATCCTTCTCGGAGCGCACATAGGCCAGCGGGTTATATTTCATGCTCTTGGAAAAGTTGATGGTGTTCAGGACTTTGATACGGTAGGGCTCATAGATGACCTTGCCGCGACCGTCCCGCACCGGCTTTCCGTTCTCGTCCAGCTTCGGTGCGCCGTGCAGGAGCATTTTTCCCGTTTCCTTCAAAAGCTGCCCTTTGGGATCGGTGATGACATAGGAGCTGTGCATCTGCATGATAGACGGTTTGACAAAAAACCGCGTCTTGCCGCTGCCGGAGCCGCCGATGACGAGGATATTTTTGTTTCTCGCATACTTTGGCTGCTTCGGCCGGCTGGTCATGGTGAGGCCTTCTGTCCGGGTCAGGGGGATGTTCCAATCGGGAACGGGGTCTATGTAGGGCGCGATATCCGCCGCCGTGCCCCAGCGGGCAGAGCCGTATTCGATGCCCTTGCGGTACTTCTTCGCGTTCTTGCCCTTGACATACACCGCCAGCCGGACGAGAACCGCGCCGAGGATACCGACGCAGATATCCAGCGCATGAAAGCTGGGTGCGGAGCTGGCGAAGGCCATCTGAAAGCCCTGCTCGATATGTAGCAGCTTTTTCGAAGCGTCGAGCCCTGGCGCCAGTCGCACCGCCTGGCAGAGCTTATCAAAGAGAAACACAAAGAACAGATACGGCAGGTTCGGCAAAAGATATTTTTTGAGTTTGTCCTTCATCGCTCCACGCTCCGTTCTCTGGCCTTGACCTTCTCTCCGCGCTCCTGCTCCTTGTGCTGCGTTTTGGACTGCTCCTGCGCCTTTTCCAGCCTGCGCCGGATGGAAGGGGCTTTCTCACGGCTCAGGTTTTTAGCGGAAAACTCCCGGAAGGCCGCTGTAATCACATCGGCGTCCCGGCCCTTGAAGAACACCAGGTAACGGGTATGCTCGCCGGAAGTGTCCTTCTTCAACGCAAAATCCAGGCCGTACTTCTTCGCCGTGGAAGAAAAGGCCCGGATATTCTGATCCGTGATCTCGATGTTGGAAACGCCGGTGTTGTGCTTCATAAGCTGCCGGAGCGTCTGCTTGCCGTGCCGAAGCTGCGGATTTTTCTTGTGCTTCTCCATATCCGCCAGCACCTTCTTCATGGCCTGCTGCAAAAGCTGGGCGGTCATTTTGCTGGCCTCCACACATAGCGCAAGGGTTTTCTGCGTGATTTCTTCCTGCAAGGCGTTCACCTCCGATCTCCGCTGCCGTACAGGTCATGGCTGACAAGGGACGAGTAATAGCTGTCCATCGTGACCGGGGCGTTATACAACGCCGCCAGCAGATATTTCTTGATGTTTCGGACATAGGTGGTGTTCTCCCGCATCCGGTCAAGGACATATTCGATGTGCGAGGCGTTCAGCTTCAGGAACCGCGACCGGACGACCTCAGCCGGGTAATCATCCCCGGCTACACGGATCATTTCCCGGTTGGAGCAGACGGTATCCACCATGAGCTCCACCAGCTCGTCCAGCCGGTCTTTATCCAACTGCACATTCTGCGAGAGAACGTCATACTCGATGTTCTCCAAAATCAACGCCCGATAGCTTTCCCGCTTTCGCATCCCGTCCTGTCCGGCCCGTTCCCTGGGGGCTGGGGGACTTGATAGGATAGGACTTAATTCTTCCGTAATTGATAGATCAGTCTTTGATGGATAGTTACTTGATTTTTCTTTATTTAATTGGGCGGGGTTCTCCTGAATTGGAGCGTCCAACATTGGATTTGCCTGTACGGGATTTTCCCGTATAGGTTTTTCCTGTGTAGGTGATGGCGTTTTAGGCTGTTCCAGAATAGTGTATTCGATAGAGCCGAGCTGACCGTTTGCGCCGCGGACACGCGTACGGATCAGATAGCCGTGCGCCTCCAGCTCCCGGATGCCGCCGCTGATGCTGTCAATGCCGTCCTTGCAGATACTGGCAAGCCCCTTCATGGTGTAGTCCCAGTTTTCCGGAAGGGACAGCATGAGGGATAGAAGTCCCTTCGCTTTCAGAGACAGCGACATATCCCGCAGGTGATAGTTGGACATGACCGTGTAATCCCTGGTCTTTTCGATACGGAATACAGCCATCTTCGCACCTCCTTCCTGTGAAAATGAAAAGTGTTGATTTCGATAGAAAAAGCCTCCGTTTTGCCTCTCGGATGTGATCCATAGGAAAACACCCATGCCCGCCTGCTTGCGGCGGTCAGAGAGGAAAAAACAGAGGCTTTCGCACCCTAATTGATACAGTTTTGAGACGGAGACTGGTGCAGATATGAAAAAACGCCATAGGGCGGCTGCCTATGGCGTGGGAACAGGAAAAGGGCGCTGATATTTGCATATCAACGCCCTTTGAGCCTGTCAGTATTTGATTGTTTCGACTTCGCACCGTGTTTGCACCATGAAAAGCATTGATTTTACTGACTTTTTCAATGTTTTCTTATCTGGTGCTACCCTCAGCTGCCCGCTTTTTGGTTACTGCATCCCCTGCTCGTAGGCCTCGATCATCTTCTTGACCATCTGGCCGCCCACGGAGCCAGCCTCCCGGGAGGTCAGGTTGCCGTTGTAGCCGTTCTGCAGATTCACGCCGACTTCGGAAGCGGCCTGCATCTTGAACTGCTCCATGGCCTGCTTGGCCTGGGGGATGTTAAGCTTGCTATTGTTGCTGCTCATTTGAACTCTCTCCTTATTGTGTTTTTGGGAAAGGACACCGGTTTTCTTCGGAAAATCGGTTTTTTCTTTCCGCAGGCATAGCTTGTGTCGTTTTTCACCACAAATACCCGGCTTTTTTCGGAAAAACAGGGGAGGAAAGGAAAAATCGGAAAAAACACTCCATATTCCAATATCGGCTGTCGGTGCCGAAGTGCTATTCTGAAAAGTATGAGAGAATAATACTATTTCTTAAGTAAAATGATTTCATCATTTTACTTAAGCCGTTTCGCGGCAGGCCGCCTGGGCGGCGGTAAGAAATGTATTGACTTCGTTTTTTAGCGGCAGTAGCCGCTGGTCGCAATCCTGCGGCCTAATAAAACGCTTTTAAGCGTTTTATTAAAAACTCGTATAAGAGGGTATTCCGGCGATATTTTCAAATCTGAACATCACTTATTGTGATAATTCACAAGACAATATGTTCAATATCCATCCTTCCGGTAAAATCGGGGAATTCTTTCATGGAAGGGGGAAAAAGCTTGACGTTCGCCGGAAATTGAAATATAATGTTGCGTGTAAGGGTGTAAAAGGGCGACCGCACAGAATGGCGAAATGGGGCGGCAGGTTCCCGGTGGGACTCCCCCTTAACCCAGGCGCAGCCGTTCAGGCGGGTTGAATTGTCCGTTCTCTCTTCGGCTGCTGAGAGTCGCACAAAACCGGAGTGCATCAGCAGTAGAAAGTGAATGGCCGATTCAAGCTTGCGATGGCAATGCGCCGCCGCAGGCTTGTTGTCTTTTTAGGAGGGTCTATGGGAAAAGGGATTTTGCTTTCAGACAAGGTTCAGTACCCGCAAGGGGTATGCCCCACCCGTAAGCCAGTGCTTGCCGATTTCATCAGAGCTTCCCTAATATAAAATGACGGTTGGAGAGAAGTCATGGAAGGAAAAATCAGACTTGCGGTTTTCGGACAGAAACGTCTTTCTCGTGAAGGCGGGGTAGAGATCGTTGTCAAAGAACTATGCACCCGAATGGCACAGAATGGTTGTGAGATAACTTGCTATAATAGAGCGGGCCATCATGTAAGCGGTGCAGAGTATGACAAAGCGATTGAATATGATGGTATCCGTCAAAAGGTTGTTCCGACCATTGAGAAAAAGGGACTCGCGGCGGTAAGCGCTTCCTTTTTCGCGGCACTTTATAGTGCATTTGGAAGATACGATGTGGTGCATATCCATGCGGAAGGTCCTGCTTTTTTTGCTGGATACCAAAACTTTTTGGCAAGCGTGTAGTCAACACTATCCACGGAACCTGTGAAATAATGTGGGTAACCAGAAGAAGTCCTGATTTCATGCGGGTTTACGCGGCTTGACCTTTTCACCTCAACTTGTTTCTGCTTGTCATGGTGCGTTATGGACAGCGTGTTTTCAGGGGTTAATGGCTTCTGGTTGCGCTCTATACTTAACCCACCACAGCGAAAGCTGATAGAGCAGAAAACAAAATAAGGAGGTACGAGGACAAGCCTGCGTATAGATTGTCACTGCAATCTGTATACAGGCTTGTTGTTGTGCCATGAAGTAAAGTTGAGGAGTAAAAGAATATGATGGCAAGAAATACCATTTTTCGGGATGTGTGCATAGATTAGGAAGTTAACAAAAACGGAGGAATACATATGAGCACAGTTACTTTGGATAATAAAACTATTTTAGTCACAGGTGCGGCGGGCTTTATAGGATCCAACCTTGTGAAGCGAATCTATCAGGAAGCTCCTTCCGCTACGGTCATCGGCATCGACAACATGAATGCCTACTATGATGTGGCATTGAAAGAGTTCCGCCTGAATGAGCTGGCCAAGTATCCCACATTCACTTTTGTAAAAGGCAACATCGCTGATAAGGAACTGATCACTGAGCTGTTCGAGAAGTACAAGCCGTCTGTGGTTGTTAACCTTGCAGCACAGGCTGGTGTGCGTTACTCCATCACCAACCCGGATGCTTATGTGGAATCTAACTTGGTCGGCTTCTTTAATATTCTCGAAGCCTGCCGTCATTGCGAGAGTGTGGAGCATCTGGTTTATGCTTCTTCTTCCTCTGTCTACGGTTCTAATAAGAAAGTTCCGTACAGCACGGATGACAAGGTTGACAATCCGGTTTCCCTTTATGCAGCTACTAAGAAATCTAACGAGTTGATGGCTCATGCCTATTCGAAGCTCTATAACATTCCTTCCACTGGCCTGCGCTTCTTCACTGTATATGGTCCTGCAGGTCGTCCTGACATGGCTTACTTTGGCTTTACCAATAAGCTGGTGAAGGGCGAAACCATCAAGATCTTCAACTATGGCAACTGCAAGCGTGACTTTACTTATGTGGATGACATCGTTGAGGGCGTTGTCCGTGTGATGAAGAAGGCACCGGACAAGAAGAACGGTGAAGATGGTCTGCCGATTCCGCCGTATGCAGTTTACAACATCGGTAATCAGAA
>CAKTXO010000086.1 GCA_934630985.1 uncultured Oscillospiraceae bacterium | reverse complement strand
GAGGAGCCGGGAGGATACTCGGCGCCGAAGGCCCGGTTGAAGAAGGGCTTCAGAGGATCGGCCTCGATGTCCGCCCAGTCCTCGTACATGGTGGCAAGGTTAAAGGTGGGGTAGCTGGCGCAGGCCAGAATCTTGCCGGTCTGGCACTCCATGACGACAACGGCGGCGCCTTCCGCGTCCAGACCCTCGCCGGCGGTGGAGGTGTTCTGCTCCGGATCCTTGATTTTGGCCATGACGCTGTCCAGAGCTTTCTCCGCCACCTCCTGAATCTTGATGTCGATGGTGGTTTCCACGCTGTTTCCGGCCACAGGCTCCTTGGTGTAGTAGGATTTTGTGGTAGCGCCATCCTTGTTGACTTCGTCATAGCGGGTGCCGTCAATGCCGTGGAGGTACTCCTCGAAGGCCAGCTCAAAGCCGGTCTGACCGACTTTCGCGTCCATGGAGTAGCCCTGATCCTGATACTCCTCCCACTGGCTGTCGTTCATGCCGCCAAGATAGCCCAGGATATGGGCGGCGTACTTGGTGTGGTATTCCCGGACGGTGGAGGCCTCAACGTTCAGGCCCGGAGTATTCAGCTCCAGAATGGCGGACAGCTGCTGGTCGGTGACGTCTTCCAGGAAGGTGTAGGTAGGCAGCTTGGTGATACCGCGCAGGTCAAATTCGTATCGGAAGCCGATGACCGCCCGGGCGTCCTCATCGGACCAGCTGGTGGGAATGCTGTAGCGTTCACGCATCTTCTCCACCAGAAGGGGGGCGGTGATGTCCGAGTCCAGAACCCGGTCTACCATGAACAGCTGGAAGTAGTTCTGCCAGGTGGTGGTGAAATCCGTCAGAGTATAGACGAAGGGACGGCTGGTGGACACGGGGAAGTGGTCGGAGTAGGTAATGCCCAGCTCCCGGCACTTCTGCACCAGGGTGTAAAGAGCCTGGTTGCAGTTGGGGTTGGACTTGGTGACGTAGTGGTTGAACACCAGGTTGTAGGAAGCCCGGTTGCCCACCAGCACGTTGCCGTTGCGGTCGAGAATATCGCCACGGGCGGCACGGACGGTGGTGATGGTACTATAAACCTGGGTATTGTCGGTGTTGCCTTTGGTATCAATAATCTGAAGCTTGTAGAGCCTGAAAGAGTAAAGAAGCAGGATAAACGCGAACAATCCCAGAAACATACCAGCACGGAAGCGGCTTATTCTTTCCATGTATTACCTCCAATGAGACCGGTTTTGTTGATCAGGGAATAAAGGGGAATCATAATCAGACAGGTGTACAGACAGGTGAGCAGGAAGTACCGGAGCCGTCCCCAGTAGGTCAGACCCATGAGAAGGCCTGTGACGAACAGCCCCAGCTCATAGCACACAAGGGCCAGCATGGCACTGATGGTCAGGCTGCCCCGGCTCCGGTGCCAGTACATCTGCCGAATCATGGTAACGAAGATGCCGAAGACGGACATCAGGCCGATGCAGTAGGGGCCGGGAGCGGTGCCGGAAAAGTAGTAGAGGACGGAAGCAATCAGCACGAAAAGGCTTCCCACCTCCGTGCCCTCGGTGACAGTGATGAGCAGAATGGCTGCCACCGGCAGATCGGTGGTAGCGCCGAGGAGGGGCAGGCGGCACATCACCGTGTCCTGAATGACAAGACACAGCACGATGATGGCCACATACAGCACCCACTTGGTCAGCCGGAGCTGCTGCTGCTGGGTCAGCTTCCGGGTTTTGAACAGAGTGGCGGTGGGGGCATCGGGCTTGAATTCGTTCGCTTTTTGCCTTTTGTGCCGGCGGAACAGGTCGGTCAGGCTGCGCTGCCGGGGTCGCCGGGAGGACTTGCGCTTTTTCTTTTCAGCCATGGGCGTTCCCTCTTAGCCGAAGCCACCGTCGGGAGAGGTCTCCGTCGAGGCGGTGGGCTCGGTGGCGGCAGTGGTTTCACCGGCAGTGCCGGAAGAAGCGGCAGAAGTGCCGGAGGAGGCCACGGCCTCGGTGGTGTACTCGGTGATGATGAACACCTGCTCCAGGGAGTTGACTTCCGCGGCGGGATCCAGCAGGGCGTACTTGGCGATGCCGGTTTCCTCGAAGCCGGCGTCCACGATGTTGCCCATAATCAGCCCCCGGGGGTACACGGTGGAGCCGGAGGTCACCACCTGCTCCTTGTTCCGGATGATGGCGGCGGAGGGCAGATAGTTCATTTGCAGCAAGGTCTGATGGCCGTTGATGTAGCCGCCCTTGACCATGCCGTTGTAGCCGGAGGAGGCGATGGTGCCGGAAATTTCCAGGGTGGAGTCCAGGATGGTGGTAACTATCGCGTAGTTCAGACCCACCTTCGTGACCAGACCTACCACTTCGCCGTTTTCCGTAATGGCGCACATATTCACCTGAATGCCGGAGTTGGTGCCCCGGTTGATGGTCAGGGTATTCTCCCAGTCCGAGGAGCTCCAGCCGATGATGTAGGCATCCACCAGCTTGTAGTCCTCGTGGGTTTCCAGCAGATTCAGGCCCTTGCGCAGACGCTGGTTTTCCCGGGAGACGGATTCTGCCTGCCGGGCGGTGTCTTCCATTTCCGAAAGCTGCTTTTTCAGCACCTCGTTTTCCGCGGCCAGAGCCTCATAGCGGAACATATAACCGTAGTACTTCTGCGCCATAGAGGTCAGGGCGGTGGAAGCGGCACGGAAGGGAGCCAAAGCTCCCTTCACCGCCAAGTCCACCACCGAGGTGTTGGAAACGCCGCTGGCAATGGCCAGAGCGATGGACAGCAGGATGGCAAGCACCACAAGCACCTTTACCTTGGTGCTGAAGAGATTTCTCATTGCGTATCCTCCATGATTTCCGGGGCGATTTTCCGCAGCACCTGACCCAGGCGGCAGACGGGCAGCCCCATAACGTTATAGTAATCGCCTACCATCCGCTCACAGAACAGAGCGGCTCCGCCCTGAATGCCGTAGGCACCGGCTTTGTCCATAGGCTCGCCGGTGGCGATGTAGCGGTCGATTTCTTTTCGGGAGAGGGGACGGAAGTGCAGATCGGTGACTTCGGTGAAAGTCTCCGCAATGCTCCCCCGAAGCACGGTGCAGCCGGTCATCACCTGATGATCCCGGCCGGAAAGCAGGGTGAGCATTTCTCTGGCTTCCGCGGTTGTGTGGGGCTTTCCCAGCACTTTCCCTTCGCAGACCACGATGGTGTCCGCGGCGATGACCAGGTCGTCCTTTTCCCGGGGAACGGCCAGCGCCTTCTCCCGGCTGAGCCGAGCCACCTCGTCAAAGGCAGACCAGGCGGGATCCATGGTTTCATCGATGTCTGCCGGGTGCACGGTGAAGGGAACACCGAAAAGCCCCAGCAGTTCCTTTCTCCGGGGAGACCCGGAGGCTAAAATCAGTCGCATAAGACTCCTTTCAGTCGAATGCAAAATGCAGAATGCAAAATGCAAAATTAGGTTACGGGGATATACGGGTTTTAACGAGAGGCTTGCGCGGACTTGCAGATTGCGGTTAGAAGGCCGATCAGCTCTGTGATGTCGCTGTTCAGACTGGTAAATTGCTGCTTCGTCAGAAAATCGGTGCGGTAAAGGAGCTTCAGCCAGTAGTGAGTTTCGTTCGCTTCCTTCAGGGCAATGCACATTTTGGTGTAGAAATCCGCCCGGGACTGGCCGCGCTGGGCTTCCGAAACGTTTGCGCCAATGCTGGTTCCGCTGCGCAGAAGCTGCTTGGAAAGTACGAATTCCTTGCGCTCCCCCGTCAGGAACTTATAGGCATTGACAATGCGCACAGCGAAATCGAAGCTTTTGTCCAGCACCACATTGCCGCTTCCGACATCTTCATTTTGCATTTTGCATTCTGCATTTTGCATTTTGATCACTCCACGCCGCGCAGGTACAGCCCTCTCGTACAGGCGCCGGGGTCAAAGGGAGCGGGATTCAGGTAATCCTCCAGAACCCGGTCAACCTCCCGGGCGTTCTCCGTGGTGAAGTACAGCCGGATGGCCCAGACCCCCAGCTTTGCCAGGTCGTCCTGCCGATCCAGCCAGCTGAGCTTCTTGCCGTTGAACAGCACGCTGCGGCAGCTGTCCCCGTCCTTGAGAATGGGAAATTCCGCGCCGGTTTTGTCGGTCAGCTTGGTGTTGCCTAAGTGGCAGGTGCACTCGCCGGTGCGTCCCTGAATCAGGCACTGCTCGGTGATCATCAGGGGCATTCTGCCGTAGGCCAGGATTTCCGCGTTCACCGCCTTGCTCAAGTCCCGGATCTGGGGCAGGGTCATCTCGAAGCTGACGAGAGCCGAGCAGACCTCCAAAGAGCGCAGCACGTTCATGGATACGGAATTGTAGATGTTCAGGCCGAAGTCTCCGTGAATCCGCATTCCCGCCTCCCGGGCAGGAGCCAGCAGACCCAGATTGCCAACCAAAGCGTTCTTCACGCCGATGCTCTGAAGCAACGCCAAGTCCTTTTTCAGCTTTGGCATTTCCCCGTCGTGGACGATCCGGGGCAGCACCACCGCCAGCCGTCCCCGCTTGACCAGCAGGTTGGTCATTTCCGGGTCGGCGGCCAGAATGTGCAGGGGCACATAGAGCATGGCGGTTTCGGAATTGAGCAGGTTCGGGGTCAGCTGCTCCCGGGTGGTGACCTGGACGGTCAGGCCGGGCAGGTCTTTTGGCCCCCGATAGTCGGGGACGCTTTTGGGCGGGTTGATGGGGAAATCTGCCCGCCGGGCTCGCAGGGCGGTAAGCTGATTGAGCACATCCCGGCGCATGGCGTTGACGGCGGCGGCGGAGATGATGAGGCCTGGGTCAACCCGGGTGCGCACTTCTACGCAGCGGTAGGGCGTGCCGCCGGTTTTGGCTACCCGCTGGGCAAGCATTTCCCCGGTCAGGGCAACATTCCGAGCCAGCTCCGGCCGGGGGCCGTTGACGGTACAGGTGCGGCCTTCCGGATCGGTGGCGGTCAGGGAACTGCCGTCCACAGTGACCACCGCCCGGAACTTCAGGTCAACCAGCGGGGTTTCTCCCGCCTCAAAGGACTGACGGGCGGCCTGAAGCCACTGGGGATCGTCCCGGGTGTCCTGGCGGATGCCGAACATTTTCCGGTTGACCCGGCTGGTGTAATAGCCGTCGGTGAAGCCCTGGCGGTTGAAGGCGGTCATGAGGGCGTCCATCATGGGTTTCGTAACCACGCCCTCGTCGATGGCCTTCCGATACACGGCGGTGACGGTGGCCACATACTCGGGCTTTTTCATCCGACCTTCCAGCTTTACAGAGGCCACGCCCATGCTTTCCAGTTCGCCTAAGTAGTGCACCAGGCAGTTATCCTTCAGGCTCAGGGGATATTTTTCCTCCCAGCGGCCGTAGCCGTAGCTCTGGCGGCAGGGCTGGGCGCACCGACCCCGGTTGCCGGAGCGGCCGCCGATGGCGGCGGACAGGTAGCACTGGCCGCTGTAGCTCATGCACAGAGCCCCGTGGGCGAAAACCTCAATTTCGATGGGAGAATTTGCGCAGATGTACCGAATTTCCTCCCGGCTCAGCTCCCGGCTGAGCACCACCCGCTTCATGCCCATGGCGGCGCACAGCTGCACTCCGGGCAGGGAATGGATGGTCATCTGGGTGGAGCCGTGAATAGGAATGTGGGGCGCAATCTGGCGGCACAGCTGCACGACACCCAAGTCCTGGACGATAAAGGCGTCGATATTGTACTGGGCGGCGTGGCGGATGAGCTCCGCCGCCTCCTTCATTTCCCGGTCGGAGACCAGGGTGTTCAGGGTCAGGTGCACATCCACACCCCGGACGTGGCAGTATTTCACCGCGTCCACCAGGGTCTGGGGGGTGAAATTCTTGGCGCTCTGGCGGGCGTTCAGATTCCCCACGCCCAGATACACCGCATTGGCACCGTTTTGCACCGCGGCCCGCAGGGCCTCCATGGAACCGGCGGGGGACAGTAATTCCAGCATAGTCTTCTCTCCGTTCAAAGGTTTGCATACTTCCGCATCCTATAATTGCCCACAGTATACCACAAATGCCGGGAAACTTCCACCCCTGCCGGGGAGAATTCAAGAAAAATTCAAGGGCTGTTCAGATTTATTTCCACCCAAAATGCACAAAAAGAGGAAGCAAACCGAAATTTGCTTCCTCTTTCTTGACTGTGGGTTTATTCCGCGGGGGAGAACTGATCCTTTCCCACGCCGCACAGGGGGCACTCGAAATCCTCGGGCAGATCCTCAAACTTGACGCCGGTTTCTTCCTCGTCATAGACCCAGCCGCAGACATCGCAGACATATTTCATAGGGGCTTCTCCTTTGACTGATTCTGGCAGCTTCGATTACTTCTTGAAGATGTCGCCCAGCTTGGAGGCTACGTCGGCAGCTGCGTCAACGGCCTTCTCAGCGACCTTGTTGGCCTTGGCGGCGGCCTTCTCCAGAGCGATCTCCTTGGCGAAGTACCGATCCAGCATACCCTTCAGCGCACGGCCGTGGCGGGCTTCGTCACGAGCCATTTCGTGGACGGTGTCGTGGATGGCATCCAGACCGTTGCGCTTGGCGCAGGAGGCCAGATCGAACTTGCC
>CAKTXO010000085.1 GCA_934630985.1 uncultured Oscillospiraceae bacterium | reverse complement strand
CGCCGTGCCGCGGGGCACGACATACTTTTGTTTATTGTACCACAAATCCAGAATAATACAACTGTTTTTTGCGCCGGACAGAGACTTCCTAGGGAAGCTCTGATTAAATCGGCAAGAGCTGGTAGCGAGAGATTTTGTTCTCAGGCAAGGTTTGGAAAACGGTGGAATACTTTGTGTATTTCCCATTTTTCAAACCGCAGACTGGGGGCAAAAGATCCGCTGCCCAGCCGCAGACGGTTTATTCAGAGTTTCCCTAAGAATAGGTATGGATGATGGCCAGGGCAATGTCCTTTTTGGAGGAGCACCGATCCATTGCCTGCTTCTCAATGTGCCGGTGGGCCTCGGCCTCGGTCATCTTCAGCTGCTCAATGAGAATCCATTTCGCCCGGTTCACCAGACGGATCTCCTCCATCTTGTCCTCAATGGACAGATTCTTCGCTTCCATTTTCCGCAGACGTTCCCGGACGGTGATCATCCACTTGAGCCCCTGGCGAAGGGTTCCGGCGGAGAAGGGTACCTGTAGGGTAAACACCCCGTAGGGTGTTACCTGGGCGTCCACTTCCTCGAAGCTCTCCGCCCGGAGAAGAAGCAGTACCACCGTATCCGTCCGGCTGCCGGTGTCAATGGCGAAGCGGGTTCCGCTTTCATCGGGTAAAGGCGCATTGACGATGACAAGGTCATAGCGCCGTCCCACCAGCTCCCGGCGAGCAGCGGCGGCGTTGGTGCAGAAGGACACCGGGTAAAACTCGGAGGAAGGGAGCATGGGGCGCAAAGCTTCGTTCAGCTTCTGCTGGCCGGAAACCACCAGCACACTGTAGGTATCTGCGCTGAACAGCATCTTTCTCCCCTCCTTTTCTCTGTGGTTCTGTTTCTCGTATCAATGATGCCGGTAGCACCCGATCAGCGACTGCGGAAGATGGGCCCGGATGAATTCGCTTTCCTCCGCCCGTTTGGTTGCCGCTCCCAGAGACAGCGGCAGGGTCTGCATGTCTTCGGTTTCCCGGGGCTCGGCGGTGTAGAGATTTACGTTTGCCTTCTCCGGCAGGTCAATCTCGTTCTGGATACCGTCTAGGCCTGCCCAGATGAGAAGGGCAAAGGCAAGATAGGGATTGGCGGTGCAGTCCGGGGAGCGGAGCTCCACCCGGCGGTACTCCCCTGCCGCCGCCGGAATCCGGATGAGCATGGAGCGGTTATTGTTCGACCAGGAAATATACTTGGGAGCCTTGAAAGCGCCCAGCCGGTTATAGGACTGGGGACTGGGATTCAAAAAACGGGTCATATCCGACACATGCCGCAGAATGCCGCCCATCATGTGGTGCATCCGGTTTTCTCCGGGGCCCTTGACGGACATATTGATGTGGAAGCCGCTGCCGGGCTGATTGGGCAGAGGCTTGGGGGAAAAGTCCGCGTAAAGGCCGTTGCCCGCGGCAATGGTCTTAACCACGGTGCAGAAGGTCACGGCGTTGTCCGCGGCGGTGAGAGCATCGGAATAGCGAAAATCGATCTCGTTCTGCCCCGGGCCTTGCTCATGGTGAGAAGACTCCGGGCGAATACCCATCCGCTCCAGGGTCAGACAAATCTCCCGGCGGACGTTTTCACACTTGTCGTCCGGGGACACGTCCATATAGGTAGCCTGGTCATAGGGAATATGGGTAGGCTCTCCGTTTTCGTCCAGCCGGAACAGGTAGAATTCCAGCTCGGAGCCGAAGGAGAAGGTAAAGCCTGCCTGCGCCGCGTCAGCCACCGCCTGCTTGAGAATGTTCCGGCAGTCGTGGACGAAGGGAACCCCCCGCTGGTCTGTGATGGAGCAGAACATCCGCACCACCCGGCCGTGCTCCGGCCGCCAGGGCAGCACGGAAATGGTGGCAGGATCCGGGTGGAGGAACAGATCGGAATGCACCTCATCGCCGAAGCCCGCGATGGCGGAGGCATCGATGGCAATGCCGTACTCAAAAGCCCGCTCCAGCTCCTGGGGCATGATGGAAATGTTCTTATTGCATCCGTATACATCGCAGAAGGCAAGACGGATGAATTTCACATCCTCCTCCTGGATATACTGCATGACTTCCTGGGGCGTGTATTTCATAATACCCTTCCTTTCCGGAATCCGGGTTTTCGGCGGAATCCGCCGACAGAATATTCTGGAAAAATTATATTCGACGAAATGCGGCTTGTCAATCTGCCCAAAGCAAAAAAATATTTTTTGTGCAGGGTGTTGACAAATGGCCGCGGGTAGTGTACAATGCGCCCATAAGGCAAGGATGTCTTTGAGTGGAAACACTCAGGCGTCCTTGTCTTCTTTTTATATCCGAACAAAGTAGAAAGGGTGTTATTTTATGGGTACTGTTTCTGATTATTTTGGCTGTCTGGTCTTTGACGATCGGGTGATGAAGGCCAATCTGAGCTCTGATGTTTACCAGTCCCTGCGCAAGACCATCGATCACGGCGCGAAGCTGGATGCCAGCGTTGCCAATGCCGTGGCCTCTGCCATGAAGGATTGGGCGGTGGCCAATGGCGCAACCCACTACACCCATTGGTTCCAGCCCCTGACCGGCATTACCGCTGAGAAGCATGACAGCTTCATCTCCCCGGCTCCCGACGGCGGCGTGATTATGGACTTCTCCGGCAAGGAGCTGATTAAGGGTGAGCCTGACGCATCCAGCTTCCCCTCCGGCGGCCTGCGGGCGACCTTCGAGGCCAGAGGCTATACCGCCTGGGATCCTACCTCCTATGCCTTTATCAAGGGAAAAACCCTGTGCATCCCCACAGCCTTCTGCTCCTACGGCGGCGAGGCTCTGGACAAGAAGACTCCCCTGCTTCGTTCCATGGAGGCTCTGAACCGACAGGCCATGCGGATTCTGAAGCTCTTCGGCAACGAGGATGTGTCCTGCGTCCGCACTTCCGTAGGCCCGGAGCAGGAATATTTCCTGGTGGATCGGGAGATGTACAACAAACGCAAAGACCTGATTTACACCGGCCGGACTCTCTTCGGTGCCAAGCCTCCCAAGGGTCAGGAAATGGACGATCATTACTTCGGCGTCATCAAGCCCCGGGTGGCTGCCTACATGGCCGACCTGAACGAGGAGCTGTGGAAGCTGGGCATCCTGGCGAAAACCGAGCACAACGAGGTGGCTCCCGCTCAGCATGAGCTGGCTCCCATCTACACCACCACCAACGTTGCCACCGATCACAACCAGCTGACCATGGAGATCATGCAGAAGGTAGCTGCCAAGCACGGCCTGGTGTGCCTGCTCCATGAGAAGCCCTTCGCCGGGGTCAACGGCTCCGGTAAACACAACAACTGGTCCATTGCCACGAACACCGGCGTGAACCTGCTGTCCCCCGGCGAAACTCCCTATGAGAATGCCCAGTTCCTGCTGTTCCTGTGCGCGGTCATCAAGGCCGTGGACGACTATCAGGATCTGCTCCGTATTTCTGTGGCCACCGCCGGAAACGATCACCGTTTGGGCGCCAACGAGGCCCCTCCCGCCGTGGTCTCCATTTTCCTGGGCGATGAGCTGATGGGCATTCTGGATGCCATTGAGGCTGACGCTCCCTACGCCGGAACCCAGAAGACCACCATGAAGCTGGGCGTGGACGTTCTGCCCCGGTTCGCCCGGGACACCACCGACCGGAACCGTACTTCCCCCTTCGCCTTCACCGGCAATAAGTTTGAATTCCGGATGCTGGGCTCCTCCAACTCCATTGCCTGCGCCAACATGATGCTCAACTCCGCCGTGGCTGAGTCCTTGAAGATTTATGCCGACCGGCTGGAGGGTGCCGAGGATTTCGAGACTGCCCTGCATGAGATGATCCGCAAGACCATCAAGGATCACAAGCGGATCCTCTTCAACGGCAATGGCTATGACGAGGCCTGGATCAAGGAGGCTACCGAGAAGCGGGGTCTGTGCAACTATCCCACCACTCCCGACTGTATGCCTCATCTGCTGGATAAGAAGAATGTGGATATGCTCACTTCTCACAAGGTCTTCTCCGTGGCCGAGCTGGAATCCCGGTGCGAGATCATGCTGGAGAACTACTGCAAGGCCGTGACCATCGAGGCCAACACCATGATTGACATGGCTCGCAAAGAGATTCTGCCCGCCGTGGAAGGCTATGTGTCCGAGCTTGCCAAGACCGCCGCCGCCAAAAAGGCTGTGGCTCCCGGCATCGCCTGTGCCTATGAGACGGGCCTGGTGGAAAAGCTGTCCACGCTGACCGATCAGATTGCCGTCAAGACCGACGAGCTGGAGGACGCGCTGCTGGAGCTGAAGGGTATTTCCGATGTGAAGGAAGAGTCCTTCGCCATCCGGGATACGGTTCTGGGCAAGATGGCCGCCCTTCGGGCGGTGGCCGACGAGGCCGAGACCCAGACTTCGGAAAAGTACTGGCCCTTCCCCACCTACGGCGAACTGCTGTTCGGTGTTCGTTAATACTATTTCTTAATAAAATGATTTCATCATTTTATTCTGCCGTTTCACGGCAGACCGCCTGGCTGGCGGTAAGAAATGTATTGACTTCGTTTTTTAGCGGCAGTGGCCGCTGGCCGCAATCCTGCGGCCTCATAAAACGCTTTTAAGCGTTTTATGAAAAACTCGTATAATACGCTCCCTTCTATAGCTGCCAAATGTCGTCTTGGACGGCCCGTGGGAGGGGACTGACCATCCCCTCCCGGAAAGCGGCTATTACATCAATATATTTTCAGGGAAAGAAGAAGTGACCAATAGAAAAAACAGGAGGTAAGAATATGAGTGAGATTTGGAGTGTATGGTATCTGATCGGCGCGGCGTTGGTTTTCTGGATGCAGGCAGGCTTCGCCATGGTGGAGGCCGGCTTTACAAGAGCCAAGAATACCGGCAACATCATCATGAAGAACCTGATGGACTTCTGCATCGGCACCGTGGTATTCATCCTCATCGGTTTCAGCCTGCTCATGGGCGAGGATTTGTTTGGTTTTATCGGCAAGCCCGGTTTTGACCTGTTCACCGCCTATGAAAGCTTCGATTTTTCCAGCTTTGTGTTCAACCTGGTGTTCTGCGCCACCACCGCGACCATCGTCTCCGGTGCCATGGCCGAGCGCACCAAGTTCCTGTCCTACTGCGTGTACTCCGCTGTGATTTCCGCCTTGATCTACCCCATTGAGGCTCACTGGATCTGGGGCGGCGGCTGGCTGGCTTCCTTAGGCTTCCACGATTTCGCCGGTTCCTGCGCCATCCACATGGTGGGCGGCATCTCCGCCCTCATCGGTGCCAAAATGCTGGGCCCCCGGATCGGCAAGTTCGTCCACGGCCCCGACGGCAAGATCATCAAGGTCAACGCCTTCCCCGGTCACAGCATCGCATTGGGTGCGCTGGGTGTGTTCATCCTCTGGCTGGGCTGGTACGGCTTCAACGGCGCCGCTGCCACCTCCGTGGGACAGCTTGGCTCCATTTTCCTGACCACCACCGTGTCTCCCGCGGTTGCTACTGTGGTGTGCATGATCTTCACTTGGGTGAAATACGGCAAGCCCGATGTTTCCATGTGCCTGAACGCCTCCCTGGCAGGCCTGGTGGCCATTACCGCCGGCTGTGACGTCACCGACTGCTTCGGCGCCATCGTCATCGGCACGGTTTCCGGTGTGCTGGTAGTCTTCGGCGTGTGGCTGCTGGACAACGTGCTCCGGGTCGATGATCCCGTGGGTGCCGTGGCTGTCCACTGCCTGAACGGCATCTGGGGCACCATCGCCGTGGGTCTGTTCGCAACGGACGCCGCTCCCGGCTATTCCATCGCCAACGCCTCCGGCGAAACCATCACGGGTCTATTCTACGGCGGCGGCTTCCAGCTTCTGGGATTACAGCTTCTGGGCTTTGCGACCGTAGCCGCCTGGACGGTTGTCACCATCACCCTGTCCTTCCTGGCAATCAAGGCAACCATCGGTCTGCGGGTTTCCGCGGAAGAGGAAATCACCGGCCTGGACGCCACCGAGCACGGCCTGCCCTCCGCTTACGCCGGATTTGCCATGCTGCCGGATTCCAACTTTGAGGAAACGCCCGCTGTGGTCGCCGGTGACACTCCCGCCGCCGAGGCCATTCCCGTGAAGAAAATGCTTGTGTTCGCCAACGACAGCCCCAAGCTGACCAAGGTGGAAATTGTCTGCAAGGAAGCCCGCCTGGAGCGGCTGAAGAACGCCATGATGGGCATCGGCATCACCGGCATGACCGTGTCCCACGTCATGGGCTGCGGTGTCCAGAAGGGCAAGCAGGAATTCTACCGGGGCATTCCCGTAGAGGCCAGCCTGCTTCCCAAGGTGCAGGTGGATATCGTTGTCAGCAAGGTTCCCGTTCGCGCGGTCATCGAGACCGCAAAGAGAGTTCTGTATACCGGCCATATCGGCGACGGCAAGATTTTCGTCTACGATGTGGAGAACGTTGTGAAGGTTCGCACCGGTGAGGAAGGCTACGATGCCCTCCAGGACGTAGAATAACAAAAAATCACCTGCGGGAGAGCTGAATTCTTTCAGCTCTCCCATGGGTCTGTTTTCAGGAGGAAATAGAGATATGTGTTCGATTAT
>CAKTXO010000084.1 GCA_934630985.1 uncultured Oscillospiraceae bacterium | reverse complement strand
AGGCCTTCTCTGATTCTCTGCCGAGCCGGAGAACGAAGCCTCTGGGACATGGCAAAGGCGGCAGGCTCCACGGTGGCGTCCATCCGGGAGGCAAACGATTTGCAGGGGGAGCCAGCCCCAGATCAGATGCTTTTGATTCCGATTGTGTAAAATGTCCAAAAGAGAAACGCCGCACCGGGGGAGAACCGGTGCGGCGTTTGACAGCCTGGTCGCATTGAGTTTGGGGATAACGCTGTCCCCGACAGCATACTTCAGGAGAAGGGCGAAAGCAATTGAAAGCTGTCGAACAGGCCTATTCTTTTTCCGAATCCTTCAGGGCAATTTCATAAACCGCGTTTTTGGAAAGCCCCAGTTCCTTGGCGGTCTGCTTCACCGCGTCCTTCCGGGAAAGCCCCTGGGCAGTCAATTCCGCCAGCCGGGCGGCGGCATCGGTTTCCGAGGGAATTTCCTTTTCTTCCGGTTTGGCACCGGCCACGATCAGCACGAATTCTCCCTTGGGGGGAGCCTGGGTGTAGCGTTCCAGCGCCTCCGCCAGCGTGGTGCGGACAACCTCCTCATGAAGCTTGGTCAGTTCCCGGCACAGGCTCAGAGGCCGCTCGCCGCCGAAAACCTCCGCCATGTCGGCGAGGGTGGTGAGAAGCTTGTGCGGAGCCTCGTAGAAAATCATGGTTCGCTGCTCGCTTTTCAGACTTTCCAGATGCTCCCGGCGGCTTTTTTTCGCCGTGGACAGAAAACCCTCGAAACAGAACCGGCCGGTGGCCTGGCCGGAAATGCTCAGGGCGGTGATGGCGGCGCAGGGGCCGGGAATGGCGCAGACCGGAATTCCCGCCCCGGCGCACTGCTTCACCAGATCCTCACCGGGATCGGAGATGGCAGGGCTTCCCGCGTCGGAAACCAGGGCGCAGGTTTCACCGCCCAGAATCCGCTCCACAATCCGGCTGCCTTGGGTAGCCTTGTTGTGCTCGTAGTAGCTGACGAGACTTTTCTTGATGCCCAGGTGGTTCAGAAGTTTCAGGGTCACCCGGGTGTCCTCCGCGGCGATGAAATCCGCGGCCTCCAGGGTTTCCCGGCACCGCTGGGAAATATCCCCCAGATTGCCGATGGGGGTGGGAACCAGATACAGCATTGCGGACATATTAGCCTCCTAGATGATAGATTTCCCGGTAAAGGGAGGTGGGAGAGCTGTCGGAATTGCGAAGAATCCATTCTTCCCAGATTAGCCCCGTCTTGGCTCCCTTCCGGAATCCCAAAAGAATCAGGCTTACCGGGTCGCTGGGGCGATGGCGAACCAGGCCTAAGCGTTTGGCTTCCAGCCCCACCGCCGCCCCGGCGGTGATCAGCTCCCCCAGCCGTTCCGGCCGGTGCACCAGATAAAAATCCCCGCCGTATTTCAGAGCCCAGCCGGCGGCTTTCATAAGGGCGCTTACCGGGCAGAAATCCTCCCGCCGGGCGGCAGTCAGTTTGGCTGCCGGGCCTCCGGAAAAATAGGGAGGATTGGACAGGCACACATCATAGCTTCCCGGTGTCAGCCTTTGGGGCGCCTCTTGGATGTCAGCCAAAAGACTTTCCAGCCGATTTTCCAGGCGGTTTCTTCGGATGTTGGCCAGAGCCGCCGCGTGAGCCCTTTCGTCCCGCTCGATGCCTGTGACAGTACATCCGGCATCCCGACTGCACAGCAGCAGCCCCAGAGTGCCGCAGCCGGAACCCAAATCCAGCACCCGTGCGTTTTTCGGCAGCCGGACAAAGTGGGAAAGCACCATGGAATCGGTGCTCAGGGGAAAGCACCCGTCGGGAATTTCTAATTGATAATGATTAGGCAGTGTTTCCATAAGACAATAACGACCAAACGATTATAAGAAAAAAGGGAAGCTCTGCCCCAATCAGCAAGAGCTATGGGCGAGAGATTTTTTGACCAATCAAGTCAGGGAAAGTGGAGGAATACTTTGTGTATTTCCCACTTTTCCTGACGCAGAGTGGGCGGAAAAGATCCGCCCAGAGCCGCAGCTGATTGGGGCAGAGCTTCCCAAGAAAAAAGAAAATTGACCTGCGCGTGGGCGCAGGCCAATTACAAGCCTATGAAGAAAGATTAGCCTTCCTCGATAGCGTCGTTGGGGCACTGCTCGGCGCAGGAGCCGCAGGAAACGCAGACATCGGCGTCGATGACGTACTTGCCGTCGCCCTCGGAAATAGCCTCAACGGGGCACTGCTCGGCGCAGGAACCGCAGGAAACGCAAGCGTCAGTAATTACATAAGCCATGGTAAAACCTCCCTAATGTTTTTCTGTTCTACAGCGTATGTAGTAACGTATCCTCATTGTAGCATGGATTTTCGAAAATGCAATTCCTTTTTGCGTTTTTTCGGGAATAATTTTTTCCGGAGCTGGCGATGCTTTCCCGAAAAGGAAGACTGCCCAGGCAGTCGGAAGGGAAGGACGGTATATGCACTATCACCCGGCCACGGTGGAGCTTCTTTCCCAGGCGGCTCGGAAGGCCCGGGAGCTGGGCCACAGCTATGTGGGCTCGGCCCATTTCCTCCTGGCACTGAGCCGGGAAGGCGGGAGCACCGGACTGGTGCTGCGGCAGATGGGGGTTGACCCGGAGCTGATGGAGGCGCTGATCCAGCTGCTCTACGGCCTGGGAACCCCGGAGCTGCCCCTGCCCCAGGGACTGACCCCGGAGGCCAAGCACCTTCTGCGGGGAGCCGCCGGAGAGGCCAGAAGCCAGCGTGTTCGGCAGATTCAGCCCCAGCATCTGCTTTTGGCCATGGCCCGGCAGGAGCGGGGAGCCGCCGGAGAGCTGCTGCGGCTTTCCGGCCTTGCCCCGGAGGAACTGTTTAACCAGACGGTGGAGTATCTGCGCTGGGAGCAAAGTGTGTTGACAAGAGCGAAGAAGGAGGACGTGCGCTTGAGACTGTTGGAGCAATTCAGTGAGGATCTGGTGGCGAAAGCCGCCACCATGGATCCGGTGATCGGCAGGGAACGGGAAATTGACACGGTCATCGGCATCCTGTGCCGGAAAAGCAAGAATAACCCGGCTCTGGTGGGGGAGCCGGGGGTGGGCAAAACCGCCATTGCCGAGGGACTGGCTCAGCGGATGGCAACCGGGAGCGTGCCGCCCCAGCTGAAGGAAAAGCGGCTGGTGAGCCTGAACATGGCCTCTTTAGTGGCGGGCACCAAATACCGGGGCGAATTCGAGGAACGGCTTCGGGATGTGCTGGCGGAAATCCGCCGCTGTGGAGACGTGATTCTCTTTGTGGATGAAATGCACACCATTGTGGGAGCGGGAGCCGCCGAGGGCGCCATTGACGCGGCGAACATTTTCAAGCCCGCCCTGGGTCGGGGAGAGCTGCAAATGCTGGGAGCCACCACCCGGGAGGAATACCGGAAGTATATCGAAAAGGATGCGGCGCTGGAACGGCGGTTCCGGCCGGTAGCGGTAGAGGAGCCCAGCCAGGAGGCCACCCTGGCCATTCTCAAGGCTCTGCGGCCTGGGCTGGAGCGGCATCACCATCTGCGCATCACCGACGATGCCATCCGGGAGGCGGTGCGGTTGTCTGCCCGGTATCTGCCTGACCTTTACCTGCCGGACAAGGCCATCGATTTGCTGGATGAGGGAGCCTCCCGGGCGAGATTGGAGGAACTGCACAGCGGCCGGGGCGGCACCGCCCGGAAGGAGCTGGAAGAAGCCCTGCAAGGCGCCGTTCGGGAGCGGCAGTTCGAGCGGGCGGCGGAGCTTCGGGATAAAATGCAGCATCTGGCCAAGCCCAGTGTGCGCAGCCGGAACGTAAACGCCTCGGACATTGCCTGGGTGGTGTCCCAGCGCACGGGGATTCCCGTAGGACGGCTCACCGCCGGAGAGCGGGAGCGGCTATTGGAGCTGGAGGGTTTGCTGTCGGCGGAGGTTGTGGGGCAGACGGAGGCGGTTTCCGCCGTGGCGGAAGCCGTCCGCCGGGGCTATTCCGGCATCCGGGATGGGGGAAGACCCATTGCCAGTCTGCTCTTCGCCGGCCCTACCGGCGTGGGAAAAACCGAGCTGTGCCGGGTGCTGGCTCAGGAGATTTACGGTTCCCGGCAGGCCATGCTCCGGCTGGACATGACGGAATATATGGAAAAGCAGTCTGTGTCCCGACTCATCGGCGCCCCTCCCGGCTATGTGGGCTATGAGGAGGGGGGCAAGCTGACCGAGGCCGTCCGCCGCCGTCCCTATAGCCTGGTGCTGTTCGATGAACTGGAAAAGGCTCACCCGGAGGTGCTGGGCATTTTACTGCAAATCATGGAGGAAGGGGAACTGACGGATTCTACCGGACGGCGGGTCAGCTTCCGCAACACCATTGTGGTCATGACCTCCAATGCGGGCGGTGAGCTTCGGGGAGATGGCCTGGGCTTCTGCGCCGCCGGACGGAAGGCGGAAATGGGGGAGGCACTGCGCCGGAGCTTTTCTCCGGAGTTTCTGGGGAGAATCGACCGAACCGTTTGCTTTTCGCCTCTGGGAAAGGAGGCTATGGAAGCCATCGCCGGAAAATATCTGCGCCAGCTTCAGGAGCGCACCGCCGCCGCGGGCACCCAGCTTCTGCTGCCGGAGGGACTTGCCCGGTTCTTGCTGGGGAAGTGCCCGGGAAAAGACGGAGCCCGGCAGCTCCGGCGGCTGGTGCAGACGGAGGTGGAGGGGCCTCTGGCCGGCTTTCTGCTGGGCTGCGCCCGGAAGCCCAGCCGGGTAAAACTCCAATTGGAAGGAGAGAAAGTTTCCTTTTGCACCTGATTTATACGAACGATTGTTTGAATTATGGAAAAATTGTAACCCAAAAAGGAAAAAACCGGAGAAAAAGATTGATTTTTCTCTGCGGGGGTAGTATACTGTCAGCAAATGGAGCAAAAGGGTAGTAAAGTGGAGTAAAAGGGAAGGAGGGAAGCGGATGATCGGCAAGTACAGCGCTAAGCTGGACGAAAAGAGCCGGCTGTTTGTGCCGGCAAAGCTGAGAAGCGAGCTGGGGGATACCTTTTTTGTGACCCTGGGCGTCAACTGCGGTCACCGCTGCCTGACCGTCTACACCGCCCAGGAGTGGCAGCGGCTTTCCGACAACTTCAATGCCCTGAGCATTTCCCAGCGGGCTGGAGCCACCAGCCTGATTTTCATGAACGCGGCGGAGTGCACCCCGGATAAGCAGTTCCGGTTCGGCCTGACCCAGTTTCTGCTGGACTACGCGGGCATTGACCGGGAGGTCATGATCGTGGGTCGGGCAGGGCAGGCGGAAATCTGGGATGCCAAGGAGTTTGCGGCCTTTGAATCCGAGAATCTGACCCCGGAAAAGCTGCTGGCATCTCTGGAGGCGATCGGACTATGAGTGAATTTCATCATGTTTCCGTGCTGCTGGAAGAGTGCATCGAGGCACTGAATATTAAGCCCGACGGCATTTATGTGGACGGCACTTTGGGCGGTGCGGGCCATTCCAGCCGGATTGCCGCGGAGCTCACCACCGGAAGGCTCATCGGCATTGACCGGGATCCGGTAGCCCTGGAAGCGGCAGGGGAGCGGCTGAAGCCCTTTGCCGACCGGGTGACCCTGGTGCACAGCAATTTTGACGAAATGGACACCGTTCTGAAAGACCTGGGCATTTCCGGCGTGGACGGAATTCTCATGGACTTGGGCGTGTCCTCTCCCCAGTTGGACGACGGGAAACGGGGCTTTTCCTACATGGCAGACGCCCCTCTGGATATGCGCATGAACAGTGAGGATACCCTGGATGCCCGGCAGATCGTGAACGGCTGGTCTTATGAAGAATTAAAGCGGATTCTCTACGACTACGGCGAGGAACGTTACGCACCCCGGATCGCGGCGGCCATCTGCAAGCGCAGAGAGGAAGCCCCCATCGAGACCACCCTGGAATTGGTGGATATTATCCGGGGAGCCATGCCGGCGGTTGCCCTGCGGGAGAAGCAGCACCCGGCCAAGCGAAGCTTTCAGGCCATCCGCATTGCGGTCAACGACGAGCTGGGCAGTGTGGAGCGGGTGATGAAGCGGGCGGTGCCCTGCCTGAACCCCGGCGGGCGGCTGGCGGTGATTACCTTCCATTCTTTGGAAGACCGAATTGTGAAGAACGCCATGGCGGAGGCGGCCAAGGGCTGCATCTGCCCCCGGGAGTTCCCGGTCTGCGTCTGCGGCAGAAAGCCCCAGGTGAAGATCATTACCCGCAAGCCCATCACCTCCACGGAGGCGGAGCTGGCGGTCAATCCCAGAGCCAGAAGCGCGAAGCTTCGGGTTTGCGAAAAACTCTGACAAGTTTGAGTAACCGCTGATGAAATCGTCTGCGGTTCTCAACGGATCTTTCGCCCCGACTGTGCAGTTAGAAAAGCTTGAAATATAGCGCAGCCGTTGCCAGTGTAAGCTGGCTTACGGATGCGGCCATACCCCTTGCGGGTACACAAAGTATTCCTGCGCTTTTCAAACTTTCATTCGTGCCAAAATCTCTCGCTGATAACTCTTGCCAATTTCATCATTGGTTACTTGAGTCAGGAAGGAAGCATTGCCATGAGTCAGAAACCCAAAATTCAATATGTTGGTCAGTTCTATATTCATGGCAGCGAG
>CAKTXO010000083.1 GCA_934630985.1 uncultured Oscillospiraceae bacterium | reverse complement strand
CCGGAAAAGCTGGTGTAGTCCTCCCCTGCCCGCTTCATGGCTTTCAGGGTGTCCATGATCTCCTGGAGCTTGTCCGCGTCCTTGGAGAGCTTCTTCAAGTCTCCGGAGCCGTTGTCCCGGAAGTCCGAAATACCGTTACGGAATTTCTCCACGCCCTTGCGCATTTCCTGCATGGCTTCCTTTAGCTTCATGCCGCCCTCGGCACCGCCGGAAACATAGGCCGAGGCCACCTGATTTTCCTCGATGATCTTGGCAAGCAATCCGCCGTTGGAATCCAGAATCTGAGCAATCATTTTCTGAACTTCCTCCAGATGGGTCTGGGCTTCCGTATCCCCGGCCGCCACCGCCGCGTCCAGGGCTGCCTGCACCCGTCCGGCCAGCGTGGACAGGGACTCGTCCGCCTCTGTGGCAGGATCGTCCTGAAGCACCAGGAACTGGGTATAAAGCCGGCTCAGATTCCCGCTCTGGGCGGACAGGGTCTCCACGCCGGTATTCAGAGCCGCCACCATGGAGCCGATGCCCTGATCCAGCTGATCTACCGCGCTTTTCAGGGTATCCACCCCGTCGAACATGGCATCGACAGCCCGGTCAATGTCATCGCTGGTGCCGCTGATTTCCTCGTTCTTATCCAGGTCTTCCTCGTCCAGCTCGTCCAGCAATCCGGGAGCCACCATGGTCGCCGTGAAATCCAGGGTAAAATCCCTCACGTCCGCGGAAATCTCGAAATACTCCGGAATGTCCACATCCTCGGTATAGCTCAGGGATTTAAGATCCAGCACTTTTCCGAAGCCTGGCAGCACCATGCCCAGAGCCATGCCGCTGTCGTCCAGGCTGAGGATTTTTCCGTTGGTCACCTTCACATTGGAGAACACATCCTCGTCCAGGGGCACCAGGGTGATCGCCATCAGGGGCACGGGCACCGTGTAGGACTTCTTGTCCACCTCCACAGTCCGAGCCAGCCGGTTTTTATAGTCAAAGCGCATGGTAAGATGACCGGACTTCCCCGCCAGTGCCTCCGGCGCAATCTCCGCCCCGTCCAGGGTATAGGTGACGGTGATCTCCATGGGCAGGGTTTCTGGCGCGGCATTGCCCCTATAGTGGATGTCCTCCCCCTGGTTGTCCCAGGACAGGGTGCCGCCGGGGAGCTTGGTATATTCCTCGTCGCCCTCGGTGTTGCGGATGTCCGTCAGAGTGGATTTATCCCGGATGGGAGCCGTGCCATCCCGGCGGAGAACTACCTCCACCTCCACCTCCCTGGCCTTGCCCGTGGGAGCCGCCGTCACATGGACGCTCTCCCGCTTGTCCCAGTCCTCCTGGGAAAGGGTCTCCGCTCCGGCGGGAAGGGTCAGGCTTCCGATTATCAATGTCCCGGCAAGGAATGCCGCCATCACGCTTACTCTACGCATTTCAACGCCTCCGATTCCGGTATTTTTCCAATCCGCCGCAGCTCCATCAGCGCCACCACGGCGTAGGCGGCAAAGCCGTACACCGCCATTTTTTCATAAAGCCCCGGCTCGATATACATGGGAATCCAGCCGCTCATGGAGGTGAGCATGACCTCCCGGAACAGCACGTCCATGATCTTTCCCTCAATGGGCAGGCTCAGCAGGATAAAGCCAGCGGTGACCAGGGTTGTGGGCAGGACGTACAGCAGGAAAATCTCCCGCCGGGTATAGCCCAGGATTTTCACCATGGAAATGGACACCGCGTTTTTTTCGATAATCATCTTGCTGAGCAGGTACACCAGCACGAAGAACAGTCCCACAGAGAACAGGTTCACCAGATCCATCATGTCCCCCATGGAGCGCATAAGCTGGCGGCTGACCTTGGTCATGGCCGTCACGTCCAGGACGCTGCCGATGTATTTTTCGTCGATATCCTCGATAGGCTCGTGGGAAAAATAGCCGCAGAAGTAGCTCTTTCCCAGGCCAAAGGTCTCGTTCAGGGTCTGCCGGGGCAGAAACAAGGCCACGGCTCCGATGTAATCGTACTCCCCGGTCACCGTGAAGGAATAGGTGGTGTCCTCATATTCCTCCTTGAGAGTTACCCTGTCCCCTACCTGAATTCCGAATTTCTCCCGGTAGGCGGTGGACATCAGCACCGTGTCTTTGGAAAATTCCCCTTTGATATAGGCACTGTCCGGCTCCACGCCGTAGAGGGTAACGCTTTCGCTTTTGTATTTTCCGGGCAGGGTCATGAGACTGTAGGCGCTGAATTTCTCCGCCCCGGCCTGCTCCGTCTGCGCGTCGTTCTGAAACTCCATCATGTGAATGAGGCTCTGGAGCTTCCGCTTCTCGTTGACGGCGTTGGCCGGAACGGAGAGCATGGTGGTGTATTGGGAGAGCATGTTATCCGGCATGGTGTCCTGATAGTGCTGCATGGCACTGGGAAACAGCAGACCGAACATGAGAAGAAGGTTGGCAAACAGAATGCCCACGAACAAAATCACATAGCTGCCCAGGTTCTGAAAAATCACCCGCAGCTGGAACCGAGCCAGAAAGGGCAGTGCCTTCGGAAGGGGGAATACCCGGCTTCTCGGATTCTTCCGCAGATCCCGGCGGAGAAATTTCAGTGGGGACAGACTGAGCTTTTTCCGCAGTGTCCACCAGGTGATGGCGGTCATCATCAGCACCGGCACCACGGTGGTCAGCAGAAACGCCTCCCCGTTCCAGATAGTCACATAGGTAGGCAGGCTGTAGCTGCCGTAGTACATTCCGGCGCAGACGTTTTTCAGAACCGTATAGCCCAGGACGTTGCCCACCAGCGCGCTGATAAGGCACACCAGAATGGGGGTGGTCATATAGTGGCGAACCAGCTCGCTTTTCGTATAGCCGCTGGCAAGGAGCGTGCCGATGACGTTGGCCTCCTTGGTAATGGTGGCCCCGATGGTCACGGAAAACACGAAGGCCATGATCGCAATGACGATGTACAGGAACATGATAATCATGGCTCTGTCGCCGCCCATGTCGTCGCCGGTAAAGCGGATGGCCTGGTTCAGATACCGGGGCACGAAGCTTTCCAGAGACGCCTCCTGGTTCACTTCGTTCATCACGTCCTCGGCCATGTCCTTTTCCTGCTTTTCGTCTGTCGGCGGGGTGTCATAGAGCCAGCTGTAGCAATAGAAAAGCGTATCCTTGTCAAAATCGGCAAAGTCCTCCTGGGACACAAGGGCAACGCCGAACAGGAGAGAGTCGAACATGGTGTCGTTGTTGTCCTGGAACAGGGCGCTGTAGTCCGGCAGGGCAATGAGGCCGGAAACGGTCCAGCTTCGATCACCGCTGGTCAGCCGGTCGCCGACAGCCAGATGATTGTTTTCAGCGTACATCCGGTCGATGGCGATCTCCCCCCTGCCCTGGGGCAGACTGCCGGACATGAGGCAGGGAAGGTTCACCTGCTGCCGGTTCTGAAAAATCCGCACAGTCGTGCCGTTATCCAGAGGCTCCTCCACATAGAAGTTATCGTACAGAGAAATGCCCACCTGGCTGATGTACTTGAGTTGCGCCTTGTTCAGCTTCTTTTCCACCCGGAAATTACCATATTCCACATGGTATTTTTCGAAGCTTTCATTGTAGGCGGCGATCATGCTGCCATCGGCCACCAGAAAGCCGGAGACCAGGGAGATGGTCATGGCCAGCAGCAGAAAAATCACGATGTATTTTCCCGCCTCGCCGCGCAGCTCCCGGAAAATCCGCTTACGAAGAGGATTCTTTACCATTCCAGTTCCTCCGCGCCCACAGGGGTCTCGTTGCGGTAGGCCTTGCGCACGACCCCGTCCCGGAATTTTACCACCAAAGTTGCCATCAGTCGGATGGCGTCGTTGTGAGTTACCATGATAACGGTGCTGCCGTATTTGTGATTCACGGTTTCGATGAGCTTCAGGATTTCTTTGCTGGTCTGGTAATCCAGAGCACCGGTAGGCTCATCACACAGGAGAATATCCGGATTTTTCACAATGGCTCTGCCGATGGCGGTGCGCTGCTGCTGGCCGCCGGAGAGCTGATTGGGAAGCTTGTTCCGGTGCTCCCAGAGGCCCAGGGTATGCAGCAGCTCGTCCACATCCAAAGGCTTCTTGCTCAGGTAGGCTCCCACCTCAATGTTCTCCCGAACCGTCAGGTTGGGAATCAGATTGTACATCTGAAAGACGTAGCCTAGATGATTGCGCCGGTAGGAAACCAGCTTTTTCGGGTTCATTTTTCCCAGCTTGGTGCCGCCGATGGTGATTTCCCCGGCATCCGCCGTATCGATGCCGCCGATGATATTCAGCAGGGTGCTTTTGCCGCTGCCGCTGGGGCCCAGCAGCACGCAGAAATCCCCCTTGTCCACCTGCATATTCACGCCCTTGAGCACCTGAACCCGGCTGTCGTTCTGTCCGAAGCTCTTCTGGATATCCCGTATCTGCAAAAACATGCTATCGCCTCTTCTCCTTTGCATAATGCGAGTATATCATATTTCGCAGTTAGCGTCAACTAACTCCCTGGTTTTTTCAAGACAAATTTCAGGAAAATAGAACGCCCGGAATCGTGCAGATTTGCGAAAAAGCGAATTCGTCAACGAAAAAGCAATGTATTTTCGATTTTTCTTCGAAAATACGAAAAAGCCCGCACAATCCGGCAGGTATCTGCCCAACTGTGCGGGATGCGCTTATGTAATTTTGAAACCAGGATCGCTCACGCCACAATGGCCGCCATGACGCAAAATGCCACCAGGCACACCACCGTCATCACCGAGCAGACCCCGGAGGCCAGGGTGTAGTCCCTGGGATTTCTTCCCATGCCGGGAGCCAGGTAGCTGGCAGGCAGCACGCAGTACAGCACAGCCGCCCAGCGGGTGGCCGCGTCCACATTGGGAACCAGGGTCAGTACCCCCTGCATGGCAATGCCGAACAGGACATACAGCCCCAGCAGAATGCCCGTAACCTCCAGCACCCCTTTGTAGTTCTGGGAATCCAGAGAGAAATTGTAGCCCACATAGAAGATGATCAGCGCGCTCACCGGCTGGATGAGAAAACCCGTGGTTTCCGTAAGAATTCCCAGGACACCCAGGCTGTCCAGCCACCGGCCTGCCCCGGACAGATTCATGAACAGACCCAGAAGGCTCATCTTCACCATGGGTGAGGCGAAAATGCTCTTGAGGATGCTCCCCGGAGTGGGATTCTCCCCGGTGTCAGCAGTCAGCAGGGCAATGACCGCATAGGCAGTGGGCGCCTGGGCAAGGTCAAGCACCCCCATCCGGAAGGCCTGATCCGCGCCGAACAAAATCATGTACAAGGGAATGCCCAGCATTCCGCTTTCCTTTGCCACGAAGAGCATAGGAAGGTTATGATAGGGATACCGCTTTTTCAGCACCGTCATGGCAGCTGCCGTGGAAATCAGTCCGGCGACAAGAACCATTGCCATGCTGCTCAGGGACTCCGCTCCCATGTCCGCTGTCAGGCAGGAGCGAAATACGATGCAGGGCATACCGTATTTCACCACGAACCGGTTCAGACCGTCCACCTGTTCCTGAGAAAAAGTGCCCTTCCGCCTTGCCAGTACGCCCAGCAGCACCGTCACGAAAATCGGTACGATGACCTGAGCCACAGTAATCAGCTTCTCCATTTTCTTCTACCCCTTATCCGCGGCATCCTCCGCGTCCATTTCTTTTAAGAGCTTCTTGTCCTGCTTGGAGGACAAGTCCAGCTTTTCGTACATATCCGGCCTGCGGCTGCGGGTGCGCCGCAGGGACTGCTTTCTGCGCCACTGGCGCACCTTCTCGTGATTGCCGGAGGTGAGAATCTCCGGAATGGCTCTGCCGTGCCACACTGCCGGTCGGGTATACTGGGGATATTCCAGAAGACCACCAAAGTGGCTTTCCTCTTCAAAGCACTCTGGGTCTGCCAGAACCCCCGGCACCATCCGGCACACCGCGTCGGTGACGGCCATGGCGGCAATCTCCCCGCCGGTGAGGACGAAGTCCCCCAGGGAAATTTCCTCGTCCACGCATTCGTCGATAAACCGCTGGTCAATGCCCTCATAGTGGCCGCAGACCAGGATCAGGTTATCCAGCTTGCTCAGCCGGATGGCATCTGCCTGGCAGAAGGTATGGCCGCAGGGAGACAGGTAAACGGTGTGCACCGCTCCCCCGGCCTCGTCGCACACCGCCTCCCAGCAGCGATAGAGGGGATCTGCCGCCATGACGGCTCCCCGACCGCCGCCGTAGGGATAATCGTCCACCTGATTCTGCTTGTTTGCCGTGTAGTCCCGAATCTGGTGGGTATCGATGGAAATATAGCCCCGCTCCTGGGCGCGACCCAGGATGCTCTCGGACAGCACATCTCCCAGAGTCTCCGGAAACAGGGTCAGGATGTCAATTCTCATCGCTGCGCATTCCTTCCAGCAGGCGCACCCGCATTTCGTTTTTCTCCAGATCTGTGGAGAGAATAAACTGCTTCACCGCGGGAATCAGGTATTCATACTCCCCACGAACCACATAGACGCTGTTGCCCGGGTAATCCAGCACCTCCCGGATGGTGCCGATGGGGCCCTCGTCGGCCAGAACCTCCATGCCGATGAGCTCGGCGGCAAAGATCACTTCGTCATCAATATCCTCCCGGTGCAGCTCCAGCACCTTGCCCCGAAGCTTCATGGCTTCCTCCGGGGTATCCACCCCGGAAAGCTTCACCAGGTTGCAGGTCTTGTGCGCCCGGACGGTATCCATGCGATATTCCTGGCCGCCGATGCGGCAGCGGTCAAATTCGCAGAGCATTTCCGGGTCATCCAGCCAGCACAGCACCTTCACCTCCCCACGGAT
>CAKTXO010000082.1 GCA_934630985.1 uncultured Oscillospiraceae bacterium | reverse complement strand
CCCGGAATACGCATGGATCCGTCTGCACGGCAAGGCTGTGTTCGAGAACAACATGGCTGCCAAGGAAATGTGCATCCGGAACCCCATCGTGAAGGGTCAGTACGGCGAGGCCACCAACCCCATCTTTGAGGTGTTCTATCTGGATAACGCTCACGGCGTTATCGCTGACTTCTCCGGCAATCCTCCCTACGAGTTCTAAAAACTCTCTCAATTCAACATCTTCGGGGCAAGGTGAAATCCCTGACCGGCAGTAAAGTCTGCGAAGCGCAAAAGCGCCCGATACGGTGAGATTCCGTAACCGACGGTATAGTCCGGATGAAAGAAGATATGAGGAAGCAGCCCCGCAGGAACCCCACCTGTGGGGCTGCTTCAAATCCAGGCATATCCTCAAGATAGGAGCATTATGAACCGCATCGTTGCCATGCAGCAGCCGAAAAGAGCTGCCGCCCTCAACATCCGTACCATCACTATGACCGCACTGCTCTCCGCAATGGCGTATGTGCTTGCCTTTGTAGAATTTCCCGTGCCGCTGTCTCCGTCCTTTGCCAGGATGGATTTATCCGACTTCCCGGCACTCATCGGCGCATTTGCTTTCGGGCCGCTCTCCGGTCTGCTTATTGAACTTGTCAAAAATACCTTGCAGCTTATGACCACTTCCACGGGAGGCATCGGTGAAATCGCCAACTTCCTGATGGGCGCTTCCTATGTAGTCGCTGCCGGAGTTCTTTATAAACACCGCAAGACCAAGAAAACGGCACTGCTTGCCTGTGTTGCTGCCAGTTTTGTGATGGGCATTGCCGCAGCACTGGCGAACTACTTCATCCTGCTGCCGCTGTTTGAAAGCTTCATGCCGCTGGATCAGCTGATCGCCTCCTTCGGCGCGTTCCTGCCCTTCATCCACACAAAGCTGGACATTGTGCTGTTCAATGCCTTGCCCTTCAACATTCTGAAAGGGCTTGTCATCGGCGGCTTTACCATGCTGACCTATAAACGGCTTGCGCCGATTCTGAAAAGGTGCTGATGTTATGACGAAACAAGATTATTTGGAATTACTGGTGGAAAACATCCACTCCACCACTGTTGCCACCATCGGTGCAGACGGGCATCCCCAGACCCGTGTCATCGACATGATGCTCTATGACGAGCAGGGTGTGTATTTCCTTACCGCCAAGGGCAAGGCGTTCTATGCCCAGCTCATGGAGCAGGGGTACGTCGCTCTGTCCGCCACCAAGGACAAAATCTCGATCTCCCTGCGGGGGAAAATCAAAAACATCGGCAGCGAGAAGCTGGATGAAATTTTCGAGAAAAATACCTATATGCAGTCCATCTATCCCGGCGATACCCGCGGTGCGTTAGAGGTGTTCTGCCTGTATGAAGCGGACGGCGAGTATTTTGACATCAGCGACCCGGCGCACATCCTCCGGGACAGCTTCACCATCGGCAAAGCGGCACAGGAAGCACCGGGTTACTATGTAGGCGAAGGCTGCATCGGCTGCAAGCTGTGCTATTCGGTCTGTCCGCAGAAGTGCATCGACATTACCAAGAAGCCGGTGGTCATTGACCAGCACCGGTGCCTTCACTGCGGGCGTTGTGCGGAAACCTGTCCTAAACAGGTCATTGAAAAGAGGTTTTGACCATGAACCAGAGTGAAAAACGACTATTTCTCATACAATCTTTGCTGAACGAGCGTCCCTCCTGCCAGAAGCAGATGATTCCGGCGGACTCGGAACGGCAGAAGATTTTACTGCGGGGGCTGATGAATGTCCGCAGACCGGCGGGTATCGGCACGGAGTTTCTGCAAGTGCAGGACGAATATCTGCAAGGGGAGACCGCCGCAAAGGGCGTCACCGATGTTGCCGACCTGACGCCCATCCAGCCGGGGCTGTATCTCTGGCAGGGGGATATTACCACCCTCAAGTGCGACGCCATCGTCAATGCGGCAAACTCCGGCATGACCGGTTGCTATGTTCCCAACCACCGCTGTATCGACAACGCCATTCACACCTTTGCGGGCGTGGAGCTGCGCCTTGCCTGTGCGAAGCTGATGGAGCAGCAGGGCTATCCGGAGCCCACCGGACAGGCGAAAATCACGCCCGCGTTCAATCTGCCCTGCAAATATGTCCTGCATACGGTTGGGCCAATCATCGGCGGTCGAGTGACCAAAGAGGACGAGAAACTTCTCGCTTCCTGTTACCGCTCCTGCTTGGAGCTGGCGGCGGAAAACGGCCTGGAAAGTGTGGCGTTCTGCTGCATTTCCACGGGAGAATTTCATTTCCCCAACGACTTGGCGGCGCAAATCGCCGTGGAAACCGTGAACCGGTTTATGAATCAAAAAACCAGTGTCAAGAAGGTGATCTTCAATGTTTTCAAAGACTTGGACAAAGAAATCTACGCCCGATTACTCGGCGCAAATTAAGAATTTACAGGCAGCCCTCCGCGAGGCGGATGCTGTGGTGATCGGTGCCGGAGCCGGTCTTTCCACTTCGGCAGGCTTCACCTACGATGGAGAACGGTTTGAGAAATATTTTTCAGACTTCTATGCCAGATATGGCTTTTCCGATATGTATTCCGGCGGCTTTTACCCATACGCTACGCCGGAAGCGCATTGGGCCTATTGGAGCCGGTATATTTACATCAACCGCTATCTGGATGCCCCCAAGCCGGTCTACGATGCCCTTTTGAAGCTGGTGGCTGACAAGGATTACTTTGTCATCACCACAAACGTTGACCACTGCTTCCAGAAGGCGGGCTTTGACAAGAAGCGGCTGTTCTACACCCAGGGCGATTACGGTCTGTTCCAGTGCAGCGAGCCCTGCTGTCAGGAGACCTTCGAGAACGAAGCCGTAATCCGTGAAATGGTCAAGCGGCAGGAGAATATGAAAATCCCGACCGAGCTTCTTCCGACCTGCCCTCACTGCGGCAAGCCTCTGACCATGAACCTCCGCTGCGATGATACCTTCGTAGAGGACGAGGGCTGGCACGCGGCAGCGGCGCGGTATGAGAATTTTCTTCGAACCCGCGCGGGGCAAAAAATTCTCTTTCTGGAATTGGGCGTTGGCTACAATACCCCCGTCATCATCAAATACCCCTTCTGGCAGATGACGGCGAAGAACCCGAACGCCACCTACGCCTGTATCAATCGAGGACAGGCGGTTTGCCCGCGGGAGATCGAAACGCAGTCCATCTGCATGGATGCGGATATCGGACAGGTTCTGCAAAACCTGTCCGATGGGGCAATGGAATAAAGGGGGTTGTGACATCGTTCTATTTGGGCACTTTGCTATTTTGAGACAGCTCCTCTTTTGCCGCCTCCCCGGCAGCGGGAGCCCGGGAAAATTCCGGTGGATTTCTTCCCGAAAATGACCGAAATCCTGCAAATTTGTGGGCTTTTCATATACAAATCCTGGCTGCTGTTCAGATAAAACCCTTCCGGGAGCAACATATTTGGAAAAAGTGCAAAAATTTTCGAGAAAATATTTGCATTTTTTTGACGCATATGTTATAATGTCCCGGTCACAAAGGGACAATTGAATTATGCAATCGCATGGGCGAAATTGGTACGTCCATAGATATGGAAAGGGGTAATTGCGAATGTCTCACAAATATGTTTATCTGTTCACCGAGGGCAACGGCAAAATGCGGGAGCTTCTGGGCGGAAAGGGCGCCAATCTGGCGGAAATGACCAACATCGGTCTGCCTGTCCCCCAGGGCTTTACTATTTCTACCGAAGCCTGCACCAAGTACTATGAGGATGGCAAGACCATCAACCCGGAGATCCAGGCGGAGATCATGCGCTATGTGGACAAGCTGGAGGAGATCACCGGCAAGAAGTTCGGCGATCATGAGAACCCGCTGCTGGTTTCCGTCCGCTCCGGCGCCCGTGCCTCCATGCCCGGCATGATGGACACCATCCTGAACCTGGGTCTGAACGAGGACGTGGTTGCCGTTATGGCAGCCAAGTCCGGCAATCCCCGGTGGGCCTGGGACTGCTACCGCCGGTTCATCCAGATGTACTCCGACGTGGTCATGGAAGTGGGCAAGAAGTACTTCGAGGCTCTCATCGACCAGATGAAGGCCAAGAAGGGCGTCACCCAGGACGTGGAGCTGGATGCCGACGACCTGAAGGAGCTGGCCGGTCAGTTCAAGGCGGAATACAAGTCCAAGCTGGGTGAGGACTTCCCCACCAACCCCAAGGAGCAGCTGATGGGCGCCATCAAGGCCGTGTTCCGCTCCTGGGACAACCCCCGCGCCAACGTTTACCGCCGGGAGAACGACATTCCCTATTCCTGGGGCACTGCCGTCAACGTCCAGTCCATGGCCTTCGGCAACATGGGCGACGACTGCGGCACCGGCGTTGCCTTTACCCGGAACCCTGCCACCGGCGAGAAGAAGCTCTTCGGCGAGTTCCTGACCAACGCCCAGGGCGAGGACGTGGTGGCCGGTGTCCGGACTCCCATGCCCATCTCCGAAATGGCCGAGAAGTTCCCTGAGGCCTTCGCCCAGTTTACCAAGGTCTGCCAGATTCTGGAAAATCACTATCACGACATGCAGGACATGGAGTTCACCGTGGAAAACGGCAAGCTCTACATGCTCCAGACCCGCAACGGCAAGCGTACCGCTCCCGCCGCTCTGAAGATCGCCTGTGACCTGGTGGACGAGGGCATGATCGACGAGAAGCAGGCCGTGGCTATGATCGAGCCCCGTACCCTGGACACCCTGCTGCACCCCCAGTTCGACGCCAAGGCACTGAAGAACGCCCAGCCTGTGGGTCGGGCACTGGCCGCTTCTCCCGGAGCCGCCTGCGGCAAGATCGTCTTCACCGCCGAGGATGCCAAGACCTGGGCTGACCGGGGCGAGAAGGTGGTTCTGGTTCGTCTGGAAACCTCTCCTGAGGATATCGAGGGCATGATGAGCGCCCAGGGTATCCTGACCGTCCGAGGCGGCATGACCTCCCACGCCGCCGTGGTCGCTCGCGGCATGGGTCGCTGCTGTGTCTCCGGCTGCACCGAGATCAAGATGGACGAGGAGAACAAGTGCTTCGTTCTGGCGGGCAAGACCTACTGCGAAGGCGACTGGCTGAGCCTGGACGGCTCCACCGGCAATATCTACGACGGTCAGATTCCCACCGTGGACGCGGAGATCGCCGGCGAGTTCGGCCGGATCATGGCCTGGGCTGACCAGTACCGTACCCTGAAGGTGCGCACCAATGCCGATACCCCCAGAGACGCCATCAAAGCCCGCTCCCTGGGCGCCGAAGGCATCGGCCTGTGCCGTACCGAGCACATGTTCTTCGAGGAAGGCCGAATCGCTCCCTTCCGGGAGATGATCTGCTCCGACACCCTGGAGGAGCGGGAGGCCGCTCTGGCGAAGATCGAGCCCATGCAGCAGAGCGACTTCGAGGCTCTGTATGAGGCTATGGAGTCCTATCCTGTTACCATCCGGTTCCTGGATCCTCCGCTCCATGAGTTCGTACCTACCACCGAGGAGGACATTGCTGCGCTGGCCAAGGCGCAGGGCAAGACCGTCCAGCAGATCAAGGACATCATCGCTTCCCTGCACGAGTTCAACCCCATGATGGGTCACCGTGGCTGCCGTCTGGCCGTCACCTATCCGGAGATCGCCGCCATGCAGACCCGAGCTGTCATCAAGGCCGCCCTGGCCGTCAAGGGCCGTCATCCCGACTGGAACCTGGTTCCCGAGATCATGATCCCCCTGACCGGCGACGCCAAGGAGCTGAAGTTCGTCAAGGACGTGGTCATCAAGGCCGCCGATGCCGAGATCGCCGCTGCCGGTATGGATCTCAAGTACGAGGTGGGCACCATGATCGAGATTCCCAGAGCCTGCCTGGTGGCCGACGAAATGGCCAAGGAGGCGGAGTTCTTCTGCTTCGGCACCAACGACCTGACCCAGATGACCTACGGCTTCAGCCGTGACGACGCGGGCAAGTTCCTGGATGCCTACTATGCCCACAAGATCTTCGAGAACGACCCCTTCGCCAAGCTGGATCAGACCGGCGTGGGCGCGCTGATGGAAATGGCCGTCACCAAGGGCAAGGCCACCCGTCCCAGCCTCCACTGCGGCATCTGCGGTGAGCACGGCGGCGACCCGGTGAGCGTGGAGTTCTGCCACCGGATCGGTCTGGACTACGTTTCCTGCTCCCCCTTCCGGGTACCCATTGCCCGTCTGGCTGCCGCCCAGGCTGCCATTAAGGGCATGAAGTAAAGTCTGGATTTCTAATCTTTCAAGGCCCCGGTTGAAAAACCGGGGCCTTTTTCTTTTGATTCTTTCGAATGTTATCGTATTGCGCATGTCATTGCGAACCAGTGGTGCTCCGCGCAGCGAATCCAAATCTGAATGACTGCCGGTGGCAGTCATACCTTAATGTAGCGCACGCTGGTGTGGCAATCCCCAAAACATTCCGGGAGCTATCGAAAGACGCACTGGTGCGGGAGCACCCCCGGCTCCCTTGTGTAAAGGGAGCTGTCAGCGCAGCTGACTGAGGGATTGTCAAAATAAAAGAGTTCTGATCCCCTCAGTCATGGCCTTGCGGGAGACGGCCATGACAGCTCCCCTTGATCAACAAGGGGAGCCTTTGCCCTCAGCCGGACAGGCAGTTCAAAATCATGCCCAGCACCACGATGCCGACGCCCAGAAATCCCACAGGCTCGGGCAGAGCATCCCGGAGGAACAGAATTCCGCCCAGCAGGGTGAACAGAACCTCCCCTGCCTGGGTCGCTTCCACCACCGCCAGCTGCTTCGGATTGTCCTTGACCAGATTTGTGGCCTCAAAAAACAGCAGCGTCGCCACCACACCGGAAAACAGCGCGACGCTCACAGACTGAAGAATCAAAAATGCAAGTTGAAAGTT
>CAKTXO010000081.1 GCA_934630985.1 uncultured Oscillospiraceae bacterium | reverse complement strand
TCATACTTTTTGCGTACCGCGTCCAGATCGATGCGCAGGCCGTCGGCCAGCTCGCCGATGGCCACGGACACGCCGCCGGCGCCAAAGTCGTTGCAGCGTTTGATGAGCCGGGTGACCTTGCTGCTGCGGAAGAGTCTCTGAATCTTCCGTTCCTCAGGGGCGTTGCCCTTCTGAACCTCGGAAGCCATGGTGGTCAGGGATTTCAGGTTGTGGCTCTTGGAGGAGCCGGTAGCGCCGCCGATGCCGTCCCGGCCGGTGCGGCCGCCCAGCAGGATGACCACGTCACCGGGAGCGGGGCACTCCCGGCGGACATTTTCCGCGGGAGCGGCGGCGACTACCGCACCGCACTCCAGCCGCTTGGCGATGAAGCCCTCGTGATAAAGCTCCGCCACATGGCCGGTGGCAAGGCCGATCTGGTTGCCGTAGGAAGAATAGCCCGCGGCGGCGGTCTGGCAGAGCTTCCGCTGAGGGAGCTTCCCGGGCAGGGTATCCTTCAGGGAAGCCCGGGGGTCGCCCGCGCCGGTGACCCGCATGGCCTGGTGGACATAGGCTCTGCCGGACAGAGGATCCCGGATGCAGCCGCCGATGCAGGTGGCGGCACCGCCGAAGGGCTCGATTTCCGTGGGATGGTTGTGGGTCTCGTTCTTGAACATCAGCAGCCAGTCCTGATCTTCGCCGTTGACCTTGGCTGTGACGTGGATGGAGCAGGCATTGATTTCCTCGCTCTCGTCCAGCTCAGAAAGCTTGCCCTGTTTTTTCAGGTATTTCGCGCCGATGGTGGCAATGTCCATGAGGGTCTGGGGCCGCTTGGCGGCTTTTTCCTCGCCGTAGACTGCCACCCGGGCGGCCAGGTACTGCTCATAAGCCGCCTGCACCCCGGCATCGTGAATGGTGATGCTGTCCAGGTGGGTGGAGAAGGTGGTGTGGCGGCAGTGGTCGGACCAGTAGGTGTCCACCACCCGAATTTCGGTGATGGTGGGATCCCGATGCTCGGTGTCCCGGAAGTAGGCCTGGAGGAATTTCAGATCGTCCAAATCCATGGCAAGCCCCAGCTGCTCCAGAAGCGCGGCCAGTGCGCTCTCGTCCATGGCGGTGAAGCCCTCCACGGTGGCAACGGTTTCCGGAGCGTCGTAATGAACCGCCAGGGTTTCCGGCATGTCCAGAGAGGCCTCCCGGCTTTCCACGGCGTTGATGACGTATTTCTTAATGGCAGCCAGCTCTTCGCCGGAAATATCTCCGGTGAGCACATAGACCTTGGCGGTGCGGATGACAGGCCGGTTGCCCTGGGAAATGATCTGGATGCACTGGGCAGCGGAGTCCGCCCGCTGGTCGTACTGACCGGGCAGAGGCTCCACGGCGAAGACAATCTGCCCCTGGGGAGCCTGGAAGCTCACGTTATCCACCTGGGGCTCGGAGAACACGGTGTTCACCGCGTAACGGAAGAGCTGCTCATCGATGTTTTCCGCATCGTACCGATTCAGAATCCGAAGCTCCTTCAGCCCCTTGATCTGCAAAAAGTCCCGGATCTGGCCAAGAAGACCCTGAGCCTCCTGGGTCTGGCCCGGCTTTTTCTCTACATAAACCCGATATACCATATGGCGTCCTCCCTTATTTTCCGGCCTGCAGGGCTCGCTGACCGATGTCGCTTCTGCGGTAGGCTCCCTCGAATTTCACCCCATCGGACAGCCGGTAAGCTTCCCGGATGGCTTCCGCCAAAGAATCCGCCACGGCGGTGGTGCCGGTGACCCGGCCGCCGGAGGTGACGAGGGTTCCGTCTTCCAGCTTGGCTCCGGCCACATAGGTGTGAGCGGCGGCCTCGGCGGTCATGGTGATGGGGAAGCCCTTCTTATAGGAGACGGGATATCCGGCGGATGCCAGAATCACGCAGCAGGCGTGCTTGTCGGAAAATCTGACCTCGGTGTTCTCCAAGGTGCCCTCGGTGCAGGCACGCATGACGGTAAGCAGGTCGCTTTCCAGCAGGGGCAGCACCACCTGAGTCTCGGGATCACCGAACCGGCAGTTGTATTCAATGACCTTGGGGCCTTTGGGGGTCAGCATGAGACCAAAGTACAGGCAGCCCCGGAAGGTGCGGCCTTCGGCGTTCATGGCGGCGATGGTGGGCAGGAAAATCTCTTCCATACACTCGGCCGCGATTTCTTCCGTGTAGTAGGGGTTGGGAGCCACGGTGCCCATGCCGCCGGTGTTCAGACCCTGGTCATGGTCGCCGATGCGCTTGTGATCCATGGAGGAAACCATGGGCTTTACCACCTTGCCGTCGGTAAAGGCCAGCACGCTGACCTCCGGGCCGGTTAAGAATTCCTCGATGACGATGTGATCGCCGCTGTGGCCGAAGACCTTGTCGGCCATCATGGATTTGACGGCATCCTTGGCTTCCTGCCGGGTCTGGGCGATGATGACGCCCTTGCCCAGAGCCAGGCCGTCGGCCTTGATGACAGTGGGGATGGGGGCGGTGTCCAGATACCGAAGGGCGGCATCCATGTCGTCGAAGACCTCATAGCCGGCGGTGGGGATACGGTACTTCTTCATGAGATTTTTGGAGAAGACCTTGCTGCCTTCAATGATGGCGGCGTTTGCCCGGGGGCCGAAGCAGGGAACGCCCACCTTTTCCAGGGCATCCACACAGCCCAAAACCAGAGGATCGTCCGGAGCCACCACGGCGTAGTCAATTTTGTTCTCCACGGCAAATTTCACAATGCCGTCAATATCCGTAGCCCCGATGGAAACGCAGACCGCGTCCGCGGCAATGCCTCCGTTTCCGGGCAGGGCAAAAATCTCGGTAACTTCCGGATTCTTTTTCAGGCAGCGGATAATGGCGTGCTCCCGCCCGCCGCCGCCAACGACCATAAGCTTCATAATGTCCACCTTTCTCGATACCCGGCGGGAAATCTTGTAGGGGCGGCCATTGGCCGCCCGCAATGCTGCCGGGTTGGATACTCCTTTTTATGGCTCGGTTTCGGCGGGCGGCCAATGGCCGCCCCTACATGCCTGGCACCGAGGTTTTTCTCAATGATGGAACAATCTCATTCCGGTAAAGGCCATGACGATGCCGTCCTTGTTGCACTCGTCGATGACCAGATCGTCCCGAATGGAGCCGCCGGGCTGGGCGATGTAGCGAACGCCGGAGGCCTTGGCCCGCTTGATGTTGTCCGGGAAGGGGAAGAAGGCATCGGAGCCCAGAGCCACCCCGTCGAAACCGGCAAGGAATGCTTTCTTGTCTTCCTCGGTCAGCCGCTCCGGCTGCCGGGTGAAGTAATTCTGCCAGATGCCCTCGGCGCACACGTCCTCTTCGTTGCCGTTGATGTAGCCGTCGATGACGTTGTCCCGGCCGGGACGCCCCAGATCCTCCCGGAAGGGCAGGTTCAGGGTCTTGGGGTGCTGGCGCAGGAAGAAGGTGTCGGCCTTGGAGCCTGCCAGCCGGGTGCAGTGAATCCGGGACTGCTGTCCGGCGCCCACGCCCACGGCCTGACCGTCATAGGCAAAGCAGACGGAGTTGGACTGGGTATATTTCAGGGTGATCAGTGCCACGATCAGGTCGATTTTGGCGGACTCGGTCAGATTTTTGTTCTCGGTGACAATGTTATTCAGCAGGTCGGCGTTGATCTTGAAATTGTTTCTTCCCTGCTGGAAGGTGATGCCGAAGACCTGCTTGGTCTCCTGCTCGGCGGGGACATAGCCCGGGTCAATGGCCACCACGTTGTAGCCGCCCTTGCGCTTGGCTCTGAGGATAGCCAGCGCTTCCTCGGTATAGCCCGGGGCAATGACGCCGTCGGAAACCTCCCGGGCGATGAGCTTCGCCGTGGTCACGTCGCACACGTCGGAAAGAGCCACCCAGTCGCCGAAGGAGCACATCCGGTCGGTGCCCCGGGCACGGGCATAGGCGCAGGCCAGGGGGCTGTCGTCCAGTTCCGGCACATCGTCTACAAAGCAGGCCTTTTTCAGGCTGTCGGGCAGGGGCTTGCCCACGGCGGCGGAGGTGGGGGAGACGTGCTTGAAGGAGGTGACGGATGCCATGCCGGTGGCCTCCTTCAGCTCCTTCACCAGCTGCCAGGAGTTCAGGGCATCCAGGAAATTGATGTAGCCGGGACGGCCGTTCAGAATGGTGATAGGCAGGTCGGAGCCGTCCGCCATGTAGATGGAGGCAGGCTTCTGGTTGGGATTGCAGCCGTATTTCAACGCAAATTCTTTCATTTTGTGTCCTCCAGGTGCTTATTGCGGATTCTCTGCTGAATTTCGCCGGTTTTCAGGTCGGTATACCGGACGAACAGGGAGATTTTGTTGTCTTCATTCAGATTGCTCCACAGCTCGTCGGTGAAGTCGTCGATGTCGTCGGGGATGGCGGTGCGCTCCGGTTCCCCCTGGAAGGTGGGGATCACGGGATTGCCGTCGCAGACGTAGGTGTGCAGGAAGTGCCCCAGGCCGGGCTCGGCGGGGTACTCATAGAAGTACCGGGCACATTCTTTCCCTTCCGGGTCGGCGGCTTTCAGAATGGAGATTTTATAGCTGCCGTCCCCTGCCTGAAGGCCGGAGATCCGGGGCGTCCAGTTGGGGCCGTCGTCCTCAAACTGCCGGGTGCGAAGGGCGGCTTCCCAGCTCTCGCCCTTGGCAAGAGATTCCCAGACGGTGTCGGTCTGGTCGCCGTTGGTGACGATGAGACCCTGTCCCACCTCCCGGACGGGATGATAGATAATGAGGTGAGGGTCTTTCATGAGACTGGGGTCGTGGGCTTCCGTGCGGATGCCGTCGGGCTCCCGGACAAACACCCGGTTCCGGGAGTTGACGCTGCGGCCCATAATGAAGTAGGCGGCCACGGCCTGGGCTCCGTCCGGGGTCACTCCCAGCACAATGCCCCGACCGGGGTAGGTATTTCCTGCCAGACGCTCGGCCATGGTCTTGATTTCGTAGACGTTCATATGCAATCTCCCTTATTTTCTCTGCAAACCGGCGCAGACGGTTTCCGCCGCCTGGGGCAGAAGCACCCATTCGGCCTGCTCCATGACCCGCTTTTGCAGGACTTCCGGCGTGTCGCCGGGCTCGATGCAGACGGCCTTCTGGGCGATGATCTCGCCGCCGTCGGGAATCTCGTTGACGAAGTGCACCGTAGCGCCGGTGACCTTCACGCCGTAGCGAAGGGCCGCCTCATGCACCCGAAGACCATAGAAGCCTTCCCCGCAGAAGGCGGGAATCAGGCTGGGATGGACGTTCAGAATCCGCTTGGGGTAGCAGGAGGTGAACTTCTCGGTGAGAATGGTCATAAAGCCTGCCAGAATGATGACCTCAATGCCATGCTCGGTCAGAACCTCCTTGAGCCTTTCCTCAAAGGCATCCTGAGAGCCGCATTCCTTTTTCAGGACAACGGCGGTGGGAATCCCTGCCTTTTTCGCCCGTTCCAGGGCATAGGCCCCGGCGTTGTTGGATACCACCAGGGCAATTTCGCCGCTTTGCAGCACCTTGCCCTGGGCATCAATCAAGGCCTGGAGATTGGTGCCGCCGCCGGAGACAAAAACCGCGATTCTGGTTTTCACTGGAGAACCACCTTTTCCTCACCCTTGACGATGACGCCCATGGTGTAGGCCTCCACGCCGTTTGCTTTCAGAATGTCCAGAGCCTCCCGCTCCTGCGCCTTGGGTACCACAATGCTCATGCCCACGCCCATGTTGTAGGTGTTGAACATGTCCCGCTCCGGAATGTTGCCCCACTTGGCGATCACGTCAAAGATGGGCAGAACTTTGATACTGGCCTTGTCGATTCGGGCGCACAGGCCGTCGGGAATGGAACGGGGGATGTTCTCGTAGAAGCCGCCGCCGGTGATGTGGCTGATGCCCTTTACGTCCACCTTTTCCAGAAGAGCCAGCACGGGCTTGACGTAGATTTTGGTGGGAACCAGCAGAGCCTCGGCAATGGTCTGTCCGCCCAGCTCAGCCCGGGGCACATACAGCTCCGGATTGTTGTTGTCGATGTCGAAAACCTTCCGGCACAGGGAGAAGCCGTTGGAGTGGATGCCGGTGGAGGGCAGGGCGATGACCACGTCCCCTTCCGTCATCCGGGTGTTGTCGAGAATCTTCTTCTTATCCACAATACCCACGGCGAAGCCCGCCAGGTCGTAATCCTCCACGGGCATCATGCCCGGATGCTCGGCGGTCTCGCCGCCAATCAGGGCAGCACCGGACTGGACGCAGCCCTCGGCCACGCCGCCGACGATCTCGGCGATTTTCTCGGGCACGTTCTTGCCGCAGGCGATGTAGTCCAGGAAAAAGAGGGGCTTCGCGCCCACGCAGATGATGTCGTTGACGCACATGGCCACGCAGTCAATGCCGATGGTGTCGTGCTTGTCCATGAGAATGGCCAGCTTGACCTTGGTGCCGCAGCCGTCGGTGCCGGAAACCAGCACCGGCTCTTCCATGCCGGTGGGCAGACCGAAGCAGCCGCCGAAGCCGCCTACGTCGTCCAGGCAGCCTTCATTGCGGGTTCGGGCTACATGCTTTTTCATCAGCTCCACCGCCCGGTAGCCGGCGGTGATGTCCACGCCGGCAGCGGCGTAGCTTGCGGAGAAGGAATTCTTGTGATCCATAATGTTACTCCTTTATTGATAATCAACGGTCAACGTACCCCAAGCCTTCCCCTGGGAGGGGAAGGTGCCCGAAGGGCGGATGAGGTCGAATTTCAGCCTCTGGCAAAAGCCATGGATTCTTGCGAAGGTTCTCGGAAGAACCGGGGGATTGCCACACCAGTGTGAGCACTGGTTCGCAATGACAGCGTTATACGATTCGGTTACTCTTTTCCTGTCCAGCAGTAGGTGCAGACCTTGTCCCGATCCAGACCGATGGCCTCCAGCAGTCCGTCCAGGGTCTGGTAGCC
>CAKTXO010000080.1 GCA_934630985.1 uncultured Oscillospiraceae bacterium | reverse complement strand
TTCAAATTCTTTACATATTCTTCATTTTCTGAGCTCCTGCGACCCGCTCTCGCGGACAGCTTGCATATATTAGCACGTCACCTAACGTTTGTCAAGCACTTTTTGCGTTTTTATACGAGTTTTTAATAAAACGCTTAAAAGCGTTTTATTAGGCCGCAGGATTGCGGCCAGCGGCAACTGCCGCTTAAAAACGAAGTCAATACATTTCTTACCGCCGCCCAGGCGGTCTGCCGTGAAACGGCAGAATAAAATGATTTCATCATTTTATCAAGAAATAGTATTATCGCTGATTTTTTCGATCCTTGGGATGCAGTCTGTCATCACGCCATTTCTGGTGCTTCAAGCGTTTTCGGAGGATGCCTCTGCCCGCCGGTGACCACTGCAAATACGGCACGCCCAGGCAGCGAATGGTACTCAGGTGCCAGAATATCCCGATCAGTCCCGCAGCGATTCCCCAGAACCCAAAGAAAGCCGCCAGCACTCCCAATCCGAACCGGCACACCCGAATGGCCTCCGCCAAATCCCGGTTGGGCAGAATGAAGCCGCAGACCCCGGCGATACTCACCACAATCAGCACCACCGGGGAAATCAGCCCCGCCTCCACCGCCGCCGTTCCCACCACGATACCGCCGATGGTGGAAACGGACTGGCCGATGGCCTGGGGCAGATGGACGCCTGATTCCTGCAACAGCTCAAAGGCAATCAGAAGACCCAGCGCCTCCGCCGCCGTGGAAAAGGGCACCTCCTGACGGCTGGTGAGAATAATATTCAGCAGCCGCTCCGGCAGAAGTCCCGGATGGAACTCCACCAGCGCAATATACACGGCAGTCAGCAGCAGATTCAGAGCCAGCGCGCCATAGCGCAGAACCCGGATGCAGGAAGCGGAAATGAAATCCCGGCTCCGATCCTCCATGCTCTCCATCAGATATCCGAGGGTGGCCGGTGCCAGGTAGCCCAGGGGCAGGCCGTCCACCAGCAGACCCACCCGTCCGTCCAGCAGCCCCTGGCTGAACCGGTCAGGCCGCTCGGTATATTGAATCAGCGGAAAGGCGGTGATGCGGGAGCCGGTGACGTACTCCTCCACTGCCGAGGGAGAAATCAGCGCGTCAATGTCGATTTCCGTAAGCCTTTCCTTCATTTTCTCTACCAGCCCGGGGTTGGTCAGGCCGTCGATCCACACCACCGCCACATTGGTCAGGCTCCGTCTGCCCACGGTTAAGGCAAAAATCCGCAGATCTGGCGTCCGAAGATGCCGCCGCAGGAGGCTGGTATTGATGCGGATGGTTTCCACGAAAGCATCCTTCGGCCCCTTGACGGTGTTTTCCACCTCCGGGGCATCCGGCCCCCGGTTGACTCCGGTTTTGATTTCAAAAGCAATGGCTCCGGCCTCCGGGAACAGCACCACACAGAAGCCGTTGACCAGCTTTTTGAAAACCGTCCGCAAGTCCTCACAGGGCTCCGCCACACTGTTATAAACCCCTCCGTGAAGGGCTTTCTCGTAAAGCTCCCCCATGGTCTGCCCCCGCAGATGCTCCGTAATGGGCTTGAGGATATACTCCGACATATCCCCGCCGGATACCAGCCCATCGATGGCATAGGCGTAAATGGTAAAGCCGCAGCACCGAAGCTGTCTGGGAATAAAATCGCTTACCTCCGGGAACTGCCCCCGGATTTCCCTGTCCGTCACCTGATTCACCTCAAAAGTCAGTCTGTCCGGATATTGCTTTTTTTACTCCATAATGTTATAGTATTTCATATTGGCTTTCGGGAGGCACGCTATGAGCGGCATCAAAAGCATTCGTCAGCAGACAAACAACCGGTTTCTCAACTGCTTTGAGCTGGAAGCCGTCCACCGGGACGGTCGGGTTTCTCCTTATTATGTAGCCTCCCGGGCAAAGAACATCAGTGCCCTGAAGGCCGTCACCCACGAAAACAATCCGGACGGGGTAATTCTCTATGGAATTTACGGGCAGCAGAGAGATCGGGTGGTGCTCATCCGCCAGTATCGCTATCCCCTGGGCGACTATCTATATGAATTCCCCGCGGGGCTGGTGGAGGACGGAGAGGAAATGACGCAGGCCGGTATCCGGGAAATGTTCGAGGAAACCGGGCTGACCTTCACGCCGGTGGAGGCGGGTTCCTTTTCCCGTCCCTTCTTCACCACCGCCGGAATGACCGATGAAAGCTGCGCCATGCTCTTCGGCTACTGCGCCGGTACGCCTACCAGCGCGAACGAGGAGGCCTCCGAGGAAATCCAGGTGATTCTGGCAGATCGGGCGGAGGCGAAACGGATTTTGCGGGAAGAAAACGTGGCTCTGATGTGCGCCTATATGCTCATGCACTTCATTGCCAGTCCCGGCGATCCGCTGGCATTTATAAAGGAGTAACGATATATGTCTCATACCATTGCCGCGGTATCCACCGGAAATCAGGTCAGCGCCATCGGCATTCTGCGCCTGAGCGGCGACGACTGCGTTGCCGTCGCCGACCGGGTATTTACCGCAAACAATCATCACCCCCTTACCGAAGCGGCCGACCGGAAGCTGATTCTGGGCTCCCTCCGGGACAAGCAGGGTCGGGTCATCGACCAGTGCATGGCCGTTGTCGCGAGAGCCCCTTACAGTTATACCGGCGAGGACACCGTGGAATTCCACTGCCACGGCTCCCCTGCCGTTCTGGCTGCCGGGCTGGAAGGGCTGTATCTGGCCGGAGCCAAGCCCGCCCGCCGAGGGGAATTTACCAAGCGGGCTTTTCTGAACGGGAAGCTGGCGCTGACCCAGGCGGAGGCGGTCATTGATCTCATCGAGGCGGACTGCGCCGATGCCGCCGCCAACGCCGCCGGTCAGGTGGGCGGTGCGCTGCAAAAGCGGCTAGCCCCCGTGTATGACGATCTGGTAAATCTGTGCAGCCATTTTCACGCGGTGCTGGACTATCCCGATGAGGACATCGAGGATTTCGGCCTGAACAACTACTACGGTCTTCTGAAAAAGGACGCCAAGCAGCTGTACGCGCTGCTGCAAACCTACTCCCAGGGGCAGATTCTCCGTCAGGGGGTGGCCGCAGCCATCGTAGGAAAGCCCAATGTGGGGAAATCCAGCCTTCTCAACGCCCTGGCAGGCTACGACCGGGTAATTGTCACCGACATTCCTGGCACTACCCGGGACACGGTGGAAGAAACGGTGATGCTGGGCTCCACCCGGCTCCGGCTGATGGACACCGCCGGAATCCGGGACACCCAGGACACCGTGGAGGCCATGGGCGTAGAGCGTTCCCGGCAGGCAATCGAAAACGCCGATCTGGTGATTTTCGTCTGCGACGGCTCCCGGCCTCTGGATGAACAGGACAATGCCATCATCGAGCTGTGCGAGGATCGGGAGAAGGCCATCGCCCTCATCAACAAAACCGATCTGGGACGCATGGTGGAGCCCGGCGATCTTCCCTTTCTGATGGTGGTTCCCTTCTGCGCCAAAACCGGAGAGGGGCTGGCGCAATTGGCTCAGGCGGTGGACGGGCTGTTTGAAAATCAGCTGCCCTGCGACGGTTCCATTCTGACCAACGCCCGGCAATTTGATGCCTGCCGCCGAGCCTATGAGGCTATGCTTCAGGCGCTGCAAAGCTTGGGGCTGGGACTGACTCCGGACGCGGTGCTGACCGACGTAGAGGAAGCCATGGAGGCCATGGGCGAAGTCACTGGCGCCACCGTCCGGGAGGATATTACTGCCCGGATTTTTGAGCGGTTCTGCGTGGGAAAATAAGGAGAGAATATGATTTATTTAGACAATTCCGCCACCACCAAGCCCTGCCCTGAGGCCGTGGAGGCGATGACAAAAGCGCTTACGGAAAACTGGGGCAACCCCTCGGCTCTCTACGGCTTCGGCATCGACGCCGCCCGGCAGCTGCGCCAGGCTCGGCACACCGCAGCCGCCGCCCTGGGGGCAGAGCCCGACCGGGTCTTCTTCACCTCCGGGGGCACCGAGGCAGACAACTGGGCTCTTTTCGGCACCGCCAAACGGCTGGGCAAGCGGGGAAAGCACATCGTCACCACCGCCATCGAGCACCACGCCATCTTAAACTCCATGAAGGAGCTGGAAGGGCAGGGGTTTGAAGTCACCTATTTGCAGCCGGACTCTCAAGGGCAGATCTCCGCGGAGGATTTGAAAGCCGCTCTGCGCAAGGACACCATTCTGGTTTCCATCATGATGGTCAACAACGAGGTAGGCTCCGTCATGCCCATCTCTCAGATGGCAAAGCTCACCCACCGGCTCTGCCCGGACGCAATCTTTCACACCGATGCCGTCCAAGGCTTTTTGAAGGTGCCCTTCCAGGCCAAGTCTCTGGGCGCTGACCTGATTTCCGTTTCCTCTCACAAAATCCACGGCCCCAAGGGAGCCGGTGCTCTGTACATCAGCCCCCGGCTTCGCTCCTTCCCCGCCCTGCTCTTGGGCGGCGGCCAGGAGGGAGGCTACCGCAGCGGCACCGAGGGCACCCCGGCCATTTTCGGCTTTGCCGCCGCCTGCGCCGCCGTCAGCGCTACCTTCCGGGAGGACTCCCAGCGGGAACACGCTCTGATCGGGGAATTTGCGGAGAAGTTTGCAGCCCTGGAGGGTGTCAACGTAAACGGCTGCCACGAGGCTCCCCATGTGCTGTCTCTTTCTGTCCCTGGGGTTCCGGTGCAGAACACCATCAACATTTTGCAGGATCACGGTATCTGTGTCAGCGCGGGCAGCGCCTGCGCCAAGGGGCACCGAAGCCATGTGCTCTCGGCCATGGCTCTGCCGCCGGAAACCATCGACTCGGCCTTCCGGGTCTCCCTCTGCCGGGACACCACCCGGGAGGAACTGGAAACCCTTTGCCAGGTGCTCCGGGAGGAAGTCCTTCCCCGGGTGCGGTGATGTGAAATTTTGTACAAAGAAAGTTTCAAACAAATTACGCCGATTGTGAAAATCGGCGTAATTTGCTTATTTTTGCAATTTCAAGAGAAAAAGGATGCAAAAACACTTGTTTTTTTCGCCGAAGTCTGTTACAATGCGGGAGATCAAAAATCTTTCTATGGAGGACGTTTGTATATGAGTTATGTTGACGAAACACTGGCTCGTGTCCGGAAGCAGAACCCGGATCAGCCCGAATTCAACCAGGCCGTCTATGAGGTGCTGGAATCCCTGCGCCCCGTCATTGAGAAGAACGAAGAGGCTTACCGCCGGGACGCTCTGCTGGAGCGTCTGACCACTCCTGAGCGAGCTGTAATGTTCCGGGTGCCCTGGGTGGACGACAAGGGTCAGGTTCAGGTGAACAACGGTTACCGGGTTCAGTTCAATTCCGCCATCGGCCCCTACAAGGGCGGCCTCCGGTTCCACCCCTCCGTGAACCTGAGCGTCATCAAGTTCCTGGGCTTTGAGCAGACCTTCAAGAACAGCCTCACCGGCCTGCCCATCGGCGGCGGCAAGGGCGGCTCCGACTTTGACCCCAAGGGCAAGTCCGACCGGGAGGTCATGGCCTTCTGCCAGAGCTTCATGACCGAGCTGTGCAAGTACATCGGCAAGGACACCGACGTGCCCGCCGGTGACATCGGCGTGGGCGGCCGGGAGATCGGCTACCTGTTCGGTCAGTACAAGCGCATCCGTGACCTGTACGAAGGTGTGCTCACCGGCAAGGGTCTGTCCTTCGGCGGCAGTCTGGCTCGGACTCAGGCCACCGGCTACGGCCTGCTGTACCTGACCGAAGAAATGCTCCGCTGCAACGGCAAGGATCTGAAGGGCAAGACCGTTGTGGTCTCCGGTGCCGGCAACGTGGCAACCTACGCCATCGAAAAGGCCTGGCAGCTGGGCGCAAAGCCCGTCACCTGCTCCGATTCCACCGGCTGGATTTATGATCCCGACGGCATTGACGTGGCTACCCTCATCGAGGTCAAGCAGGTCAAGCGGGCACGGCTGACGGAGTACGCCAAGGCTCGTCCGAACGCCGTGTACCACGAGGGCAAGGGCGTATGGAGCGTCAAGTGTGACGTGGCTCTGCCCTGCGCCACCCAGAACGAACTGCTGCTGGACGATGCCAAGGCATTGGTCGCAAACGGCTGCTTCGCCGTGTGCGAGGGTGCCAATATGCCCACCTCTCTGGACGCCACCCAGTACCTCCAGGACAGCGGCGTGCTCTTTGTTCCCGGCAAGGCCTCCAACGCCGGCGGCGTAGCCACCTCCGCTCTGGAAATGACTCAGAACTCCGAGCGTCTGAGCTGGACCTTCGAGGAAGTGGACGCCAAGCTGAAGGACATCATGGTGAACATCTTCCACAATCTGGACAATGCCGCCAAGGAGTACGGCATGGAGGGCAACTATGTTGCCGGCGCCAACATTGCCGGCTTCCTGAAGGTTGCCGACGCCATGCAGGCTCAGGGCATTGTGTAAGTAAGCTCTGAATATGCCAAAGTCCCCGGATTTCCGAAGAAATCCGGGGACTTTTGTCAGATCGTATTCAGAAAGTCCCGGACTTCCTTCCGGCTTTTCAGCACAAGGCGATTTGCGTGCTGTGCCTTGGCAAGATACAGCTCGTCCCGGGTGTGATTTTTCCGGCGGTAGTGCCAGACCTCCTTCACCCGATGCCAGGGGACAGGTCTTCTTTGCAGGAGACCTTGCAGGCAGGCAAACCGGCCAAAGTCCAGATAAATCAGGGTATCGCACCGGGAAAGCCGGGCATCCATGGTACGGCCGTAATTGCCGTCCATGATCCAGCTTTCCAGACCCAGCGCCCGCTCCAGGCGGCTGTCAAACTCCGCCTTTGTGGCGTTGCCACTCCACAGACCGTCCAGAGAAATCACCGGCAGCGCCAGCTTTTCTCCCAAGGCCTGGGCAAGGGTGGTTTTCCCGCTGCCGGAGCAGCCGATAATCAAAATTCGTTCCATGCTTTTCCTAAGGCTTTCATAA
>CAKTXO010000079.1 GCA_934630985.1 uncultured Oscillospiraceae bacterium | reverse complement strand
CTGGCCATATGCTCCGGCACCAGGACGCAGGATTTGGCGAAGCCGGTGGTGGGCTTGTCGCTGATGAGCAGATTGGCATCGCCCCCGGAAATTTTGCCCTCCATAGGGGTCACGTTGGTGTAGGGGTCGAAGGTAAACCAGGCGTAAGTCACCGCCCCCAGGGCGATGACGGCCACCAGCAGACAGAGAATCGACAGCATCAGGGAGGTTTTCAGTCCTTTGTGTTTCATGACCGTTTCTCCTTATACGAGTTTTTAATAAAACGCTTAAAAGCGTTTTATTAGGCCGCAGAATTGCGGCCAGCGGCCACTGCCGCTAAAAAACGAAGTCAATACATTTCTTACCGCCGCCCAGGCGGTCTGCCGTGAAACGGCAAAATAAAATGATGAAATCATTTTATTAAGAAATAGTATTACAGCCCCGCGAAGATCAGGGACACCAGCTCCATGGTCTGCCCCGCAAGGTCTACGGTGCAGTCCTCGTCGCAGCCCTCCAGCCACAGGTACACATCCACGCTCACCGGCTCGCTGTACTGGCCTCCGGGGCCGGTAAGGGTGCAGATTTTCACGGAATTCTCCTTCCGGCTTGCCGCGCCGGTAGCCGGGTCGTAATTGCACAGGGCACCATCGTCCAGAGGGGTGAAGGGCACCACGGTGCCGTCGTTTTTGGTGCTGTCCAGGACGTAGTAGCCTTCGGCCTTTTCCGAACCGTTGTCGCCGATGCGATCGGGGTTAGAGGCCTTGTTCAGTTCAAAAATATACTCCTGACCCTGAACCACCAGCCCTAAGCGCATGGCCGTGGACAGATACTGCCCCTCCCGGTCGGTGGAGCCGATGTCCGCCAGATACACGTCCAGGCTCTGGGCGGTGGTGCGCAGAAGCAGGGTGGTTTTGTAGTATTCCTTCATGTCCGTGGCGTTCTGGAAGTACCGGGCAATGGAGCGGTAAGCATCCCCCTGCCATTCCCCCCGGAAGCCAGTGACCGCCTGGAAGCCGTTTGCGATTTTGTCCGTGGACACGCTGACCAGGCCGTTTTCCATAGGCTCCATCTGGGTGGCGGAGCCGAAGGCCGTCTCGCCCTTCTCATCGTAGTCCTTTTTGCTGGCGATTTGCAGGGAAACGCTGGAACCGGCGGACATTTTCACCTCCGTGGTTCGGGCGGAGGTATTGAAAATATACCAGGCGAAGGTTGCCGTGGTGATGGAGAGCAGGACGGCGGCTACCGCCAGGGCGGCCAGTGCCAATCTGCGTTTCAGCTGTTTGGAAGAGTTCAACGCCCCGCTCCTTTCGGTTGACATAATTTTGCTCATTTTTTCGAAAAAGGGTAGCGCAAAGCTGCCCCCAATGAGCCATCGTCATTGTACCACCTGAAATCCGAAAATGCAACATTTTTACCGAAATAATCCGGCAGAATTTGGAAATAGTGCTTGCTTTCCCTGGGAAAATGATACACCGCCGGAAAGATCCCCTCTTCCCGGCGGTGTTTTGTTACAGTTTTCCCGGTGGCCTGTAAGCGGCAGGATGCCGATTTCCTGCCTGTAGGGGTCGATGCCCTCATCGTCCCGTCCCCATCCCATGGATGTCCATTGCCAAACTTGCCCATTCTTCCGGAAAACGTCAAATTACGCATCTGATTCTTTCCTACGCCATCGTATCACGCATGTCATTGCGAGCCAGTGCTCACACTGGCGTGGCAATCCGCTTCTCCATAAAACTTCACGCCACAAAATTCTTTTGGGAGAACGGATTGCCACGGGGCTGTCTCGCTAAGAGCCCCTATGGGTCAACATAGCCAAAATATACCATGTCATTGCGAACCAGTGACCGATGTCACTGGTGTGGCAATCCCCCGGATAGGCGTAAAATCCAAGATTTCCTAACATAGATGTTTGAAAATTGGGGGGGATTGCCACGCCAGTGTGAGCACTGGCTCGCAATGACATCTTCTATCGTAGGTGCGGGGAAAAGACGAAAGCCCGGCCGGGGAGGAATCCCGGCCGGGCGAATTTTCTTGCAAACTGGCGCAAGGTGTGTTATGCTGTCGGTGGTGCTGCCAGTAGCATCCCGGTAGGCAGTTCCCCTCGATTTTTTCGGGGGTGATAGGCTTCTTTTGCCCCCTTGCAGAGAGGGGCGGTGCGTCGCGCAGCGAATCGAATAAAACGATTGCCGGTGGCAATCGCTCCTTAATATGCGGATATGGTTACATGGGAACAATTATTTGCTTTCTGTATGGTCATTATCGCAGTTATCTCCCTGGTTCGCCAGGAAAATGATAATAATAAAAAGAAGTAACCGCCAACTCCCCAAAGTTTCGGTTACTTCTTTGTAATCCACTGGGGAGCCGTCTACTGGTAGCACCCCTGTGTCTATAAAATACCACGTTTGCGCCGATTTGTCAACACCTCCACGCAATTACGGGCAGCACCCCAAGGCTCCCCTTGCTGATCAAGGGGAGCTGCCCCAGTGCGCACACTGGGGCTGAGGGGATCAGAGTTTCCCCTCTTTCCGGGCACTCCCTGTTTCCACAGTTTGACAATCCCTCAGTCAAAAATCAAAGATTTTTGCCAGCTCCCTTTACACAAGGGAGCCTGGGGTGCTCCCGCACCAGTGCGTCTTTCGTTCCTGCCCTGTAAAATGTGCCGATACCGAGCGGTGCCCAATCGTATAACGAATACAGACCAGCCGTGCACGCACTGTCAGCGGCCACTCGCCGCAGAATTTCTAAAATCCCTATTGACAAAGTAGGATATAGATGCTATACTTCAAACACCTACCGCACTGGTAAGTATTTGAAAGAGAGGTGTTCCCTATGACCGAAAATATGGAAACACTGATTCGGGCGAACTTCCGCTTTGGTCGAATGTGACGGACGCTGCCATTGTTCAAACGACAACCAAACACAACCGATCAAAGAAAGGAAATAAATATTATGTCTAACTATAAATTTGAAACCTTGCAGCTCCATGTTGGCCAGGAGCAGCCCGATCCCGCTACCGATGCCCGCGCCGTTCCCATTTACGCTACCACTTCCTATGTGTTCCGCAACTGCGAGCACGCCGCTGCCCGGTTCGGTCTGACCGATGCCGGAAACATCTACGGTCGTCTGACCAACTCCACCCAGGACGTGCTGGAGAAGCGGATCGCGGCTCTGGAGGGCGGCGTAGCCGCGCTGGCCGTGGCATCCGGAGCCGCCGCCATCGACTATGTGCTTCAGGCTCTGGGTCAGAACGGCGGCCACTTTGTGGCGCAGAAGACCATCTACGGCGGCAGCTACAACCTGCTGGAGCACACCCTGCCCGGCTTCGGCATCACTGCCACTTTCGTGAACATCCACGACCTGGACGAGGTGGAGAAGGCCATCCGGCCCAACACCCGTGCCATCTACATTGAAACTCTGGGCAACCCCAACTCCGACATTCCCGACATCGATGCCCTGGCGGCGCTGGCCCACAAGTACGGCCTGCCACTGGTGGTGGACAACACCTTCGGCACCCCCTATCTGATTCGCCCCATTGAGCATGGCGCGGACATTGTGGTTCATTCCGCTACCAAGTTCCTGGGCGGTCACGGCACCACCCTGGGCGGCGTCATCGTGGACTCCGGCAAGTTTGACTGGGCTGCCTCCGGCAAGTACCCGGCCATCGCCGCGCCCAACCCCAGCTACCACGGGGTTTCCTTCGTGGCCGCTGCCGGCCCGGCCGCTTTCGTCACCTACATCCGGGCGGTGCTGCTGCGGGACACCGGCGCAACCATCTCTCCCTTTGCCGCCTTCCTGCTGCTCCAGGGCGTGGAGACCCTGTCCCTGCGGCTTGACCGGCATGTGGAGAACACAAAGAAGGTGGTGGAGTACCTTTCCAAGCATCCTCTGGTGGAGAAGGTCAACCATCCTTCCCTTCCCGATCATCCCCAGCACGAGCTGTATGAGAAGTATTTCCCCAACGGCGGCGGCTCCATCTTCACCTTCGAGATCAAGGGCGGCGTGAAGGAGGCTCATACCTTCATCGACCATCTGGAAATCTTCTCCTTGCTTGCCAACGTGGCGGACGTCAAGTCCCTGGTGATTCACCCGGCTACCACCACCCACAGCCAGCTGACGGAGGAAGAGCTGCTGGATCAGGGCATCAAGCCCAATACGATCCGGCTGTCCATCGGCACCGAGCACATTGACGACATCCTGGCCGACCTGGACAAGGGCTTCGCCGCTGTCCAGGCGCTGTAAGCGGAACTATGCTGATTTCGACCAGAGGCCGGTATTCTCTGCGGGTGCTGCTGGATCTTGCCCAGCATGAGGGCTATGTGCCTATGAAGGACGTGGCCGCCCGGCAGGGAGTTTCCCTGGGATACCTGGAAAAGATTCTGCCGGTGCTGGTGAAAAACGGCATCGTGGTGGGCATTCAGGGCAAGGGCGGCGGCTACCGACTGGCAAAGCCTGCTGACAAGATCACCTTCGGGGAAATCCTCCGGCTGACGGAGGGAACCCTGGCTCCCGTAGCCTGCCTGGAAGAAGGCGCGCCGGAATGCCAGCGGGCAGACGGGTGTCTGACCCTGCCGGTTTGGACAGAGCTGGAGCATATTGTCAGTACCTACCTGGACAGCGTGACCATTGCCCAGGTAGCGAACCGGAATAAACCATGACCGAACCCCCGGTGCCCTGCGGCACCGGGGCAGCGTGTCAAAAAAGCCCCCAATATACGCTGTCATTCCGAACCAGTCCGCAGACTGGTGTGGGAATCCCCCGGATAGAAGTAAAAGCCGCTGGTTTAGGATCTAAAATGTTTGAAAATTCGGGGGATTGCCACGGCAGTGCGCGCACTGCCTCGCAATGACATGGTTTTTCGACAGTCTGCCCCGGTGCCCTGCGGCACCGGGGTTTTCCGATACAAGCCTTCCCCCAGGGGGAAGGTGGCACGGCGAAGCCGTGACGGATGAGGATCTTGCCTCTCCCTCTGGGAGAGGTGCCGGAGGCGGAGAGGGCGAATTTTACCCTCTCAGTCGGCTTCGCCGCCAGCTCCCCCAGAGTGGGAGCCAAGGGGAAACGAGGGGGAACGGATTGCCACGTCGGCCTATGGCCTCCTCGCAATGACATATGTTTTATGGGTGTCATTGAAAAAAGAAAGCGACCTCATCCGCCCTTCTGGGCACCTTCCCCTCTCAGGGGAAGGCTTGGGTGCACGCAATGCCAGCCGGGGCACCCGGTCTCACGGCAAAATTGGAAACGTTTCAGCGAAGTGCCCAAAATGGGATGCCGTGGATTGTGGAAAAAGCGGAAAATCATTTCTTGCGTCAAAAAGGGCTTGATTTCTTGAGAAAGCTGCTGTAAACTCAAGACATGGAAACGATGAAACGTTTCCAAAATAAGACACCGGATTTCCCGGTTCCATAATTGCTATAGGAGGAAAACAAATGAAAAAGCTGATTGCTATGCTGCTGGCTCTGGTCATGGTGCTGGGTCTGGCTGCTTGCGGCGGCAACGCTGCCCCCGCTGAGACCAAGGCTCCCGCCGCTGCCGCTCCCGCGACCGAGGCTGCTGCCGATAACACCGCCGCTGAGGGCCGTGTTTACTACCTGAACTTCAAGCCCGAGGCCGACGCCACCATGCAGGAGCTGGCCGCTCTGTACACCGAGACCACCGGCGTTCCCGTCAAGGTCGTCACCGCCGCTTCCGGCCAGTACTCCGACACCCTGACCGCTGAGATGGCCAAGACCGAGGCTCCCACCATCTTCAACATCGGCAACCTGTCCGGCCTGAACGACTGGGATGACTACGCACTGAATCTGGCTGACACCGCTGTTGCAAACGAGCTGACCACCGATGAGTTCAACCTCTACAATGACGCCGGCGAGCTGAAGGCCATTGGCCACTGCTTCGAGTCCTACGGCATCATCGTCAACAAGGCTCTGCTGGAGAAGGCCGGTCACTCCGTTGAGGAGATTACCGACTTCGCTTCCCTGAAGGCTGTTGCCGACGACATCCACGCCCGCGCCGCTGAGCTGGGCTTTGACGCCTTCTCCGCTGCCGGCCTGGACGGTTCCTCTTCCTGGCGTTTCTCCGGTCACCTGGCCAACATGCCTCTGTTCTACGAGTTCCGGGATGACAACGTCACCGAGCAGCCCGCTACCATCAAGGGCACCTACATGGACAACTTCCGCAACATCTGGGATCTGTACGTCACCGATACCGCCGCTGACCCCAAGACCCTGACCACCGGCACCGCCGATGAGTCCAGAGCTCAGTTCACCGAGGGCAAGGCTGCCTTCTATCAGAACGGCACCTGGGAGTTCGCTGCCCTGAACGAGGCCGGTCTGACCGACATCTGCATGATCCCCATCTACTGCGGCGTCGCTGGCGAGGAGAAGGCTGGCCTGTGCTCCGGCACCGAGAACTGCTGGGCTGTGAACAGCAAGGTTTCCGAGGCCGATCAGAAGGCTTCTCTGGACTTCCTGTACTGGCTGGTCACCGATCCCACCGCTTCTCAGAAGATGGTTGACACTCTGGGTGCTCTGCCCTTCAAGTCCGCTCCCGAGTCCTCCAACACCTTCCTGGCCAACGGCAACGACCTGCTGGCAAAGGGCAACTACAACGTGTCCTGGGCCTTCAACCACACCCCCAACGTGGACAGCTGGAGAGCTACCGTTGTGACCGCTCTGGCCAAGTACGCTGCCGACCGCACCGATGCCAACTGGGCTGAGGTCGTCAAGGCCTTCGTAGATGGCTGGGCTTACGAGTACTCCGTCGTAAACGGCTAATCGCAAATAACCACCGAAAGGGGCGGGCACTGCCCGTCCCTTTCTTCCCTGGAAATCCAGCGCAGGGCGGGGGCCTGCCCCCGGAAGCACGGAGGCAAGCCTCTGCCCTGTAAAAACAAGGAAAAAACCCAATAGAAAGGATGATTCATGTGGCAAAATCCAAACGGAATGAAAACCTGGTGCAGCGTCCTATCCGGA
>CAKTXO010000078.1 GCA_934630985.1 uncultured Oscillospiraceae bacterium | reverse complement strand
AATATTTTTATGGAGGCAAGATAATGAGCGTATTTGAAACCATTAAGGCAGCTGTCACTTTGCGGCAAGCTGCCGAAACCTACGGGCTGACAGTAAGCCACAACGGCATGACCTGCTGCCCATTCCACAAGGACAGGCATCCAAGTCTGAAACTGAATGAGGACTATTTCTTCTGCTTCGGCTGTGGGGCCAGCGGTGATGTCATCGACTTCACCGCAAGGCTATTCGGCATCTGCCTTAAGGATGCCGCAACGAAACTCGCCGCTGATTTTGGCATCTTGGAGGATGCAAAGCAGGTTTCCGTCCGGCAGAATCCATCCCGGCTGGACGAACTGCGATACCGCCGGGCGCTGACAAACTATCTGCATCTGTTGAAGGAATGGAAAACCCGATATGCACCCAACACGCCAGAGGACAGTATGGATGACCGGTTTGTGGTAAGCTGCCAGCAGTACGACCGCATTGCGGGGCTTCTGGAAATGTTGGACGAAGCCTGCGGGAGCGAGCGCAGCCACGCAGTATCTGCCCTGATCGCTGACGGCAGCGTTGCTTTCTGGGAAGGTGTCGTGGCAGAGAATCGAAAGGAGGCAAGATACCGTGCAAAAGAACCATCAATCGCCTGAGGCAGAGCTTCCCATCTGGTTTGACGGGAAGAACATCAACGAGGCTCTGTTCTGTGGGGAGTTTCTGCGAGCGCACAGAATCATCTTTACAAACAGAGCTTTTTTCACGCCGGATGGGCGGGTGACGGACGATCTTTCCCTCCGGGGAGAAATCTATGAAGAACTGAAATGCTGTGCAGTGAACGGCATCCCGCAGAAGATCGGCAACATTCTGGAGGTGCTGAAACTGGAAGCCCAGGTGGAGGACTTTCCTCCGGAGCCGGATCGCATTCACCTCGCCAATGGCACGCTGCTTCTGGATGGAACATTCATCGAGGGCAGACCGCAGATCGTTCGGAATCGTCTGCCAGTGGCCTATCGCCCGGATGCACAGTCGCCGGTTTTATGGCTTCGGTTTCTGAATGAGTTGCTGTACCCGGAGGACATTCCCGCCTTGCAGGAATTTCTCGGTTACTGCCTGATTCCCAGCAACAAGGGTCAGCGCATGATGATCATAAAGGGCAGCGGCGGTGAGGGGAAATCTCAGATCGGCGCAATGCTCGGCAGCATCTTCGGAACGAATATGAAAGACGGAAGCATCGGAAAAATTTCCGAGGATCGGTTTGCCCGTGCCGATCTGGAACACATTCTGCTGTGTGTGGATGACGATATGCAAATGGATGCGCTGCGGAAAACCAACTACGTCAAATCCATTGTCACCGCGCAGGGCAAAATGGATTTGGAGCGTAAGCGCACACAGAGCTATCAGGGTTGGATGGTCGCCCGCCTGCTGGCATTCAGCAACGGCGACTTGCAGGCACTCTATGACCGCAGCGATGGTTTTTATCGCAGACAGCTTGTACTGGCAACGAAGGGAAAGCCTGCCGGGCGGGTGGATGATCCTGACCTTGCGGAAAAGCTGAAAGCCGAAGCAGAGGGTATTTTCCTTTGGGCGTTTGCGGGGCTGCAACGGCTGGTCGCCAACAACTTTAAGTTCACGGAGAGTGACCGCATCAAAGAAAATCGGGAAGCGGTGAAGCGGGATAACAACAACATCTTTTCTTTTTTGGAATCCGATGGATATATCCGGCTCAAGGCGGATGCTTCCATCAGTTCCAAAGATCTGTATTCCATTTACCGAATGTGGTGCGATGAAAATAGTCTGGCACCGCTGAAATCCCGGAGCTTTAGTGACGCGGTAGTCGCCATTGCCGGCAAGTACAATCTGGAGCACTGCAACAATGTGACCAATCCAGCCGGACGGCGGGTATGGGGCTTCATGGGTATTGAGGCTGTGGCAAGACCTGATATAAATGGTTTTTGCGGTGATTCACTGCGTACGTACGTACCAGGGGGCTGGGACAACTAATGTCCCGCCGTACGTATGTACGCAGCATTTTACCCTATGTTCGCCAACAGCAGAATTATGCAGACCACAGATATGCTCCTGTTTTCGTGACTTGAAAATCAAGGGTAGTGGAAATCGGAAAGTTTTCCGCTGCCAAACGAAAGTATTTCACGAAATCGCGCTTCTTTGAATCGTGAATCATTTTCACAGAATCGCGGGGCTTTTCACTGTTTCAAACCAAATCCCACGAAACAGGAAAGTGGGATAGGGTCACCTGTGAACAGGACATCATTATGGAAATCCTGAACGGATTTCCCCAATTACACATTTTTCACTTACCAGCGAAGCGGATACGCCGTAGGGCGCACCGACTTCGCTATTTTCATCACTATTTTTATGGAGGTTTATCACAATGAATGTACGCAATGAATTAAAGGCACAGATTGTGCGTGCCGGTATGACCATGCAGAAGGTAGTCGATCTGCTGTCCGATGAGTACGGATGGAGCGACAGCGTTTCCAACCTGTCCGCCAAGCTCCAGCGGGAGAGCATCCGCTACAAGGAGGTGCTGGAGCTTGCCGACGTGCTGGGCTATGAAACCGTCTGGCAGAAAAAGAGGGAGTAACCATGCTCACGCCCGCATCTCCACACGCAACCTGCCCCACTTGCATCCCCCGTCCCCACGATGAAATCCGCAGAGTTCAGCGTGGACGGTCTGAGAGAATGCAGCGGACTGTGGTGATTGAAAAAACTTTTTGGGGAAATCACCACTGTCCGGGGCGGATTTGCATTTTAGGTACCAACTGCAAGCCGCCGGTCGGCACTCGCAAGTGCCGCATTCTCCGTTCCCCCTCGGAGAGCCCACGATACTTTGCAGCCATAGGATGAAAGTATCATAGTGGGTTATTACACTTCCGCAGAAGTGCTCCCCCCGTGTCTCTTGAAACAAAAAATGAATTTAAGAAAGGATTGACCTTCAATGGCAAGAAATGACGGTATTGACCGTACCGTAGCAAGAAATGTAAATCTGACTGCTTCCAAAGTCGCCAATGCCCAGCGGCACAATGAGCGGGAAAAGGAATCCTATACCAACCCGGATATTGTACCGGAACGTCTTTCCTACAATGTCCATCTCAAAACACCTACCGGCAGTTATGCTGAAATGTTTGAGCAGATGAAAGCTGATGGTGTGATCTCCACCCGTGGTCTGAAAGAAGATGCCAACCTTTACGGTGAGCTGATCTTCGATGTGAACTCCGCTTATTTCTACAACCACGGCGGCTACGAATTTGCAAAACAGTTCTATGCAGATGCTTACAAAGCCGCAGTGGAGATTGTGGGCGGTGAGCAATACATTCTCTCCGCTGTGATGCACGCAGACGAACGTAACCGGGCCATGTCCGAAGCTCTGGGAGAAGATGTGTACCACTACCATCTTCATGTTGTGTACATCCCGGTCGTTGAAAAACAGATTCTTTGGAGCAAACGCTGCAAGGACAAATCACTGGTTGGCACTGTGAAGGAAACCATCATGCAGGTCAGCAGTAGTAAGAAGTGGCAGTCCAATCCAGCGCTGGACGAGAACGGGAATCCCCTGCTGACCGCAAAAGGAAAACCGATCTTGAAAAAATCTTACAGCATCCTCCAGGACGATTTCTTCAACGCCATGCGCGCCGCAGGTTACACCAATGTGGAACGAGGCGAGCGGGGTAGCACCGAGGAGCATCTGACGGTGACACAGTTTAAGGTTCAGGCAGAGCAGGAACGGCTGGAACAGCTCCGGGAAGCGGTCAGCGAAAAACAGAATGACATGGAATCTCTGCTCTCCGATTTGGAAGCTGCCTCGGACAAGCTGAGCACCACAGAGGTAGAGCTGAATACCGCCAAGCAGAATCGGGATGCCATTCAGGAGCAGTACAGGGCATTGTCCAGCGGGATGAAAAATGCGGAGAAATATGCCGCCGAGTTTATTCGTCCGCCGGATGAATGGCTTCCTACGCCCACGCCGCTGGAATCCGCCAAGGGATACCGCTCCCGGATTATCCCCATGATGGCACACTTCGGCAAGCTGCTTCTGAAGTTGTACACCCAGTGCGTCAACCTGAAAGAAAAGTGTCGGCAGCTCTTGCACCGCAATGAGAATCTTGCACGACAGGTTGACCGGCTCCAGACTCGTCTAACCGAATCTGAGGGCAGGGAGGCACAGATGAATCAAGAACTGTCTGACTATCATTTGCTCCGAAAGTATTTGGGTACACAGATTTTGGAGCGTGCACTGGAAGCTGCCCGGCAGGCGCAGGCAGCCATTACCAAAGAGAAGAAGCAAAAGGAGACGATTAACCGCTGATCGATTTACGATCAGATTTTGAAATCTCAAAAATGACAACTGAAAAAGGAGTATTCATTATGAAATCAACAACATCTAAAATTTTTCGTGAGGTCGCTCTCGCCTGCAAGAATAAACTCTATGTTTCCAACGGAGGAATCGGGAAGCGACCAGGGAGGAACTGCGTATAACAGACTGTATTCAAAAAACTTTTCAGGTGGATGGACATGAAGTGTGCGCCACCTTTTCCAATCTGCCCATGCCGGAGACCTTTTTCAGAATTCGGGATATTCTGATGAATTCCGCTTTTACTATTGCGGATTCCGGGAACTGTGGTTATAATGAGGATGTGCACCTTGACAATTCCACATCCCATACAAAGATACCCCTTTCAGAAGATGAAAGGAGTACCGAACAATGACAAATCAAAACCGAGTTTGCTGCCTGTACCGTGTATCCACGGGCAAGCAGGTGGACTATACCGAAAACCATGAAGCCGATATTCCCATGCAGCGAAAAGCCTGTCACAGCTTTGCCGCGAAGATGGGCTGGACAATCGTCCATGAGGAACAGGAGGAAGGCGTGTCCGGGCACAAGGTTCGTGCCGAATCCCGGGACAAGCTGCAAATCATCAAGTCCATGGCGGCCAGAGGAGAGTTTGACATCTTCCTCGTATTCATGTTTGACCGTATCGGCAGAATTGCAGACGAAACGCCCTTTGTTGTGGAGTGGTTCTGTAAGCACGGCATTCAGGTTTGGAGCACCCAGGAAGGGGAGCAGCGGTTCGACAACCACACGGACAAGCTGCTGAATTACATCCGCTTCTGGCAGGCCGATGGGGAAAGCGAGAAAACCTCCATCCGTACCCGCACCAGTTTGGGTCAGCTTGTGGAAGCCGGTCACTTCAAGGGCGGCTTTGCGGCCTATGGCTACGATCTGGTGAAGAGCGGACGGTTCAACAAGAAAAAGCATGAGCTTCTTGACCTGCAAATCAACGAGGAAGAAGCTGCTGTTGTTCGTCTGATCTTCGACAAGTACACCAGCGAGGGTTACGGCGCTCAGCGGATCGCTACTTACCTGAACCGTCTTGGCTACCGTACCCGCACCGGGAAGAACTGGCATCCGGCCTCTATTCGTGGGATTCTCTGCAATCCTACCTATACCGGGGTGCTTCGTTCTGGTGACAGCCGTTCCGATGTTTTACCGGAATTGCAGATCATCTCTTCCCAGCAGTTTGATACCGCGCAGAAAATCCGGGAGGATCGGTCTGACCGTGCAAAGGAACGTCCTACGGTTCCCCAAAACACCAAGGGGCAGTCCCTGCTGTCCGGCAATGTGTTCTGCGGTCACTGTGGCGCAAGGCTGACCCTTACCACCAGCGGGAAGTATCGCCGCCTGCGGGATGGTTCCATGGACAAAACGCCCCGAATCCGCTATGTCTGCTACGGTAAGACCAGAAAGCAGACAGAGTGTGACGGCCCCACCGGATACACCATGCACATTCTGGACGATATTATCGACAAGATGATCCGGGAAATCTTCCGCAAGATGAAGGGTATTTCCAAGAATGATTTGATTCAGGCAAGATACGCCAAGGAACTGAATCTTCGGAAATCCCACATGGCGGCAGTAGAGGCAGAGCTGAGCAAAGCTACGGAAACCCTGAATGTACTTCGGGCAGAAATTGTCCGCAGCATCCAGGGTGAGAGTGCCTTTTCTCAGGATACCCTTGCTGGACTGATCCGGGATTCCGAGGCAAAATGCAGCGAACTCAGAAATCAGTATGAAGAAGCGGAAGCCGCTGTTTTGAGCGAGGAGCAGCTTCTGAATCAGCTTACAGATCAGTATGAAGAACTGATCTCCTGGGCTGACCTCTATGATCACGCCACCTTCGAGGCAAAAAAGATGATCGTGAATTGCATGATCCGGCGGGTAGAGGTTTTCCGGGACTACAAATTGAATGTTGAATTCAATTTTGACCTGAATCAGTTCCTCCACGGGCTGGATATTTCAGCCTAAAACTGGGGGGTATCGCTCAGTCACCCCCAAATGTGACAAGAAGTTACAAAACAGCTGGGGAGCGAATGAGTGGCATGCATAGAAAAACACCCGAAATGTTTCCATTTCAGGTGCTTTCGGTTCATCCAACGAACTTTTCTGGTGGAGATAAGCGGGATCGAACCGCTGACCTCTTGAATGCCATTCAAGCGCTCTCCCAGCTGAGCTATACCCCCGAATAAGAGAGAATAGTTCATTGGATAAAATATTAAGTTAAGAAGTGGGGTGTGTTACTGGTTTGCTTGGGCTCCCAGCTGAGCTATACCCCCATATTTTGTTTTCGCTTTCCGCCCTTGCCGGACGACTTCTGTATTATAGCACACAACCGGAAAATGTCAAGCAGTTTTTTCGGTTTTTTTCATTTTCTTTTTTGAGGCAAAAACAGGCCGGAGAAAGGGAAATTGGGACTTCCATTTTCCGCAGTTTGCGTGTATAATGAAAACTAGCAGAAATGTACAATACTATTTCTTAATAAAATGATTTCATCATTTTACTTAAGCCGTTTCACGGCAGACCGCCTAGGCGGCGGTAAGAAATGTATTGACTTCGTTTTTTAGCGGCAGTGGCCGCTGGCCGCAATCCTGCGGCCTAATAAAACGCTTTTAAGCGTTTTATGAAAAACTCGTATAAATAAAGAAAGCCTGCGGGCGATCGTTTGGAGGATGTTATGTCGAACCTGATTCTTTCCGCAAAGGACAAAACGAGACTGG
>CAKTXO010000077.1 GCA_934630985.1 uncultured Oscillospiraceae bacterium | reverse complement strand
TCCCAAAAACAAAGAAAACCGGAACCCCTGGGGGGTTCCGGTTTGTTTCGTATTGAGGCCTTTCGGCTTAGTACATACCGGCCTGACCGGCAGCCGCGGCAGCGGCCGCGTCGGCGGCGGGATCGGGCTTGTCCACAACCAGGCTCTCGGTGGTCAGCACGCAGCCGGCAATGGACGCGGCGTTCTCCAGAGAGGAACGGGTGACCTTGGTGGGATCCACGATGCCGCTGGCGATCATGTCCACATAGTCCTCGGTGTAGGCGTTGTAGCCGAAGCCGACCTTGCCGCAGGTGCGGATCTTCTCATAAACCACGCTTCCGTCCACACCGGCGTTCTCGGCGATCTGACGGATAGGCGCCTGCAAAGCCGCGGCGATGATCCGGGCACCGGTCTTCTCGTCGCCGTGCAGGGTGGCGATCAGCTCCTCCACAGCGGGGATGGCGTTGACCTGGGCGGTACCGCCGCCGGCCACGATGCCTTCCTCAACGGCGGCACGGGCAGCGTTCAGAGCGTCCTCCACACGGAGCTTCTGCTCCTTCATGGCAACCTCGGTCTGAGCGCCGACCTTGATGACGGCTACGCCGCCGGACAGCTTTGCCAGACGCTCCTGGAGCTTCTCCCGGTCGTAGTCGGAGGTGGTGGTGGCGATGGCGGAACGGATCATGTGCGCCCGGGCCTTGATGTCCTCGGCCTTGCCGTCGCCGTCAACGATGGTGGTGTTATCCTTGGTGACAACGATCTGACGGCAGTGACCCAGGTCGGTCATCTGGGTGTCGGTCAGCTCCATGTTCAGCTCGCTGGAAATGACCCGGCCGCCGGTGAGAATGGCGATATCCTGAAGCATTTCCTTCCGGCGGTCGCCGAAGCCGGGAGCCTTGACGCAGACCACATTGAAACGACCTTGCAGACGGTTCAGCAGCAGAGTAGCCAGTGCGTCGCCCTCCACATCCTCGGCGATGATCATCAGCTTCCGACCGGACTTGACGATGGGCTCCAGAATGGGCAGGATCTCCTGAATGGAGGCGATCTTCTTGTCGGTAATCAGGACGTAGGCATCGTCCAGAACGGCCTCCATCTTGTCGGTGTCGGTGACCATGTAGGGGGAGATGTAGCCCCGGTCAAACTGCATACCTTCCACGACTTCCAGGCCGGTCTCGGCGGTCTTGCTCTCCTCGATGGTGATAACGCCTTCCTTGCCCACCTTCTCCATGGCCTCGGCGATCAGCTTGCCGATGTTCTCGTCGCCGGAGGACACGGTACCTACACGGGCGATGGCGGCGGAGTCGGTCACAGGCTCGGAGTTGGCCTTGATGGCGGCCACGGCGGCGGCAACGGCCTTGTCGATGCCCTTACGCATGACCATGGGGTTGGCACCGGCGGACAGGTTCTTCAGACCCTCCCGGGTGATGGCCTGAGCCAGGACGGTGGCGGTGGTGGTGCCGTCGCCGGCAACATCGTTGGTCTTGGTGGCCACTTCCCGGATGAGCTGAGCGCCCATATTCTCAAAGGCGTCCTCCAGCTCCACTTCCTTGGCGATGGTCACGCCGTCGTTGGTGATGAGGGGCGCGCCGTACTTCTTGCCCAGAACCACGTTCCGACCCTTGGGGCCAAGGGTAACCTTCACGGTGTCGGCCAGCTGGTCGATACCGGCCTGCAGCTTTTTGCGGGCTTCCTCGCCGTAAACAATCATCTTAGACATAGTGTATTTCCTCCTTAGTCAGTCACGACAGCCAGGATTTCATCCTGCTTGACGAACTTGTATTCTTCCTTGTCGATGGTCACGTCGCTGCCGACGAACTTGCCGACGACCACCTTCTGACCGACCTCAACGGTCATGGTCACGTCCTTGGTGCCGGGGCCAACGGAAACGACCTCGTAAATCGCGGGCTTTTCCTTATTGGTGGTAGCCAGGATGATACCGGAAGCGGTGGTTTCCGGGGCTTCGTGAGCCTTCAGCAGAACATTGTCAGCCATGGGTCTGAGTTTCATTTGTAATTCCTCCAACCATATAACAGTATTTTAGACTGCGGCTTTTCCGCATACATCTACGATCTTTAGCACTCACTATCTCTGAGTGCTAATACAATATACCCCACTTTGCCTAAAAAAGCAAGAGGGAAATTGGAAGAAACCGTAAATAAATTATTAACGGCCGGGAGCCCCGGCGGGCAGTGCGTGCGCCAGCTGGTCTGAAATCGTCAGACCTTTGGGTACCAGCTCGGTATCGTTCGATTTTTATAGAGTAGAACCGAAAACCATATGTCATTGCGAACCAGCTCACACTGGTGTGGCAATCCCCCAGCCATTCCGAGGACTACCGATAGAGCGCAAAGGCTCCCCTTGCTGACCAAGGGGAGCTGTCTCGTGCGTCCCCCGCAAGCACGAGACTGAGGGAATCAGAACTTCCATCTTTCCGGGCATTCTCAACAGTCGCACCTTTGCAATCCCTCAGTCATGGCCTTGCGGGAGACGGCCATGCCAGCTCCCTTTGCACAAGGGAGCCGGGGTGCTCCCGCACCAGTGCGTTTATCGATGTTTCTCAGAAGAGCCGGAAAGTTGTACCACATTCACATTCTTCGCAATGACAGGTTGTATCCGGAAACGCCCGGAATGACGGGAGGAGATGCTACTCCTGCCCCTCCTTCGCCATGGCAGCTCTCCGAAGCACCGCAAGAAAAATATCCCCGGTAGACAGACGCTCCACATCCTCCGCGGCCACCAGCGGAATCTGCCGCAGGGTCTGCTCCCCGGATTTGACGGAAAGACTGCCCAGGGTCTGCCCCCGAACCACCGGTGCGGCTACGCTTTCCTCCAGGGAAATCTCCGTGGTGATTCCGCTTCGCTGGCTTTTTTCAATGAGCATCCCGGCGGTTTCCGCCATCCGAACCGGAACCTGTGTCTGCTTTCCCAGCCGGACGGCCACCTGGGGCAGTTCCTCCGGTTCCGGAGCCACCACCGCGAAATTGGCAAAGCCATAGTCCAGCAGCTCCTTGCAGGCGGCGTTCCGAGCCTGGCTGGTTTTCGCCCCCATGACCACGGCGATCAGCTCCATGCCCTCCTTCTGGGCGGAGGCGGACAGACAGTAGCCCGCTCCCGCGGTGTAGCCGGTTTTCAGCCCCGTGGCTCCGGGGTAGAAGCGAATCAGCTTGTTGGTATTGGACAGGCCGAAGGCTCCGTTCCGGACGGTGTCCATCCAGATGGTGGTGTACTTTTGAATATCGGGATGATTTTTCAGCAGCTCCCGGGACATAAGGGCGATGTCGTAGGCGCTGGTGCGGTGGAGCTTTGCGCTGTCGTCATCGTCCAGCCCTGTGCAGTTGACAAAATGGGTGTCCTGCATCCCCAGCTCCTTCGCCCGCCGGTTCATGGCCTCCACGAAGGCGCCCTCCGAGCCGCAGATGTGCTCGGCCATGGCGCAGGCGCAGTCGTTGGCGGAGGACACGGCAATGGATTTGAGCATATCCGACACGCTCATGGTCTCCCCGGCCTTCAGATAGATCTGGCTGCCCCCCTTGGCCGCCGCGGCCTCGGAGGCGGTGACGGTGTCCGTCAGGGCGATTTTCCCGGAGTCCACCGCTTCCATAATTAAAAGCATGGTCATGACCTTGGTGACGCTGGCGGGAGCCAGCGCCTCGTGGGAATTGTGCTCATAGAGCACCGTGCCGGTGGTCACGTCCATGAGCACCGCGCTTTTTCCCGCCTCCGCCAGAGTGGCCGCTCCGGCGCTCAGCGGCAGCAGACCGAGCAGCGCAATGCCGACGGCGGCTGCCAGAATCCTCTTCATGATAACCCCTCCTCGCCTTTGCTCCATTTTACGCCGGAGGTTCGGGAAATATGATTTGCCATAGGAAAAATATATTTGGGAGATAAGGAGAAAAATATTCCAAAACCCTATTGACATTGCACAAAACAGGAAGTAGAATATCGTGAAAAATGACAATAAACCGGGTCTTGCTTTCAGCGGAGCCGGATTTCTTTTGAGGTGATTTTATGGAGAAAAGCGGTACCCGTGATTTAACCGTCGGCTCCCCTATGGGGCTGATTCTTTCGTTTATGCTGCCCCTGCTCTTCGGTCTGCTCTTCCAGCAGTTCTACAGCATGGTGGACACCGTGGTGGTGGGCAAATTCCTGGGCGTGGAGGCTCTGGCAGGCGTTGGCTCCACCGGCTCCGTAAACTTTCTGGTGCTGGGTCTGTGCAACGGCGTGTGCGCCGGTTTTGCTATCCCCGTGGCTCAGAAGTTCGGCCAGAAGGATTTTGACGGCCTGCGCAAATTCGTGGGCAACATGATCTGGCTGGGCTCCATCATCGCCCTGATTGTGACCCTGGCCACCACCGTCCTGTGCCGTCAGATTCTGACCTGGATGGATACCCCGGCGGAGACCTTTGACTATGCCTACAATTACATCTGGGTGATCTTTCTGGGCATTCCGGCCACCATGCTCTACAATCTGCTTTCCGGCATCATCCGCTCCCTGGGCGATTCCCGGACGCCGCTGGTGTTTCTGATTCTGTCGAGCCTTCTGAATGTGGCGCTGGACATCGTGTTCATCGTCACCTTCCGGATGGGCGTGGCGGGTGCCGGTTGGGCAACCCTGCTCAGCCAGCTGATTTCCGGCGTGCTGTGCCTTGGGTATATGGTGAGGCGCTTCCCGGTGCTCCACCTGAGACGGGACGATCTGCGGCTGCGGGGCATTTATGCCCGGCACCTTCTCAATATGGGGCTTCCCATGGGCCTGCAATATTCCATCACCGCCATCGGCAGCATTCTGCTCCAGACCGCGGTGAACGGGCTGGGCGCCAACGCCATGGCGGCGGTGACGGCGGGCAGCAAGGTGCAGATGCTCTGCGCCTGCCCCTATGATGCCATCGGCACCACCGCGGCCACCTTTGCCGGTCAGAATCTGGGTGCGGGGAAGCCTCACCGGATTCACCAGGGGGTTCTGGACTGCACGGTGCTGGGCGTTGTCTACTCGGCGGTCATTTACATCGCCATGTACTTCTGGGGTCGGGATTTGTGCCTGATGTTCCTGGATACCAAGGATCTCCAGGCTGTGGAGACCATCGGCACCATGAGCCGTCAGTTTTTGCTGGTGAACCTGGCCTTCTATGTGCCATTGCTGTTTGTGAACCTGCTGCGCTTCACCATCCAGGGATTGGGCTTTTCGGAATTTGCGGTGCTGGCCGGTGTTTTCGAGATGATCGCCCGGGGCGTCTTCGGCATCTGCCTGGTGCCCCCGCTGGGCTTCACGGCGGTGTGCTACGCCAGCCCCGCCGCCTGGATCATGGCGGATCTGTTCCTGTTCCCGGCCTACGTCAACTGCATGAAAAAGCGGGGCTTCTCCTTCCGGAAAAAATCTGCTCAGGCCGAGGAAACTGCGGTATAAGAAAAAGAGAATACTTCCCATAATCTTTGCCTTTTTCAGAAAATAGCCAGATTTTCAATCAAAAATTAGACATTTTCTCCAAACTTTTTCCTTTTTGATTTTTCCTCTGGAAAAAGGGAAATACTTATGTTATACTTCCCTTGCAATAATGAAAATAATATATGGAGGAATACCGTACATGCGAGGAATCCCGTCTCTCATCACCGACATCCGGAAAAATGTCTTTACCGAGGTCGCCCGTATGGCTTACGCCGGCGGTGACTACACCAACGCCGAGGATCTGCCCTACAAAATCGTTCCCGGCGACCAGCCTCTGCACCGGGAATCCATCTTCCTGGAGCGCGCCATCGCAGGTGAGCGGGTGCGCCTGGCCATGGGTCTGGGCATCCGTCCCATTCAGACCCGGAGCCTGATGACCGAGGGTATGGATGCCGCTGCCGTTGCCGAGCAGTACTACGAGCCTCCGCTCATCAATATCATTCCCTATGCCTGTCACGCCTGCCCCACCAACCAGTATAAGGTCACCGTGGGCTGCCAGAACTGCCTGGCCGCCTCCTGCCAGCAGGTGTGCCCCAAGGGCGCCATTTCCTTCGTCAACGGCAGAAGCCACATTGACCCGGACAAGTGCATCCGCTGCGGCAAGTGCGCCAAGGCCTGCCCCTATCACGCCATTATCCACCTGGAGCGTCCCTGCCAGGCCTCCTGCGGTATGGACGCCATCGGCTCCGATGAGCACGGCAAGGCGACCATCAACCAGGACAAGTGCGTGGCCTGCGGACAGTGCCTGGTTTCCTGCCCCTTCGGCGCCATCGTGGACAAGGGTCAGATCTTCCAGGTCATCCAGTCCATTCTCAAGGGAGACAAGGTTATCGCCATCGTGGCCCCCGCCTTCATCGGTCAGTTCAGCGGCATGGTGTCTCCCGGCAAGCTGGTCACCGCCATGAAAATGCTGGGCTTTGACTCCGTAGTGGAGGTGGCCATCGGCGCGGACATGTGCACCATCGAGGAGGCCAAGGACTTCCTGGAGAAGGTTCCTGGCGAACAGGACTACATGGCAACCTCCTGCTGCCCGGCCTGGCATTCCATGATCGAAAAGCTGTACCCCGGAGAGATGCACAAGATCTCCATGACCCTGACCCCCATGGTCTTCACCGCCCGGCTCATGAAGAAGGAGCACCCCGGGTGCAAGGTGGTCTTTGTCGGCCCCTGCGCCGCCAAGAAGCTGGAGGCCATCCGGGAGACCATCCGCTCCGACGTGGACTTCGTGCTGACCTTCGAGGAGCTCATGGGCATGTTCGAGGCCAAGGAAATCGACTTTGCTGCTCTGGAAGAGTCCGAGGGTCTGAACGAGGGCACCGGCGCGGGCCGCGGCTTCGCCGTAGCCGGCGGTGTGGCCCAGGCCGTGACCAATCTGGTCAATGAGACTCACCCCGACCTGGAGGTGAAAACCGCCCGGGCAGAGGGTCTGCGGGACTGCCGGAAGCTGATGATGATGGCCAAGGCCGGTAAGTACAAGGGTTATCTGCTGGAGGGCATGGCCTGTCCCGGCGGCTGCGTGGCCGGCGCGGGTACCATCCTGCCGGTGGACAAGGCCGCCAAGTTCGTGGAGAAGTACAGCAAGGAGGCCGCCAACGCCTCCCCCACCCAGTCCGCTTACCGGGACGCCGGCGAGGATCTGGA
>CAKTXO010000076.1 GCA_934630985.1 uncultured Oscillospiraceae bacterium | reverse complement strand
GCCTTCGAGCGGTCGGCGGATCACTGCTCCAATGTGGCGGTGGAGATTTTGCAGGTGTCTGAGGGCAAGCTGGAGGCTCATGAGTATCTGAATTCCCTGAAGGCCGGCGAGCTTCAGGAGAGCGCCGCCTTCGCCGAGGAATACGCCCGGTATCAGGCTCGGTATGCCTTCCCGGAAGATCAGAAATAACGCTGACGGATTGCTCCCTTTGTGGTATCTTGCCCCATGCCGGAATCCACCGGCATGGGGCGTTTCTTTGCCATTTCCCGTTGCAAAACGGCAGAAAATATGTTACCATTTTAATAACGGAAGAGGGGGCGGTAGTATGCCAGCAGAAGAAAAGAAATATAACCCGGGGTTTGACCTGATACGGATTACCTCTATGATGGCGGTGATGCTGATTCATCTGACAACCTATCTGCCGATTCCCAATCGGTGGAAGTTTCTCTTTACCTGGGGTTCAGCGGGAGTTCCGCTGTTCTTCGTTTTAAGTGGGTTCCTTGCTGCGCGGACGTTTGTTTGCGGGGGGGGGGTACTGCTGCCTATTACAAAAAACGGGCTCTGCGGATTTTACCGGCATACTATGGGGCGGTTTTGGCTGCCGCGGTATTTCGCCAGTTCATAATAGGTGACGTGACCGGCGATATCTTCGGCCTGGGCTGGCTGCGATATTTCCTGGGCTTGAATACGGTTTTGCCCTCCAATGCCTACGATGTCTGGAACAATACCTACGGCTTATGGACGATGAGCTGCTTCCTCTGGTTTTATGTTCTGGCACCAGGGATACTTCGGAGGGCGCAATCCCTCAAAAGAGCGGTCGTGCTTCTATTCCTGATGTTTGTGCTGTCGGAACTGTGGCGAAATCAAATGTATGAACTGCTTTCCCCGGTGCCGGGGCTGGATGAGCTGGATCTGCTGCTGTGGAATTCCCCCATTTGCAGTTTCTACAAATTCGCCATGGGCATACTTGCCTACGTGGCAGTGAAGGGAGGAAAACCCTTTGAGGGCATCCTCCTGGTGGCACTATCGTCTGCGGGACTTCAGATTTTGGGAGCCGGTTCCATGCTCTGGTGCATTGTGTGTGCGGTTTCCCTGATTGCCTTTGAAAATTTGAAAATTACCCTTCCGGCTCGATGGACGGGACTTGTCCGGCTTGTGGGCAGGGAAAGCTATCATGTTTACCTGGGTCATCTGCTGGCCTTCAATATTGGACGGTGGATACTAAATCGATGGTTCCCGCTGGCCGGAAAGGAGAAATATCTTCTTTGGCTGGTCTTTGCCGGGACTTGGATTTGCTTGCTTTGCGGTTTTATGAATTTCTGTGAAGCGGCGACAAAACGTCTGTTTTGCGGTATGCGCAGAGCGGATTCTTGAGAAATGAGGAAACGCCATGGATCTTCGCAGCCTGAATTATTTTACCGTTGTAGCGGAGGAGCTGAATTTCACCCGGGCGGCGCAGCGGCTGAATATGAGCCAGCCGCCGCTGAGCAACCAGATCCGGAATCTGGAGGAGGAGCTGGGCACTCAGCTCTTCGTCCGGGGCGGAAGAAGCCTACAGCTGACCGAGGCTGGGCTGCTTCTCTACCGGCGGGCGGAGCAGCTTCTGGATTTGGCGGAACGAACCCGGGAGGAAGTGTCCTCCTTTGCCATGGGTCTCAGCGGTACATTGTGCCTGGGCAGCGTGGCGGGGCTTGCCGCCTTTCTCACCGGACGGTGGCTGGCAGGCTTCCGGGAGGAATATCCCCTGGTGCGTTTCGAAATTGCCAACGGCAGCAGCGACGACATCAGCGACCAGATTCTCCGGGGCTACTATGAGCTGGGCGTCATTGCCGCCCCCTATGACAGCGAACACCTGGAAGGCATTCCCGTAGGCGACGAGCCCTGGTGCGCCATTTTCTCGGAAAATCATCCCCTGGCAGCCCGACCCGGAGAGCCGCTTCCTCTGAAGGAGCTGGCAGGGTATCCGCTGATCGTGCCCCACCGAAGCTCCCGGATTGACGAAATCCGCAGCTGGTTCCGGCTGGTGGGAGCGGAGCCGAACATTGTGGGGGAGCATTCCAATTTTCTGGATGTGCTGGCCATGGCTCACGCCAATGTGGGGGTGTCTATCTTTCCCCAGACCACTCCGGCGCCCATGCCGGGCATGGTCTCCCGGCGGATTGTGGAGCCTTCCCGGCAGGCGCAATACCTGCTGGTGCACAAGCGGGACGCCACGATGAGTGAGCTTTCCCAGGCCTTTCTGGATTACGTTCAGGACGATCTTCAGGCGCACCCGGCGGACTTCCTGGAAGAGGAATAACAAATAACCCCGTCACTTGCAAATGCAAATGACGGGGTTTATGAATGGTCAGTATTTGTCATGTGCTCCCTCTTCTCGTTGGAATCAAAAACGGAAGGTCGTGTAGCGGCGGGCCTCGAGCACCTCGGTGTCTTCAACAATTCTCATAAAGCTTCTCCTTTCGGCGCGGGCGGCTGATCCAGCCGGAATCAGTGCTTGAAGGTTTCGTAGTACTCGGTGAGCAATTCAGAAATTTTCTTGGTAACTTTCATAAGACTTCTCCTTTCTCATACCAAAACGGTATACTGCGAATCAGTGTTTAAAGGTCTCATAGTAGGCATCCAGTACCTGCTCAATCTTCTTGACCAGCTTCATAATTCCAGCTCCTTTCTGAATCCTGGGTTGTTTTTCTTTCTGGCTTAACTATAATACCAATTTTCCAAAAAGTAAAATACCAAATTCCTGAGAACTGCTATATGATTTTGATATAGAAACGCTCCCAGCCTTTGAAGCCGGGAGCGTTCGAACTTGCATTTTATATATATCAGTGCATCCACAGAAAATCCATGAATTGGGGAATCTGCTTTTCCCAGTCTGCCTCGCAGTGTCCGCCGTCCGGCTGGCAGTAGACCAGGGTGGCGCCGCCCTTCCGGCGGATTTCCCGGGCAAGACCCTGGTTCCAGCGGTAGGACTGGCTGTTGTCGTCCCGGTGTTCCGGATTCTGGCGACCCCAGGCCTCCCGGGAGCCCCAGGACAGGTAAACCCGGGTATTGGCGCTGATGGGAGCCATGGCCGCATCGGTAAAGACTCCCTCCGGGCAGAAGCCGATGGCACTGGAAAGGCACGCGGCCTTGGAGAACCACCGATTGTAGCCCAGTACCCCCCGGATGGCCATCAGGCCGCCCATACTGGAGCCGGCAATTCCGGTGCATTCCCGGAAGGGAATGGTGGGGAACCGGCCATCGATGTAGGGCTTCACCCGGGTGATGAGCCAGTCCAGGGTTTCATCGCCCTTGGCAGTGAGCTTTCCCGCATTGTTACCGGCGGCAGGGTAAGGCAGGTACTCTTCCAGCCGCTGGTTGCCGGTATGGCTGCATTCCATGCCCACGACAATCATGGGCTTGCTCCAGCTGTCCAGGAATTCCTTCAGCCCCCAGGACTTGCCGTAGGTGGCGTCGGCGTCGGAGAACAGGTTGTGGCCGTCAAAAAAATACATCACGGGAAACCGACCGCCCTTGCCTTCGGGCAGATAGATGTGCAGAGTCCGGTCGGACTTCCCGGCGGGATAGTAAAATGGCTGCTTGATTACCATGGGGCTCACTCCCATTTCCGTTTTTCGTAATTATAGCACGTTTTTTGAAAATTGGAAAGGGGATGATACAAAAAGAACAGACTATCTTGCGCCAAAAGGAAAAAGCAGGCTTCCCTTGGCGTACAAGGAAAGCCTGCGGTGTCATAGATCGGGATACTTTTCGCGAAATTGGACTAGGGGAGCCTCCCATTCACCGTAGAAGCTTGGGTCGCCCCGATGGTCGGGAAGAGACACGATTTCCTTCAAATCCTGAATAAGGGTTTTGGTAAAAATCACCGAGCCTGCCAGATTCAGGTGGGAATCATCGCAGTAGTGGTCGTCCAGGTTCAGTCCCAGCCGCTGAACCTGCTCATAAGTGCAGTAATTCAGACAGGGAATGCCCCGGGAATCCAGATATGCCTTCGTATCCTCCCAGCCCAGGGCAGAATGGAAGGCATGGGAAATGCTGGGCATGAACACGGCTACCACCGGAATTCCCTGCTCCTTGCAGGCTTCGATCATTAAATCGTAGTAGTGGATGCTGTACTGGGACATGGGCTCCGGCTCGGCACCGGCGTAGTTCCACAGCTCCGGAATGATGGCGGATAGAGTGCCTGTCCGGGGAATGTCGGTCATGCCGGCTCCCTTCTGATAGCTGGGATAGTCGGGATTCGCATAGTAATCCCGGGAGAAATCCGCGTCCGTCAACTCGTTCCACCGGGAGTGATAGCGCAGAAGAGGGAACTCCCAGGACAAATAGGACTGGCTCTTGTCTACGGCGCAGATTTCCCGGATGAGCTGCTCCTTGAGCTTCTTGTCCGGCATACATTCTACTACCTTCCGATGAACCGGCTCGGCTTCACTGGGCAGCATATCGTCAAACAGACAGCTGAAATCGCAGATCACCACGGAGGGGGTCTGGTATTCCAGGGCGTAGAGAAGCTGATAGTAGGCGGTCATGGCAGACCGATAGGCCATGCCGAAATTGAAGCCGGTGACGCCGGCCTCCTCGTAGCCCACAATGGGGGTGTAGCCATCATAGAGTTCACTGGTGCCGAAGGTGAGAATATCGATGGAATCGTCGGATGCCCGGGAATAGAGGATGTTTTTGGTGTACAGATCATCCTCCACCGACCAGCGGTAGTGGAGTACACTCTGGGCGGCTCCAAAGCACAGGCAGAACAGCAGCGCAAAGGCCACGACCCGAATGATATATTTTTTCATGAAAAAAACTCTCCTGTGTTATACTGAACTCCAATTAAAATCTTTAAAAAAGATTTAAATTGCCCGAAGGGCATGGAGTTCATATGAGACTTGTTTTGTGATTTCTTTCCTTATAAATCACAAAACAGGCAGCGCCGTCAGGCGATGCCTTCCTGATTAAAATTAAGATTTTAATCAGGAAATAGTATTAGAAACCCTGATAAATGAAGGAGGCGCTGCTGAATTCCGGGCCGTAAATGCCGAAAATGATGATGGAAAACAGAGCCAGAAGATACACGCAATACCGGAAAACGATGTCCTGCTTCATCAGAGTCTGCCGAAGTCTGACCTTGTGAGCATGGAGAATATCCACGGCGATCAGCAGCAAAATGCCGAAGTACATGAGCCGGATATTTGCCCCGTCCAGGCCGAAGGCAGTCAGACTGCCGTCAAAGAGAATGTGAACCTGACCCGGGCGGAACTGGGATAGCCGGCGAAGCAAGGCAAAGGCCTGACGCAGACCATTCGCGCGGATGAAAAACCGTCCGAAGGTCAGAATCAGGAAGGTTCGCAGAGTCTGAAACAGTCGCCAGCTGATGGCGCTGTCGCTCAGGTGAAGCTTTGTCCGCAGGGACTTGTACCAGGGTCCCAACAGCACGGCGGTGGAAACAAAGAAGGCCTGATAGCAGCCGTAAACCACATAGTTCCAGCCGGTGCCGTGCCAGATGCCTACCAGCACAAAGACGATGACCGAGGCCAGAGTGGCGGAGAACACCTTCTTCAGGTAGGGGCTGGGAATCTTCTTGGAGAATTTCATCACGGATTTGTTGAGCACAATGGGGTAATACAGGTATTTCTCCATGAATTCACCCAGGGACATGTGCCATCTCTGCCAGTACTCGGTGACGCTCCGGGACACCAGCGGTGCCCGGAAGTTTTCTGGCAGCCGGATGTCCAGCACCTCGGAAATGCCCATGATTACATCGATGCCGCCGGAGAAGTCGGCATAAATCTGGAAGCTGTAGAGCACCATAGCCCAGAAGACGGGGAAGCCCACGGCGGATTCCTCCCCCAGAATGCCCAGCACCAGAATGCCAATCCGGTCGGCAATTACCGCCTTCTTGAAGTAGCCCCAGAGGGAGCGCTGGATTCCCATGATGATCTGATCGGCGTTGGGCTTGTGAATCTGCTGGAACTGGGGGGCGGTCTTCTTGTAAAGATTCACCGGCCCTTCCAGAATGGAGGGGAAGTAGGTGATAAAGACAAAATAATTCAGGAAATTCTTTTCCGCCGGGTGCTTTTTGTGATAGATATCATTGGCGTAGGCGATCATGGTCAGGGTGAAATAGGAGATGCCGATGGGGCTGACCAGGGTGCTGATCGATAGTCCCCGGTGGCTGAGAAACAGCCGCACTGCCTCAAAGCTGTCCCGGAAGAACTTGAAGTAGCACAAAATGGCAAGGGACAAAATCACGTCCAGCCAGAAAAATTTTTTCGCTTTTTCCTTCTGCCCCAGGTTCTTCTCAATGAGCAGACCGGCAAAGTAGGAAATGGCCACGCAGGCGGTGATGATCACAAGAGATTTCAGCCCGGAGGCCGCCAGAATGAAGAACAGGTTCGCACACAGAAGGACGATTTTCTGGCCGTTTTTGAATCGGCCTGCCAGATAGTAGGCAATTGCCGCCACGGCGGCAAAGGTCACATAGGCCATCGATTTCAGATCCATGGATAATACTTCCTTGCTTTTAATAAGTAGTCCCCAAGGGGTGCCGGGTCTCCGTGCCCGGGGAAGAGAAGGATAGTTCCGGGAAGCTTTTGATAGCTTTCCAGTGTCTGAGCCAGAAGCGCTTTCTGAGCGCCGATAGATTTCAGCTCCATGCCGTTGCCCAGCAGGCTGTCCCCGGAGAACAGATATTTCCCCCGGTACAGGTAGGACATGCCTCCGGGGGAGTGCCCCGGCGTGCCCCAGGCAAGCCAGTCGCCGCCCGGCAGGGGGGCGGCGGGGGAAGCTGCCAGCCGCACGTCCGCCTGACAGACGTAGGGCACAGGCAAGTTCTTTTTTGCCCAGGCGTACTTTTCCGGGTCGCCGATAAAGAGAAGGGGAAAATGAACGGTGCTGTTAGGCGATTTTTCCATGCTTTCGGCGCAGATTTCCGAAGCGTAAACCCGGCAGGGAAGCTTCTCCCGGAGCCAGTTGACCCCGGAAATGTGGTCGTAGTGCTCGTGGGTCAGAAATACATGTACCAGCCGGGCATTTTTCAGGTAAGAAAGCAGTGCGTCATCGGCGTGAGGGTCGATGACCACCGGCTCGTCCCCGTCAGGGATGAGATACATCCGCTCGTCAATCAGCTCGCCCGGAAAGATATGGACATCCCCCGGGGAAAAGGATGGAGCCTC
>CAKTXO010000075.1 GCA_934630985.1 uncultured Oscillospiraceae bacterium | reverse complement strand
ATAGAAAGGCGAAAAACAACAAAGAACTTGTCAAATGAAGTTAAAAACCAAACTTTTTTCCATGATCCTCGCCCTGGCGGCGCTGCTGGGAGGCTGTGCCCAGACCCTTCCGGCACCGGCGGAGACCGTCGCCCAGGGCGAGAGCCTGACCGTTTCTTTTCTTGATGTGGGTCAGGCGGACTGCGCCCTGCTGGAATGCGGCGGCGAATTCATGCTCATTGACGGAGGCAACCGGGAGGACAGCCAGCTGGTGGTGTCCTATCTTGAGCAGCAGGGCGTTCAGGAGCTGGCGGCGGTGGTGTGCACCCACGCCCATGAGGATCATGTAGGCGGTCTGCCCGCGGTGCTGGCGGTGTACCCCACCAAAGCGGTTTACGCCCCCACCCGCACCTATTCCTCCAAGATTTTCGACAAATTCGTTTACTATACCAATCAGCAGGGGCTGGAAATTACCATCCCCGCCCCCGGTGACGGTTTCACCCTGGGGAACGCCCAGGTGACGGTGATGGGGCCGGTGAAATCCTACGCCGAGCCCAACAACACCTCCATCGTTCTGCGCGTCGCCTTCGGAAGCACCCTGTTTCTCTTCACCGGGGACATGGAGACGGAAGCGGAAAACGACATGCTGGACTATTGGGGAGACAAAATGGACTGGAAGGCGGATGTGCTCAAGGTGGGTCATCACTGCTCCAATACTTCCACAGGCTATCGCTTTCTGAATGAGGTCATGCCGGAGTACGGGGTCATCAGCCTGGGCAAGGACAATTCCTACGGCCATCCCCACGCCGAGCCTCTGTCCCGGCTCCGGCAGGCGGGGACGGTGATTCTGCGCACCGATGAGCTGGGCACCATTCAGGCGGTATCCGACGGGAAGGCCGTCACCTTCACCTGGGAAAACCAGGGAGCCAACCCGGAGAATGCGGAAACGGCGGTGCCGTCCCTGTTTATCGGCAACCAAAAGTCCAAGAAATTCCATTCCCCGGACTGCGCCAACCTGCCCGCCGAGAAAAATTCCGTGGAATTTTCCTCCTATCAGGATGCCATTGACGCCGGGTATACCCCGTGCTCCAGCTGTCTGAAATAGACGGGTTTTTCCGGGGCGGGCGATGCTCTGTTGGCCTTTTGCCGATGGGGAATTTCGGCACAATTGCCAAAAACACGGCCGCTTTTTCGGCCTCCGTTTCTTTCACGCAGATTTACAAATCCCGTCTGCTATGGTATTCTGAAATAATAAGAAACGAGAAAAGAGGCGGCTATCTGATTATGTATCTGGCGCATATTTCCGAGGACGGTCGGGAGCAGACCGTGGAAGATCATTTGCGGGAAACCGCCGAGCTTTGCGGCGGCTTTGCCGCGAAATTCGGGGAAGAAAAACGGGGTCGGCTTCTGGGTCTGACCCACGACATCGGCAAAAATTCCCAGGCGTTCCAGAAGCGGCTTCACGGCGGAGCCAAGGTGGATCACGCCACCGCCGGCGCTCTGGAATGCGCGAAAATCCGGGAAAACCTGTCCGCCTGCTGTGTCATCGGACACCACAGCGGCCTGCCGGATTTTGGAAATCCCGGAAATGATTATCCCGGTGCCCCCACCTGCATGGGACGGCTGAAAAAGGGAAAGGACGGCGGCATTCCGCCCTATGAAGCCCCGGCATCCCTGCCGGAGGCCGGACCCATGCCAAAGTTCCGGGATACCTTCACCCTGTCCCTCTGGGTGCGGATGCTGTATTCCTGCCTGGTGGACGGGGACTTTCTGGACACGGAGGCCTTCATGTCCGGCGGTACTGTCCAGCGGCAAGGCTACGATCCGCTGGAAACCCTGCTGGAACGGCTGAATGCCTACATTGCTCCTTGGTTTCCGGGCAAAACCGAGCTGAACCGGAACCGCTGCGCCATTTTATCCCAATGCCTGGAGGCCGCCTCCCAACCCCGGGGCGTATACTCCCTCACCGTCCCCACCGGCGGCGGAAAAACCGTGTCCTCTCTGGCCTTCGCCCTGAAGCATGCGGTGGAGCACGGCCTTGACCGGGTGATCTATGTGGTGCCCTATACCTCCATCATCGAGCAGAACGCCGATGTGTTCCGGAAAATTCTGGGGGAAAACAACGTGGTGGAGCATCACAGCGGCGTGACCTTCGACGAAGACGAGGAAACCAACAAGGACAACCAATTTCAGCGGCTGGCCGCGGAAAACTGGGATGCCCCGGTGATTGTCACCACCGCCGTCCAGTTTTTCGAGTCTCTGTATGCCAACCGTTCCAGCCAGTGCCGGAAGCTGCACAACATCGCAAACAGCGTGATCGTGTTTGACGAGGCTCAGATGATTCCCATGTGCCACCTGACGCCCTGCGTGGGGGGCATGGCAAATCTGGCGGCTCACTTCCGTGCCACCGTGGTTCTGTGCACCGCCACCCAGCCGGTACTGGGAGATTTGTTCCGGCAGTTCTGCCCGGAATTGGAAATCCGGGAAATCTGCCCGGATTTTCCGATTATGTTTCAGAAATTCCGCCGGGTCACCTACCGGGACGGCGGTACGCTGAGTCTGGAAGCGCTGGCCGAGCAGCTTTCCCGACAGGAGCAGGTGCTTTGCATCGTGAATACCCGGAAGGAGGCTCAGGATATCTACGCATTGCTCCCCAAAGACGGAAGCTTTCATCTGTCCACCCTCATGTATCCGGCTCACCGGAAGGCGGTGCTGGACGAAATTCGGGAGCGTCTGAAGGGTGGCCTGCCCTGCCGGGTGGTATCCACCTCCCTGATTGAGGCCGGCGTGGACGTGGATTTCCCGGCGGTCTATCGGGAACTGGCCGGACTGGATTCCATCGCCCAGGCGGCAGGCCGGTGCAACCGGGAAGGAAAGAACGGCCCGGAGGAGAGCATCGTCACCTATTTCCGGACGGAGAATCCGATTCCGCTTTTGCAGCGGCAGAACACCGTCGCCGCCGCCTCTGCCATGGCCGGCGGCGGAAATCCGGGGAATCCGGAAACTATGAAGCGGTATTTTTCCATTCTCCGCTATAATATCGGGGGAAACACCGACAAATCCGGCGCGGTAGACGGACTGCGGAAGGGCATTTCCGGCTGCGCCCTCCCCTTTGAAACCGTGGCAAAGCACTTCCATCTGATTGAGGACAATTCCCGGACGGTCTATATTCCTCTGAGCGAGGGCAAGGCTCTTTGCGACCGGCTGCTGGGCGGCCACGCCACGAAACAGGACTACCGCCGGGCGGGGCAGTACAGCGTCAGCGTCTACGAGAATCACTATCAGGCACTGTTCGCCGCCGGGGCACTGGAACCTCTGACCGAGGACGGCGCAATTCTCACGAACCCAAGGCTGTACGATTCGGAAAAGGGGCTTTCCCTGGCTGCGGAAAGCGGGCAAGCCTTTTTTGCCTGAGCAAATAATGGGAATTCTACCCGATTTATTGTACCAATTCTATGATAATGTATCGGAAAGCAGAAAGAACAGGGCTTTCGCCCTGTTCTCCTGCCAGCATAATTGACTACTCTATTTTTTCAATCCACGGGAAAACCCGACAGCTACAGTATGGCATATACGACAAAAAATGTCAAGCAAATTTGTTATTTAATTAACTACACTATTGAATTGACATTTGAGCTAAGTTGTGCTATGGTATAGATGTGATTTCTTCAATGGACCGGGCAGGGCTTGAAAGGAGGCACCCGCCCTCCCGGTTAACCTACTATATAGAATATCAGAAAGGAGAATGCCTATGTCAATTTCCGTTGAAGTCTGGGGGGACTACGCCTGTTTTTCCCGTGCGGAGCTTAAGACGGAACGGGTCAGCTATGACGTGATGACCCCCTCTGCCGCCCGGGGACTGCTGGACGCCATTTACTGGCACCCGGGTATGCGGTGGGTGGTAGACCGGATTCACGTCTGCGCCCCTATCCGCTTCACCAACATCCGGCGCAACGAGGTCAAGGACATTGTCAGCGCCCGAAACGCCAGAGCCGCCATGGAATCCGGCGAGGAAATTTATCTGGCCACCTCAGAAAGCATTCAGCAGCGGGCGGCTATGGTTCTGCGGGATGTCCGGTATGTCATCGACGCCCATTTCGAGATGACCGCCCGGGCTACCCCCACGGACAACCCCGGCAAATTCCAGGACATCATGCGCCGCCGGGTGGAAAAGGGACAGTTCTACCACCAGCCCTGCTTCGGCGTCCGGGAGTTCCCGGCGCAGTTCAAGCCCTGTGAGGAACTTCCGCCCTGCCCGGAGGGTCTGGCGGGAGAAAAGGATCTGGGCTGGATGCTGCTGGATTTGGACTACTCCGACAGGGAAAACATCACGCCCCGGTTCTTCCGGGCAGTCCTCCGGGACGGCGTGCTGGAGGTTCCGCCCATGTACTCCCAGGAGGTGCACGGATGATTCTGCAAGCATTGATGGAACTGTTTGAAGACCTGGTGCGGCAGGGAAAGCTCTCCGCCCCGGGCTGGAGCAACGCGAAAATCAGCTACGCCCTGTGTCTGGACGAAAGCGGCGCTCTGGTTGCCGTTATGCCCACCCAGCATGAGGAAACAGTGGGAAAGAAAACCCTGCTCCGGCCCAATCTGATTTCTCTTCCCAGCGCCGTTACCCGCACCGTGGGGATCTTGCCGAACTTCCTGTGGGACAATTCCAGCTATCTGCTGGGCGTGGACGAAAAGGGCAAGCCCGAGCGAAGTATTCGCTGCTTCCAGGCCGCGGCGGAGCTTCACCACCAGCTGCTTAGCGACGTGGACACCCCCGCCGCCAAGGCGATTCTTACTTATTTTGACACCTGGGAACCGGAAAACGCCCAGAGTCATCCCGCGCTTGCCGACAGTCTCCAGGAAATTCTCAAGGGCGGCAACCTGACCTTCCAGGTAAACGGAATCTTTGCCCGGGATGACACAGCCATCCAGGCTGCCTGGAGTCGGCACTATGACGACGGCGACGGAGAACTCCAGCAATGTCTGGTCACCGGCAAGCTGGACACGGCGGTGGCCGTCCACCCCGCCATCAAGGGTGTGGCCGGTGCGCAATCCAGCGGAGCGGCCATGATTTCCTTCAACGCCCCGGCTTTCTGCTCCTATGGCAAGGAACAGAGCCTGAACGCGCCGGTGGGAAAATACGCCGCCTTCGCCTACACCGCCGCCCTCAACTACCTGCTGGCAGACAAGACCAATGTCCACCGGATCGGGGATACCACCATTGTCTGCTGGGCCAAGGGCGCGGAACCCCAATATACGGATTTTGCCGACTTTTCTCTCTTTGGCGACAATTTGCCGGAGGAATGGACGGAAGACGATCTGCACGATGCCATGAAAAAGCTTGCCGACGGCCTTCCCTGCCCGGAGCTTTCCCTGAACCCCGACCATCCGTTCTATATTCTGGGTCTTTCTCCCAATTCTGCCCGGCTGTCCGTCCGGTTTTTCTGCCGGGATTCCTTCGGCAATCTGGCAAAGCACGTGAATGCGCACTATGAGCGATTGAAAATCCTGGGAAGCCGCTACCGGTTTATGCCCCTGTGGGCACTTCTGCGGGAAACCGTGAATCTGAATACCACGGACAAATCCCCCTCTCCTGTCATGGCCGGTGCCGTGGCCAGAGCCGTCTTCACCGGCTCGCTCTATCCCGCTTCCCTGCTGGAGGCCACCATGCTCCGCATCCGGGCGGAACGGGATATCACGCCGGGACGGGCGGCCATTCTGAAAGCCTATTACCTGAAAAATCCCCACGATCTATGTCCAAAGGAGGTATTAACCGTGAGCCTGAACGAGAGCAGCACCAACATTCCCTATACCCTGGGCCGCCTGTTCGCCGTATACGAGGCGGTTCAGGAAGCGGCAAATCCCGGACTTAACGCAACCATCAAGGACAAATATTTTAACTCCGCCTCCGCGACCCCCGCCGTGATCTTCTCCATTCTGGGAAATCTGAGTCAGAAACATCTGCGCAAGCTGGAAGTCGGTCAGAGAATCTACTATGAAAAGCAGATTTCCGCATTGAAGGGCGTTCTGGGGGAAAGCTACCCCACCCGGCTTTCCCTGCCGGAGCAGGGCTCTTTCGACCTGGGCTACTATCATCAGAATCAATTCCGCTATACAAAGAAGGAGGATAAATAATATGAGCGCCATTTCCAATCGGTATGAATTCGTAGTTTTCTTTGATGTGGAAAACGGAAACCCCAACGGCGATCCCGATGCCGGCAATATGCCTCGGATCGACCCGGAAACCGGCTACGGCCTGGTTACCGACGTATGCCTGAAGCGGAAGATCCGCAACTATGTGGAGACCGTAAAGGAGGGCGAGCAGGGCTATCGGATTTATGTCAAGCAAGGAATCACACTGAACCGCCGCGAAACTGATGCCTGTAATGATCTGCGCGTCGATCCGACTAAGCTGAAAGAATTAAAAAAGAAGGATGGCAAACTGGATGAAACCATTCGGAATTACATGTGCCAGAATTACTACGATATCCGTACTTTTGGTGCGGTGATGACCACTTTCGTTACCGGCTCTTTGAATTGCGGCCAGATTCGAGGCCCCGTCCAGCTGGGCTTTGCCCGAAGCGTTGACCCCATTGTCCCCCAGGAAGTGACCATCACCCGTGTCACCTTTACAACGGACAAAGAGGCGGAAACGAAAAGCGGCAACACGCAGATTGGCAGAAAGTACATTGTCCCCTACGGCCTGTACCGGGCGGAGGGCTATATCTCCGCCAATCTGGCCAGGAAAACCACCGGTTTTTCCGAGGACGACCTGGAGCTTCTGTGGCAGGCGATTCTGAACATGTTCGAGCTGGATCGTTCCGCCGCCCGGGGCAAGATGGCCGTCCGGCAGCTGATCGTCTTCCGTCACGACTCCGAGCTGGGCAACGCTCCCGCCTGGAAGCTTTTCGAGCTGGTGAAGGCGGAGAAGAACCCCGGCGTGGTGGCTCCCAGAGCCTACAGCGACTATACCCTCAGCGTGGACGAAGAAAATCTTCCCGCCGGCGTCACCTGCACACGGATGGGGTAATCTATCCGGAGGAGGACTTCCTCCAATTGTCCGGCTTGCAGCATTTTGCCTTTTGCCGCCGCCAATGGGCTCTCATCCATATCGAGCACCAATGGGCGGAGAATTTCCGCACCATTGACGGCTCCCTTCTCCACGAAAACGCCCACGACACCGGTTTTCAGGAAAGCCGGGGAGA
>CAKTXO010000074.1 GCA_934630985.1 uncultured Oscillospiraceae bacterium | reverse complement strand
TCTGCAATGGGTGGGGGATTAACGGATTGGGGGACGGATTGTGACCGGAGGGAATCCCCGGAGGGGGCCACACCAGTGTTGCGACACTGGTTCGCAATGACATGCGTTATACGGTAGTGCCAGGAAGAACCAGGGGATTGTGACCGGAGGGAATCCCCGGAGGGGGCCACGCCAGTCTGAGCTACATTATGGTATAACTGCCACCGGCAGTTATTATAATTTTGATTCGCTGCGCGGAGCACCACTGGCTCGCAATGACATGCGTGATACGGCGGCTCCTACGGGTGTTTACGAGGGTTCTTGGGGAAACGGCCTCGACCTCATCCGTCACGGCTGCGCCGTGCCACCTTCCCCTCCCAGGGGAAGGCTTGGGGGAAGCGGATTGCCACGCCAGTGTGAGCACTGGCTCGCAAGGACAGCGTTCTTGGGCAGAATTAGTTATTGATGAGCTGATCCTCGTCGCTCCAGCTGTAGAGCTTCCGGACTTCCCGGCCGACGACCTCGGCAGGGTGCTCGGAGGCCAGCTTGCGCATGGCGTTGAAGTGCACCTGGGCACCGGCGGAGGACATATCCAGCAGGAAGTCCTTGGCGAAGGTGCCGTCCTGAATGTCGGACAGAATCTGCTTCATGGCCTTCTTGGTCTCGGCGGTGATGATCTTGGGGCCGGTGACGTAGTCGCCGTACTCGGCGGTGTTGGAGATGGAGTAGCGCATACCGCTGAAGCCGGACTGGTAAATGAGGTCAACGATCAGCTTCATCTCATGGATGCACTCGAAATAGGCGTTCCGGGGATCGTAGCCGGCCTCGCACAGGGTCTCAAAGCCCGCCTGCATCAGGGCGCACACGCCGCCGCACAGAACGGCCTGCTCGCCGAAGAGGTCGGTCTCGGTCTCGGTGCGGAAGTCGGTTTCCAGCACGCCGGCACGGGCACCGCCGATGCCCAGGGCGTAAGCCAGGCCGATGTCCCAGGCGTCGCCGGTGGCATCCTGCTCCACGGCAATCAGGCAGGGCACGCCCTTACCTGCCAGGTACTCGCTGCGCACGGTGTGGCCGGGGCCCTTGGGGGCGATCATGATGACGTTCACGTCCTTGGGGGGCTTGATGCAGCCGAAGTGGATGTTGAAGCCGTGGGCGAAGGCCAGAGTCTTGCCGGGAGCCAGGTTGGGCTCGATGCTCTGCTTGTACAGGGCGGCCTGCTTCTCGTCGTTGATCAGGATCATGATGATATCGGCGGCCTTGGTGGCTTCCGCGGCGGTCATGACGGTCATGCCCTGGGCTTCTGCCTTGGCCCAGCTCTTGGAGCCGGTGTACAGACCAACGATGACGTTCACGCCGCTCTCCTTCAGGTTGAGGGCGTGGGCGTGACCCTGGGAGCCGTAGCCGATGACGGCAACGGTCTTGCCGGCCAGCTTCTGAAGGTCACAGTCCTGCTGATAAAAAATACGGTTCATGGGAATTATCCTTTCTTTGATAAATGTGCATCCGGAAACGGATGGGGTTTACAGGTTGACTTTGCGGATGGTGGTGGAGCCTCTTTGCAGCGCCACAATGCCGGTACGGCAGATTTCCAGAATCTCGTACTCCTTCATCAGGGTGACGAAGTTGTCGATCTTCCGGCTGTCGCCGATCATCTGGATGATGATGGAATCCTTGGTGAAGTCCACGATCTTGCCCTCGTAGGCATCGGAGGCGGCGCTGATCTCTCCCCGGACAGCCGGGTCATTGCGCACCTTGATGAGCAGCAGCTCCCGGCTGACAGTGTCCAGGTTGTCCAGCTCCGCAATGGACACCACGTCCGGAAGCTTATAGAGCTGGTTGATAAGCTGCTCCTTCTTCATCCCGTCCCCTTCGGAACGGACGGTGATCCGGGAGAATTTCTCGGACTCGGTTTCGGAGACGGTCAGGGAGATGATGTTGAACTGACGGCGGCGGAACATGCTGGTGACCCGGTTCAGAACGCCGAACTGATTGTTGACCAGAATGGCTACGGAAAATGTTTTCATGTCAGTCACCGATCCTTGTAATGATGTCGTCCATGGAGCCGCCGGGAGGAAGCATGGGAAGGACGAATTCGTCCCGGCCAATGGCGCAGTCGATGAGATAGGGGCCGTTCCAGGAGAAGGCCTTGGTCAGGGCGTCTTCCAGCTCCGGGATGGTCAGAGCCCGGGAGCCTTCCGCGCCGAAGGCTTCCGCCAGTTTGACGAAATCCGTCTTCCGGGCATCCAGGTTGGTATTGGAATAGTGCTTGTCGAAGAAAAGGGTCTGCCACTGGCGAACCATGCCCAGGACGTTGTTGTCCAGCAGCAGGATCACCATGGGAATCTGATTGGCAACGGCGGTGGCCAGCTCGTTCAGATTCATGCCGAAGCTGCCGTCGCCGGTGACCAGCACGGAACGCTCGCCGCAGCCCAGCGCCGCGCCGATGGCAGCGCCCATGCCGAAGCCCATAGTGCCCAGGCCGCCGCTGGAAAGGAACCGGCGGCTGGTTTTCAGGTTCAGGTACTGGGCAGCCCACATCTGATGCTGACCGACATCGGTGGCAACGGGGGTATTTTCTCCCAGGAACCGGTTCAGGGTGGTGATGACGTTCCGGGGGGTCATGCCCTCCCGGCTGTCCAGACCTGCCTGCTCCTGAACAAGCATTTCGTCAATCTGCGCCTGCCAGTCCGGGTGAGAGACCTTGTGAAGCAGAGGAAGAAGCTTTTGCAGGGTTTTCTTCACGTCACCCCGGAGACCGTGAATGGGGGAGACGGTTTTGCCCAGCTCCGCGCCGTCAATGTCAATGTGGACAATTTTCGCGCCTACGGCGAATTTGACCCGGTTGCCGGTGACCCGATCGTTGAATCGGCAGCCCAGGGCGATGATGCAGTCGGCGTTGTGCATGGCGGTGGAGGAGGCGTAGTGACCGTGCATACCCTGCATTCCCAGGAATCTGGGATAGTCGGTGGGAACGCCGGAGATGCCCATGAGAGAGCAGCCGATGGGTGCGTCGATGAGTTCCGCCAGCTGTAAAAGCTCGTCCTGAGCTTCGCTGGTGATGAGACCGCCGCCGAAGTAAATAAAGGGCTTCCGGGAGGCGTTGATGGTTTCCGCCGCCTGCTGAATCCGGAGATCCTTGGCGGGGAAGGTCTCGTCTGCCGGAACGGGAGGCTGAGGCGCATAGTCGCAGGACGCAACCTGCACATCCTTGGGGATATCAATGAGCACCGGGCCGGGGCGGCCGGATTTGGCAAGGCGCATGGCCTGCCGAAGGGTGTCCGCCAGCTCCTCCACAGAGCCGACGAAGAAATTGTGCTTGGTAATGGGGAGCGTCACGCCGGTGATGTCCACCTCCTGGAAGCCGTCGGTGCCGATGGTGGAGCTGGGCACGTTGCCGGTGATGGCCACCAGGGGCACGGAGTCCAGGTAGGCGGTGGCGATGCCGGTGACCAGATTGGTGGCACCGGGGCCGGAGGTGGCGATGACTACGCCAACCTTGCCGGTGGCACGGGCGTAGCCGTCGGCGGCGTGCGCCGCGCCCTGCTCATGAGCGGTCAGCACATGGCGAAGCTCGCCCTGGTATTTATAAAGGGAATCGTAAATGCTGATGACCTGACCGCCGGGATAGCCAAAAACTACGTCCACACCCTGCTCGATCAGGGTACGAACGAGAATATCCGAACCGGAAAGAACCATAAAATCATCCTTTCTTTAAGTGTTCCGTCACCAGACGGCCCATTTCCCGGCAGCCGACCTGGGTACAGCCGGGGCTGAAAATGTCGCCGGTGCGATAGCCGGCCTCCAGAACGGCGGAGACGGCAGACTCGATGCAATCCGCTTCCGCTGCCATATCAAAGGAATAGCGGAGCATCATGGCCGCGGCCAGAATGGTGCCGATGGGGTTGGCAATGTCCTTGCCCGCAATGTCCGGGGCGGAGCCGTGGATGGGCTCGTAAAGGCCACGGGTGCCGTCTCCCAGGGAGGAGGAGGGGATCATGCCGATGGAGCCGGTGATCATGGAGGCTTCGTCCGAGAGAATGTCGCCGAACATGTTTTCCGTGACGATCACGTCAAACTGACTGGGATCCTTGACGATCTGCATGGCGCAGTTATCTACCAGCATGTCGGACAGCTCCACATCCGGGTATTCCGCCGCCAGCTGGTGCATGACCTTCTTCCACAGCCGGGAGGAATCCAGCACGTTGCTCTTTTCTACGCTGCACAGCTTGTGATTGCGCTTTCGGGCGGTCTCAAAGCCGATGCGGCCGATCCGGCGGATTTCGCTTTCGGTGTAGCGCAGCTCGTCAATGGCAACGGGCTCGCCGTTTTCGGTGACGGTTTCGTGCTTGCCGAAGTAAATGCCGCCGATGAGCTCCCGGACGATGAGAAAGTCAATGCCCTTCTCTACAATCTCCGGCTTCAGGGGAGAGGCGGAGGCCAGCTGAGGCCAGATTTTCGCCGGACGGTTGTTGCTGTAGACCCCCATGCCGGCACGCAGCCGGAGAAGCCCCTTCTCAGGCCGCTGGGGGCCGGGTACGCCGTTCCACTTGGGGCCGCCTACCGCGCCCAGAAGGACGGAGTCGGAGGCCAGGCATTTATCCAGCATTTCCTGGGGCAGAGGGTCGCCGCAGCGGTCGATGGCGTTGCCGCCCATGGCAACCTCGGTATAGGTAAATTCATGGCCGAAGATTTCGGCAGCCCGGTCAAGAACGGCCTTGGCCTGGGCTACAATTTCCGGGCCGATGCCGTCACCGGGAATCAGTGCGATGTGTTTCGTCATTTTATCACATCTCCTTCAAGGATGCAAGCAGGCCGCCCTTTTTTATAATGTTCTGGATGAACGCCGGGAAGGGCTCTGCCCGGTAGGTTTTGCCGGTGGTGACATCCGTAATGATGCCGGTGTCAAAGTCCACGCTGACCTGATCGCCTGCCTGAATTTCTTCCGCCGCGGCCTCGCACTCCAGAATGGGCAGGCCGATGTTGATGGCGTTCCGGTAGAAGATCCGGGCGAAGGATTTGGCGATGACGCAGCCGGTGCCGCAGGTCTTGATGACCAGAGGCGCGTGCTCCCGGGAGGAGCCGCAGCCGAAGTTCCAGCCGGCGACCATAATGTCGCCGGGATGGACACAGTTTACGAAGCTCTTGTCAATGTCCTCCATGCAGTGCTTGGCCAGCTCCTTGGCATCGGCGGTGTTTAAGTACCGGGCGGGGATGATCACATCGGTATCCACGTTGTCCGGGTATTTGAAAACGGTTCCCTGGGTATTCATGGTTCAGTCCTCCTTGGGTTCGGTGATGAAGCCGGTCAGGGCGGAAGCGGCGGCGGTGGCGGGGCTGGCGAGGTAGACCTCGCTGTCCACATGGCCCATCCGGCCGACAAAGTTCCGGTTGGTGGTGGCAACGCACCGCTCTCCGGCGGCGAGAATGCCCATGTAGCCGCCCAGGCAGGGCCCGCAGGTGGGGGTGGAGACGACCGCACCGGCGTCAATGAAGGCGGTGACGTAGCCCCGCTCTACGCACTCCCGGTAGATCCGCATGGTGGCGGGAATGATGATACAGCGCACGCCGTCGGCAACGTGATGGCCCTTCAGAATGCGGTAAGCGGTTTCCATGTCCTCCATCCGGCCGTTGGTGCAGCTGCCGATGACCGCCTGGTCGATTTTGATATTGCCCAGCTCCCTGGCGGGGTGGGTGTTCTCCGGCAGGTGAGGGCAGGCCACGGTGGGGACGATGGCGGACAGATCGATTTCAACGGTCTGCTCATAGGAAGCGTCCGGGTCGGCCTCAAAGACCCTGGGGGCACGCTCGCTGCGGCCTTCCAGGTACTTCATCGTGACCTCGTCCACGGGGAAGATGCCGTTCTTGGCACCGGCCTCGATGGCCATATTGCAGATGCACAGCCGGTCGTCCATGGTAAGGGTGGCAACACCGGGGCCGGTAAACTCCATGGACTTGTACAGCGCGCCGTCTACGCCGATTTTGCCGATGATGGTGAGAATCACGTCCTTGCCGCTGCAATTGGCAGGAAGCTTGCCGGTGAGATGGAAGCGGATGGCGGCGGGAACCTTGAACCAGGCCTCGCCGGTTGCCATGCCCGCGGCCATGTCCGTGGAGCCTACGCCGGTGGAGAAAGCGCCCAGGGCACCGTAGGTGCAGGTGTGGCTGTCCGCGCCGATGATGCAGTCACCGGCGGTGACTACACCCTGCTCGGGAAGCAGAGCGTGCTCGATGCCCATTTTGCCTACGTCGTAGAAGTGGCTGACGCAGTGGGCACAGGCAAACTGGCGGCACTGCTTGCTCTGCTCCGCGGCCTTAATGTCCTTGTTGGGAACGAAGTGGTCGAGAACGATGGCGATTTTATCCTTGTCGAAAACGGTGTCAAAGCCGTTCTTGGTGAATTCGTTGATGGCCACGGGAGTGGTGATGTCGTTGCCCAGGACGATGTCCAGCTTGGCCTGGATCAGCTGACCGGGGGTTACAACGGGAAGTCCCGCGTGGGAAGCGAGAATTTTCTGTGTTAATGTCATGCCCATGGTAAAAACCTCACTTGTTCGTCATATGATTGTAGGCACCGATCAGCGCGCCGGCACTGGCCTTGATGATATCCGTGTCCGTGCCCGCACCCCAGTACATGGTGCCGTCGGGCGCTTCCAGGCCGATATAGGCCGCGGCGGTGGAGCCGGAGCTGCGCTCCTGGACGGAGTGCTCGGTGTAGACCTTCAGGGTGTAGTCGGCACCGGAGTAGGCCTTGAGGGCGTTGCTCACCGCGTCCAGGGAGCCGTTGCCTTTGCTCTGGATGGTGGTTTCCCGGCCGTGGCGCAGGAAGGTGACGATGGCATCCACGCCTTCGGCATTCTGGGTGAAATGGAGGGAGGAAATGGCCAGAGGGTGGTTCACGTTCAGATAGTGATCCATGAAGATGGCCAGCACGTCCTCGGCCTTCAGCTCCCGATGGTCGTGGTCGGAGACGGATTTGCACTGATAGCTCAGGTGCTCGCGCATCTTCGGCGGCAGAATATAGCCGTAGGCCTGCTCCAGAAGATATCCGATACCGCCCTTGCCGCTCTGGGAATTGACCCGGATGACGTCGGCATCGTAGGTGCGGCTGATATCCTGGGGATCCACGGGCAGGTAGGGAACCGTCCACTGGTGGAGATTCTTTTCCTTCCGCCAGGCCATGCCCTTGGCAATGGCATCCTGGTG
>CAKTXO010000073.1 GCA_934630985.1 uncultured Oscillospiraceae bacterium | reverse complement strand
AAACTTTCTTGATTTATAGAAGCGGATATGCTACTCTATCTTTGGTGCTGTCAGCACCCCGGCAGGCGGTTCCCCCCTTTTCGGGGGTAATAGTCTTCTTTTGCCCCCAATCGAAAGAGAGGGGGCGGTGCGTCGCGCAGCGAATCGAATAAAACGATTGCCAGTGGCAATCGCTCCTTAATAAATGATAGCGTGGTTACATGGGAAGGAATTTTTCAATTCTGCATGGTCATTACTGCTGTCATTGCCCTGGTCATCCAGGCAAATAACGAAGAGAAGTAACCGCCAACCTCCCACAGTTCCGGTTACTTCTCTGTAATCGATTGGGAGCCGTCTGCTGGCAGCACCCTCTTCATGCTTAGTATAGCCCAAATGGAGCGAAATGTCAATGCTCTGCCAGAACGGCAGGGCGTTTTTCTTTTGTTTTCCTGCTGACGGCGCAGGGTAGCAAGCTTTAGATATACTCGGGCGCATCCTCTGTTGGGGCTTCCTCAGTGGGAGCAGCTTCAGTGGGGGCTTCCTCAGTAGAAGCGGTTCCCTCAGCGGGGGTCTCTTCGACGGGAGCATTCTCAACAGGAGCGTCATCCGTGACCACCTCGGCCTCCACAGGGGCGGGCTTGGGCATTTCCGCTCCGCAGGCGCCGCAGAAGGCGGCCTCCCTGTCTACCTCCGCCCCGCACTTGGGGCACAGGGCAACCTCCTTCAGATCCCGCAGCTGCTCCTGAAGGGAGGCAATCTGCCGGTTGGCTCCGGCGATGGCGGCCATCATGGGGGCGTAAGCCTCGTCAAAATCCTCCGGATGGGCAGCGGCGTACTGCTTGCCGATCTGGGTGTAGCAGTCGGTGATGGTGCTCTGCGCCTCGGAAATCTGGTTGCGGAGCTTGACCTGCTCAGTGAAGTTTTTTGCCTGGTGAATCGCCTTGTCGGTGACGGCAGCGGCTTTCTGCGTGATGTTATCCCAAAGTGACATAGTACATACCTCCTAATCTGATTTCTAAGGATAGCGTAGCACGAATTTATGACAAATTCAACCGAATCTGAGAAATTCACACAATGTTTTCAAATTTTCACAGGCCTGCTGCGGAAGCGATTACCGGACACAGTGCCCATTTTTTGCCCCGGTACGGGGCGGAGAGTGTGAAAAATGCCGAAAGTGGTCGGAGCCTGTCTTTTTTTGGAAAAACCACTGACATTTTTGCTCCCCTGTGCTATAATACCTTCAAACTTCAGGAGGTGCTCGTTATGAACTTTTTGGAAGAGAGAATTGCCCGGGACGGAATCGTCAAGGCCGGAAATGTGCTGAAGGTGGACAGCTTTCTGAACCACCAGATGGACATTGCCCTGATGGAGGAAATCGGTCGGGAGTTTCACCGCCGTTTTGCGGACAAGCCCGTGACCAAGGTGCTGACCATCGAGGCCTCCGGCATCGGCATTGCCTGCTTCGTGGCCAAGGAATTCGGCGTGCCTATGGTCTTTGCGAAGAAGTCCAAGTCCATTAACATTGAGGGCGAAATGTACATCGCCGAGGTGGAATCCTTCACCCACAAGAACAAGAACCAGATCATCGTGTCCAAGAAGTTCCTGGGGGCTGAGGATCACCTGCTGATCATCGACGACTTCCTGGCCAACGGCTGTGCCCTTCAGGGGCTCATTTCCATTGCCGAGGAGGCCGGGGCTACCATCGAGGGTCTGGGCATCGTCATCGAGAAGGGCTTCCAGATCGGGGGTCGAGTCATCCGGAATCTGGGCTACCGGCTGGAATCTCTGGCCATCGTGGATGCCATGGATCCGGAGACCGGAGTCATCACCTTCCGGGAACAAGTGTAAAGCAGTTCCATCAACACTGCCATTGCGAACTTGCCGCAGTGGCGGTGTTTTTTGTTGAAACAGCACCTTCCATATTGAATTTCCCGAAAAAACATTGTATGATACACGAAAAGGAGGCGAGCTGCCTTGCAGACACATGAAGAAATCAGCTCCGGCATTCTGACGTTTTTGGAGCAGGAGGGGGTAAACCCGGAGATTCTGAAGCTGACCCGGGAATATCTGAAGACCCATCCCATGGCAAGCCCGGAGCGGGTTCCCGTTCCCCGGTATGCCTACTACGGCGTGCAGGTCTGGGAGCAGGTGCTCACCGCGGTGCTGGCCGGGAAGAACCTGCTGCTGGCGGGCGGCAAGGCCACGGGCAAAAACGTGCTGGCTCAGAATCTGGCGGCTCTGTTTCAGCGGCCGATGTGGAACATTTCTCTGCATGTGAACACCGATGCCGGATCCCTGGTGGGCACGGATACCTTCCGGAACGGTCAGGTGGAGTTCCGACCCGGGCCGGTGTACGCCTGCGCCCAGGCCGGCGGCTTCGGGGTGCTGGATGAGATCAACATGGCGAAAAATGAGGCCTTGGCGGTGCTCCATCAGGTGCTGGACTTCCGCCGGGCCATCGACATTCCGGGCTACGGCAGCCTGGAATTAAAGCCGGAAACCCGGTTCATCGGCACCATGAACTACGGCTACGCCGGAACCAGGGAGATGAACGAGGCACTGGCCTCTCGGTTTGCCATTCTGTCCATGCCCACCATCACCCAGGAGAATCTGGAGCGGCTGCTGGGCACCGAATATCCCCAGCTTAGCCGGAAATACCGGGGGCTGTTCGCCCAGCTGTTCTTCGATCTGAACAAGAAGTGCGCCGCCTCGGAAATCTCCACCCGGGCACTGGATCTGCGGGGTCTGCTGGACGCCATCGACCTGATGAAGCTGGGACTGGCTCCCTTGGCGGCGCTGGATATGGGCATCACCAACAAGAGCTTTGACGGCTACGAGCAGCAGCTCATCCGGGATGTGATCGCCGCCCGGATTCCCGGCAAGCTTCGCCGGGAGCAGGTCTTCGACCTATGAATACGGAGCAGTTCGGTGCCGCCGGACGGCGGGCTCTGAATCAGGTGTGGAACGGGGCAGGGGAGTACGGCTTTCAGCCGGTGTTCGTTTCCAATACCCTGTACATGAACACCGTAGCGGGTCTTGCGGAGGAATTCTTCGGCAAGGAGGCTCTGCAAGCGTTGTTTGACACCTGGGAGGGGGACATCTGGCAGGGAACCTATGACCGGTTCGCCTGGCTGCTTATTGAGCAGGCAGTGTACCGGCGAAATCTGCCTTTGCGTCCTGCCCTGGAAGACCTGCGCCGGGACTATGCAGACTTTTTCCTGGACAGCCTGGAACGCCGCTCCCGATCGGAAAATATGGGAAAAGCCCTGCTGTGCGAATCCTTGCAGCGGGCTTACTGGCGGGAGGCTCTGGGGCAGTCTCCGGGAATGCTCCTTCCCAAGGAGGCAAAGCTCTATTCTAAAATCCGGCAGGGGGCAGATCTGGAGCCGGAGGCACTGGGAAAGTATATTCTGGAGCTTCTGAAATCCGATTTCGGCTTTACCAGGGTGCAGGCTCGGGGAAAGCACTGGGAGCTTCCCCAGTGGCTTCGGTTTCTGCCCCAGCGCAAGCCCGATGTGCTTCAGCCCCAGCGGCTGGAAAACGCGGTGCTCTCGGAAATGAACTCCGGCACGCAGAAGCGGCGGGGCTGGGGCAGCCAGCGAAAGGGCGGCAAAGACGACCTTGCCTATGTGGAAGGGTGCTTCGGCCGATGCCGGTATTCTCCCAATCGGTTAGAGGAAATCCGGCAGAAGCTCTGCACCGGCGCCCACGCGGGCTGCGCCCTGTGGTTTACCGACGGTGCCGCCGCCTCCGTTTCCAAGGAGGATGCCCGGCGCGTTTTCCAGGAGGCACTGCGCCAGCAGAAGAAAAACAAGCAGCATTACCTGGACAACGCCGCCATGTACGAGGGAATCGTCCGGCGGATTCAGCGGGAGATTTCCGGAAATCTATTGTCCGAATATCTGCCCCGGTCGGAGCTGGCTCCCTGGGGAGAGCTGGATGCCGGGCGGGTCTGGCGGGGGCCGATCCTGAACGATGAGCGGGTGTTCCTCCGGCCGGAGGAACAGCCTACTCCGGGCATGTCCGTGCTGCTTCTGCTGGATGCTTCCGCTTCCCGGATGCACCAGCAGGAGGTGATTTCCGCCCAGGCCTACATCCTGGCGGAGGCGCTGCGGCAATGCCGGGTGCCGGTGCAGGTGGAAAGCTTCTGCTCTATCCGGGGCGTGACGGTGTTCCGGCGGCTGGTGCCCTTCGGGGCGGACAACGCCCGGAACGTCTTCCGGTATTTTGCCGCCGGATGGAACCGGGACGGGCTGGCTCTGCGGATGGCCGGGTTCACCATGGCTCCGGTGCGGACGGAGCGGAAGATCGTGATTCTGCTCACCGACGCCAATCCCAACGATTCCATGCCTCTGAGCCGCCCTGGGCGGCTGCCGGTGCCCTATGAGGAGAAGAACGGCGTGGAGGATGCCGCCGCCGAGGTGGCTCGGCTTCGCCGCTCCGGCTGTCGGGTGGGGGCGGTGTTCTTCGGCAGCAGCGGCAATTACCCCAATGCGGAAAAAATCTACGGCCGTCAGCTGGTGCGCATCCGACAGATGGAGGAATTCTCCAAGGCCGCCGTGGAGCTGATTCGCATGGAGTGCGAGCAATAGGAAAAGGCGCGGTGCTGGGCACCGCGCCTTTTTGGTGAATATAGAATGGTGAAAAGGGAATAGAAGTGCGGTATATACCCTGCCATTGCGAACCAGTGGTTAAGCGGTGTGGAAATTCTCCCTAAGTGTCAGGAGACTTCTCGGCGAAGCGCAAAGCCCACCTTGTGTAAAGGGGGGTGGCACGGCGCAGCCGTGACGGGGGGATTGTACATTATCCCACAATGCTCATTTATTGCCGTGATTTGACAATCCCTCAGTCAAAAATCAAAGATTTTTGCCAGCTCCCTTTACACAAGGGAGCCGTTGGGTGCTCCCGCACCAATGCGTTTCTCGATGTTTTTCAGAAGAACCGGAAAATTGTACCACATTCACTGGTTTGCGATGACATATGGTATACAGTGTTTTCTAAAAGGTCAGCCGCATCTGATACCACAGCACATTTCCGTGGGTGGATTGGGAGACGCCCTCGCTGACGAAGCCGAACTTGGCGTAGTAGTGCACCAGGGCATCCTTGCAGGTGAGCACCAGACCCTTCCGACCCTGACGCTTGACTTCCACAATGACGTGTTCCAAAAGCTGCCCGGCACAGCCCTGACGGCGGTAGGCCGGGGCGGTATCTACCCCGAAAATCATCTGCCAGGCACCGTTTTCGTCGTGAAGGCCTGCGTCATCGTACATTTCATCCCGCAGGTCAGGTTCCTCCGTGACCATGCCGTTGACGAAGGATACCAGAGCATCTGCGTCCAGCAGAAGCCAGAAATGCTCCGGGTAGGCTGTCAGCCGGGAGCGGATACTCTCCCGGGACGCGGCCTCGGCGGCGGGGAAGCATTCGGCTTCCAGGGCGGTGAGGGCATCCAGATCCTCCGGGCGGGCGGTGCGAATTTCCATAGGTTTCATCCTTTCAAAAAAGGGCTTCCCGGCGGGGAAGCCCTTCTGTATTTGCCTTTACAGAACTTTGCTGAGAAAATCGATGGTTCGGGGCTGCTTGGGGTGGTCGATGACCTCCTCCGGGGTGCCCTCCTCCACGATGTAGCCGCTTTCCATAAAGATCACCCGAGTGGCGACCTCACGGGCAAAGCCGATTTCGTGGGTGACTACCACCATGGTCATGCCGTCGGCGGCCAGCTGCTTCATAACCGCCAGCACCTCGCCGACCATTTCCGGATCCAGGGCAGAGGTGGGCTCATCAAAGAGCAGAATGTCCGGATTCATAGCCAACGCCCGGGCGATGGCCACCCGCTGCTTCTGACCGCCGGACAGCTGGGCAGGGTAGGCGGAAGCCTTGTCCAGAAGGCCGACCCGCTCCAGAAGCTGCAATGCCTTTTCCGTGGCCTGAGCCTTGGTGGCCATTTTCAGCTCTGTGGGAGCCAGGGTCATGTTGCCCATCACATCCAGGTTATTGAAAAGGTTAAAGTGCTGGAACACCATGCCTACATTCTGACGAACCTTGTTCAGGTCGGTTTTCTTGTCGGTCATGTCGTGACCGTCCACAACGACTTCCCCGGCGGTGATTTCTTCCAGCCGGTTCAGACAGCGAAGGAGGGTGGACTTGCCGGAGCCGGAGGGACCCAGAACCACCACGACCTCACCTTCGCAGATGTCGGCGGATACGTCCTTGAGGACTTTCAGCTTGCCGAAATTCTTCTTCAGATGGGAAATGTGAATTTTCACATTGTTCTTATTCACGGCCACGGTTCAGTCTCCTTTCCAGACGCTTTGCCAGACGGGACAGCAGCGTGATGATAATCAGATACATGATGCCCACGATGGTCCAGACCTCAAAGGCACGCATGGTGTTGGCCACCACGTTCTTGGCGGTGTTGACCAGCTCCGGGAAGCCGATGACGGACAGAATCGAGGTATCCTTCAGGGTGATGATGAACTGATTGATGATGCTGGGAATCATGGTGCGGATGGCCTGGGGCAGCACGACTTTGGCCATGGCGCGCCAATAAGGCAGACCCAGGGAGCGGGCTGCCTCCATCTGACCGGGATCCACACTCTGAATACCGGCACGAATGATTTCTGCCATGTATGCGCCGCAGTTCAGCGCCAGGGCTACCGTGCCGGCCTGAAGGGCGCTAAGGGTGAACTTGCTGCCGGTGAGAAGGCCGTTGATTGCCTGAGGAACGCCGAAGTAGATCATAAATGCCAGCACGATCATGGGAACGCCCCGGATCACGTCCACGAAAATGGTGGAAACGGCATTGCAGATACGGCTTTTGACGACGCTGAGCAGGCCGAAAATCAGACCCAGGATGCAGGCAAAGAACAGGCCGGACAGCGCCAGCAGCAGTGTCTGCCCCATGGCGCGCAGCAGCAGGGTGCCATAAACGGAGAGAATGCGGATCACGCTCAGGACTCCTTTCGGATATTAGTGATACTATTTCCTGATTAAAATCTTAATTTTAATCAGGAAGGCATCGCCTGAAGGCGCTGCCTGTTTTGTGATTTATAAGGAAAGAAATCACAAAACAAGTCTCATAGGAACTCCATGCCCTTCAGGCAATTAAAATCTTTTTTAAAGATTTTAGGGTCTATCTGAAAACCGGAAATATGACCAACGGCGAGGGATTTTCTGCCTGATGAAGCCATTTTTTTGCAGGAATACTCTGCGTATTGCAAGAAAA
>CAKTXO010000072.1 GCA_934630985.1 uncultured Oscillospiraceae bacterium | reverse complement strand
TATATCACAAAAAACTGGAAATGAAAAGCCCTGACCTGTGAAGTACACTTGTATTCTTACCGGGAATAAGATATAATCCTAAGATAGTAAGAATGATTGGAGGAACCGCCTTGCAGCAGCCTGTTGACCTCAAAGCCACGCCGGAGGCCAAAGCCCTCCTGAATTATCTGTCCGAAATCGGCGGGAGGAAAATCCTCACCGGCCAGCATACCCAGACCAACTCCATGGAGGAAATTGACTGGATTTTCCGCCACACCGGGAAAAAGCCAGCCCTCCGGGGCTTTGAAATGCTGGCCTACAGCCCCAATATCAACGAAGATGACGCATCCGAAGCCTGCCTGACGGAGGTGCGGGAGAACCGGGGCACCATGGAAACCGCCCGCCGGTGGGCAAGGGAGGAAAAGGGCATTGTGACATTGTCCTTCCACTGGTTTTCTCCCATGGGCGGCCGGGACAAAAGCTTCTATGCCGAGCATACGGACTTTGACCCGGAGCGGGTGCTCCTGGAAGGAAGCGACGAGCGGGCGGCCTTCTATCATGACATGGACGCCATTGCCGGGGAGCTGCAAAAATTCCAGGACGAGCATATCCCGGTGCTCTGGCGACCCTTCCACGAGTCCTACGGCACTTGGTTCTGGTGGGGACGGAAGGGGCCGGTGGTGGCATCGAAGCTATATGGCCTGATGTTTGACTATTATACCCAGGTGAAGGGCTTGCACAACCTGCTGTGGGTCTGGAACTGCCCTGTCCGGGCGGCCTATCCCGGGGATGACCGGGTGGATGTGGTGTCCGTGGACGTGTACCTACCGGAATACGCCCCCACGGATTATGCCGAAAGCTATCGGGAGCTGGTGGCTGGTACCTCAAAAAATAAGGTGGCGGCACTGGCGGAGGTGGGTTATTTGCCGGACGTTTCGATGCTGGAGAAAAGCCGGATTCCCTGGGCCTATTACATGACCTGGTCCAAGGAATTCTGTATAGGGGAGCAGTACAATTCGGTGGAAAGCCTGGAAGCTATGTATCGTAGCCCCTACGCCGTCACGGCAGACCGGGCAGAAAAGAATTGACGCGTGCGCAAAATGGCGGTATAATAACATGATTTCAAAGAACGGAGACATCCGAAGGAAACGGATATGGAGGGCAAATACATGAAACAAGCGCATAAACTGCCGAAGCTCTGCTTCATGGCCTCCTCCGGCGGACATTTTGAGCAGATTCGGATGATGCGGCCGCTGATGGAGAAATATCCCAGCTTTGTGATGACGGAAAAAACCGCCTATCGGGCGGAAATCCCAGGGCAGAAAACCTACTATCTGCACCAGGTAAATCGGAAGGAGCCGATTTCTTACCTGTGGCAGCTGGGAAACGCCTTCAAAAGCCTGTGGGTTTTTGGGAAGGAAAAGCCGGATGTGCTGAACCAGATTGTGCTGCCACGTCTTTGCAGAAAGAAGGCGGACAGATGAAGCGATGGTTTGCCATAGTGCTGGCAGGGGCTTTGCTCCTGTCCGGCTGTGCTGGAAAGCAGGCGGAAAGCCGTCAGGCGGTATATCTGGATGTGTTCGACACAGTGACCACCGTGGCGGCGGTGGGCATGGACGAGGCGGATTTTCAGCAGGCGGCGGAGAAAATTCACGAGACCCTGCTTTCCTATCACCGCCTGTTCGATATTTACAATGACTACGAAGGCCTGAACAACCTGAAAACCGTCAACGACCATGCGGGAATTGCGCCTGTGACCGTGGACGGCGAGATCATCCGGCTGCTGCTGGATTGCCGGGACTACTACGAGCGGACGGATCACGCGGTGAACGTGGCCATGGGCAGCGTGCTGAGGCTTTGGCACCAGGCTCGGACGAAGGCTCTGGACGACCCGGAAGGAGCGTTCCTGCCGGAGAAGGGTGCTCTTCGGGCGGCTTCCGAGCACTGCGGCTGGGACACCGTTCAGATCGATGAGGAGGCCTCTACGGTGTACCTGACCGATTCGGAGCAGAGCCTGGACGTGGGAGCGGTTGCAAAGGGCTGGGCGGCGGGAAAAGCCGCGGCGCAGGCACCAACGGGCTTTCTCATCAGCGTAGGCGGCAACGTCTGCGCCACCGGCCCCAAGGAGGCGGACACCCCCTGGGTGGTGGGCATCGCCGATCCGGAGGGGGGAGAGGGCTACCTGCGTACCCTGTACGACCAGGACAAGGCCATTGTCACCAGCGGGGACTACCAGCGGTATTTCGAGCTGGACGGGGTGCGCTACCACCATATTATCGACCCGAAAACCCTGTATCCGGCGGCGCGTTTCCGGAGCGTGACGGTGGTCTGCGCCGATTCCGGTCTGGCGGACGCCCTGTCCACCGCCTTGTTCGTGCTGCCCCTGGAAGAGGGAAAGGCACTGGCGCGGAAGGCCGGAGCGGAGGCCATGTGGCTGGATACCCAGGGAAAGACAAGCGAAACTCCCGGTTTTAGGGACTTTCTGGCAGAATAAAGAACATAACAGAGGAAATTCCCACACCGCAAAAGGCGGTGCGGGGGTTTCTTTTTTTATGTGTCCGCCTTACAGGTGGAAAGTTCCGGAAAAAAAGATGGAATTTTTTGTAAATTATGGTTGCAATCTGATTACAGATATGTTACAATCAGTACAAATAGTTACGACAACTATTGTCGCAAGAAGAATAAGGAGGCAAAATCTATGAGCAAGCGTATTCTTTCCCTGCTTCTGGCAATGGTGATGCTTCTGTCCATGGTGCCCTTCCAGGCACTGGCAGAGGATGTAACCGTGCCTGAAGCCACTGTTGAGACGGAGGCTCCGGTGATTCCGGAGGCCACCCAGGCTCCCTCTGTTCCTGAGACCACTGAGGCACCCACAGTGCCTGCGACCACGGAAGCATCGGTAGTGGAAACCTCCGCGCCCGAGATTCCGGATACTACTGAGGCACCCGCAGTGCCCGAGACCACGGAAGCTGCCGTGGTGCCCGAAACCACGGATGCTACCGAGGCTCCCATGGAAGAGATCGACTCTACCGAGGAAGCCATGGATCTGATGGATGATGATCTGAGCGCGTATGCCGTGTCTGGCTCCATCGTGACCGTTCCCGCCGCGGATGCTCTCGAAGAGGAGCGTGAGGTTCTGGCCGGTGAGAAGCTTGACCTGACTGCCAGGGACACCGACGACCCCAACAAGACTTTCCTGTGGGAGTTTGCCGATCCGGACGACGCGGGCTACGCCTATCTGTCTCCCGGCGGTGAGCTGAAGCCTTATCCCCAGGCCGTTCTGAAGCGCGAGACTGTTACCGTCCAGGCGTATGTTCGGGGTGATGAACAGAAGGCGCCTGTTGCAACCCTGGAGCTGATTCTGGTTCCCCGGGTATCCAGAGTGGCTCTGAAGATTAACGGTGAGAACGTTACCGGCGGCGATTATTATGTCAATATTGCCAGAGAAGCCGACGTTGTCATTGATGCGGAACTTGGTCCCAAGGACTCCCGCCAGAAGGTGAAGTGGGGTGTCAGCGGTGACGAGAGCCTGTACATCAACCGCACTGAGGGAGACATCACCCTTGCGATGTCTCACCGGGACAAGTCCGGCGTGATTATGGTGACCGCGACTGCTGCGGACAAGGACAGCACCGTCAAGGCTACGGTGACGATCCACTTCGCAAAGTACGCAAATAAAATTGAAATTACGAACCTGCCGGATAAGGACGAGGACGGTGCTTACTTCCTGTTTGGCGGCCAGAAGCGGGCACTGGGTGCCAAGCTGGAGCCGAACGAGAACCTGAGCAATCGGGATGTGATCTGGCAGGTGGTCGACGGGGATGCCGTTGCGGATCCCGAGACCGGCAAGTACCCGGATTCTCAGCATGCCACCATCGGTCGGAACACCGGTAAGCTGGTGACCAAGACCGTGGAGGAGCGGACTGCCATCAAGGTGCTGGCCTGGGTGGCCGCTGACTCTGGCGTGGCGCCTGACGAGAAAGAAATCATTCTGTATCCCTGCGCTGAGAAGATCACTGCCAGCGCGGTGGATGTGGAAAACGGTAAGGTGGAATTGTCCCGGAGCACTGTGGATCTGAAAGCGGAAATTCTGCCCGAAGCTGCCATGCAGAACGTGACCTGGACCATCAGCAACCCCAAGCTGGCCTGCTTCCAGGTCACGGATGACAACGGCGAGACCAAGGAGGCCTCCACCATTACCGACACCATGACTCCTGCTCTGAAGCTGAAGGCAGCCGGTAATGTGCGCATTACCGCCGCCGCAAAGGACGGTTCCGGCAAGAAGGCCTATGTGAATCTGAAGATCACCGCTCCTGTGGAAGAGCTGACCATTACCCCTGTGTTGAAGGCCGGTGAGGATCCTGACGCCCTGCGGCTGGCCTCCGGCAGCTCCATGAACCTGAAGGCTGAGACCTGGACGGTTTATGACGAGAATGACCCCGACAGCTGCATGCTGGCTCAGAACCAGAAGGTCACCTGGACCATCGGCGAGTGGGATGAGAACGGCAATCTGGTGAAGACCTCCGCCGCTTCTATCAGTGCTGCCGGTCGGATTGCCGCCGGTATTGTGGAAGAAAACACCACCGTGACCGCAAGAGCGAGATCCGTCGAGAACAAGGAAGCCTACGATGAGGTGGATGTGACCATTACCCCCAGACTGGCAAGAACCTTCGCGGTATTTGTCGATGGCGGGAAATTTAGCGAAGCCCAGAATCTGAAGACCGGCAGCAGCGTGCTGATGGATGCAGTCACCGACTACCAGTTCTACGGTAAGTATTATGACCGGGAAGCAGGGGACTATTTCGATGTTCCCGCGGAGGAATGCACCTTCCGCAGCTCTAACAGCAAAGTGGCCAGTGTTGACGAAAACGGCAACCTGACCACCGGCAAGAGCGGTTCCGCCAGTATCTATGTCAGCTGGTGTGATGACGCGGACGGCGGCCGGATGCAGACCATCAAGGTGAATGTGAAGGTGCAGGCTCTGGTCAACGCCGTGAAGATCTCCCAGCCCAGCAGCCTTTATGTGCGCAGCGGCAGTTCCCTGGGTCTGAAGGCAATTGCCTGGAATAATATGGATGCGGATGTCAAGGCAGCGAACCAGAAGTTCACCTGGAGTGTGGTGGATTTTGAGGATCTGGATGAGGAAGGCAACGCAAAGGAGTCTTCCGAGTTTGCTACCATGTCCGGCAGCACCCTGAAGCCCAAGACTGTTACCGAAATGAAGGTCGTTCGCGTATTCGCAAGATCTGCTGAAAACGGTCTGACCGATTATATTGACATTACGATTCTTCCCAAGAGTGTATGCCAGCTGACGCTGTCCTATACGCTGGAAGGCGAGGATCCGAAGACCGGAACGGTAACGGTTCCCTGGAATAAGCAGTACGAAGATGGAGCTAAGCAGAACGAAGATTATCTGAATCTTGAGCTGTACAAGACGGTGATTGTTGACGGCGTAGTCACACCGGACGTTGATCTGGATGATTCTCTTGTTACTTGGAGCACCAGCAACAAGAAGGTCATTGCCATCGAGAACGGGGTACCTGTGTTCAAGGGCATCGGAAAGGCAACTCTGACCGCTAAGTATACGGATAAGGCCAACAAGCTGTCCGCAACCGCAAAGATTACGCTGAACCTGGTCAACGCGGTGACAGAGGTTGTGATCAAGACCAAGATTGCCGGACAGGAGCTGGTTCAGGGCAGATCCATTTACCTGATGGCTGAGGTTACGGCGGAAAATGATGGTGTCTCCGTAAAGCCTACCAACAAGAACGTTGTTTGGTCGTTTGCTGATGAAGACTCCGCAAAGTATGCTACCATTAACCCCAGAAGCGGTATGGTCGTTGCGAAGAGAACCGCAACATCCGGTGCTAAGGTTATCGTCAAGGCGATTGCCGCGGATGGCTTCGGGGCTGAGGATACCTTTGAGCTGGTTATTAAGCCTCTGGCCGAGAAAGTCACCATTGAGGGCCACAAGGATGGCGAGGTTGTGACTGTCCATCTCAGCAAAAATAATAGCATTTATCTGAAGGCTATCGTGGAGTCCAGCGAGGCTTCCCAGAACGTGAAGTGGACCAGCAGCAGCTCCAGCTATGCCTCTGTGGATCAGACCGGTAAGGTGACCCTGAAGAGAGGCAAGCGGAAGGTGAAGATCACCGCCACTGCCACCGACGGCTCCGGCAAGAAGGCAAGCATCACCCTGGATATCAAGAACGATTGATGACAGGAAAAGAGAGCGTATAACAATCCAGACCCCCGGGTTCCCCGGGGGTCTGGATGCGTTTAGGGATGCTCCTTCAAATGCCTGGAAATTGTCAGGGAACGTATGTCATTGCGAACCAGCGTGAGCTGAATTGTGGTTCTTCCAGACTCCAAAAAATGGGGTTGTCTCGTTAAGTGCCCCTATGGGTCAACATAGCCCAAATATACAATGTCATTGCGAACCAGTGACCGATGTCACTGGTGTGGCAATCTCCCGGATAGGAGTAAAACCCCCGATTTTCGGACGTAATTGTTCGAAAATCGGGGGGATTGCCACACCAGTCTGCGGACTGGTTCGCAATGACAGTTCTTCTATTTGGGCACTTTGTCTTTTTGAGACAGCCCCGGGGCTATAGTATCATTTGGAGACGGATTGCCACGCCAGCGTGAGCCGAATTGTGGTTCTTCCAGACTCAAAAAATGCCCCCGGGATCATTGATCCCGGGGGCATAATACGATATACGCGCATCAGAAGCTCTGCTGGGTACCGCGGATGAAGCTGCGGGTTTTCTCGCTCTTGGGATGGTCGAAAACCTCCTCGGGGGTACCCATTTCCTCAATCACCCCGTCGGCCATGTAGATGACCACGTCGGCAACGCTGCGGGCGAAATCCATTTCGTGGGTCACCACAATCATGGTGTTGTCCTTGGATTTGAGCCCACGGATGACCCGCAGAACCTCGCCGGTGAGCTCCGGATCCAGAGCGGAGGTGGGCTCGTCAAAGCATAGCACCTGAGGGCTCAGTGCCAGCGCCCGGGCAATGGCCACCCGCTGCTGCTGACCGCCGGAGAGCTGGTAGGGATAGCTGCCCTGCTTTTGCAGCAGACCCACCTGGTCAAGAAGCTTCAATGCCTTTTCCTTCAAGGCACCCGGGTCACCCTTCTTCAGAAGCTTGGGAGCCAGCATCACGTTTTCCAGCACGGTGTACTGGGGGAACAGGTTGAAATTCTGGAACACCAGGCCGAAATGA
>CAKTXO010000071.1 GCA_934630985.1 uncultured Oscillospiraceae bacterium | reverse complement strand
GAAAGAAAAATGACATTTGAAGAAGTCCGCCGGGATCCGGCGGTTCGGGTATATATCACCCAGGCCGATGCCTCCATGCAGGCTCTGGGCTTTACGGAGCACAGCTTTGCCCACGTTTCCCGGGTGGCTCAGGTGGCGGGGGATATTCTCAAAACCCTTGGCTATCCTGAGCGGACGGTGGAGCTGGCCAGAATTGCCGGGTATCTGCATGACATCGGCAACATTGTCAATCGGGTGGATCACAGCCAGAGCGGCGCGGTAATGGCTTTCCGAATTTTGGACAGAATGAATTTCCCGCCGGAGGAGATCGCTACCATCGTCACCGCTATCGGCAACCACGATGAGGGCAACGGCACCCCGGTAAACGCGGTGGCGGCTGCCCTGTTCCTGGCGGATAAGTCCGACGTCCGCCGGTCTCGTGTGCGGAAAACCGCGGATATTTCCCAGGATATCCATGACCGGGTGAATTACTCCGTTACCAAATCCGAGCTGAGTGTGGATTTGGATAGACACACCGTGACATTGGAGCTGGTGGTAGATACCACCGTCAGCTCGGTGATGGAATACTTCGAGATTTTCATGAAGCGGATGGTGCTGTGCCGGAAGGCGGCGGAGCGATTGGGCTTACAGTTCCAATTAACAATCAACGGACAACCCCTGATTTGAGAGAATATAAGCGCCCCCTTGCCGCATAGAGTTGCGGCAAGGGGGCGTTTTCATTGGTTGGAGATTACGATGTGTACTTTGGTCATCGGCAGTCCGGCCGGGTGCAGGTGCAGCGGCAGGGGCTTTACTACCGGTTCCAGTGCCGGTGTCGGCTGACCGGAGATGTGGTGTGCAGACTTTATGTCAGCTGCGGCGGCAGGCGGGAGAATCTGGGAGTGGTGGTTCCCATGGACGGGGGCTTCGGGCTGGATACCCGGGTGCCTGTCAAGCACTTTCTGGAAGGACAGCCGGAATTTTCTCTGGAGCCCCGGCAGGAAACGGATGGAGGAACCTTTGCGCCCATTGTCCCGGAGGAGCCTTTTTCCTACATAGAGCGGCTGAAAACCGGCTTTTTAGTCCGAAAATACGGCGAAATCGGAGTGCTATTTCCCAATACTCAGAGCGACAGCTCCAATCCCACCGGGCAGTGGTCAGAGCCGAAAATGTCGGAATAAATGGGTGCGGCCTGGATTTTGTCCGCAATCCGATTGGAGACCAGGAAGTAGTCAATGCGCCAGCCGGCATTGTTCTTTCTTGCCTGGAAGCGATAGCTCCACCAGCTGTAGATGCCGGTAGCATCGGGGTTCAGATATCGGAAGGTGTCCGTAAAGCCCGCATCCAGCAGCCGGGTGAAGCTTTCCCGTTCCTCGTCGGAAAAACCGGCGTTACCCCGGTTGGAAGCAGGATTCTTCAGGTCAATTTCCTGATGGGCAACGTTCAGGTCGCCGCAGGCGATGACGGGCTTCCGGATGTCCAGTTCCCGCAGATAGTTCCGGAAAGCTTCGTCCCATTTCAGCCGGTGGTCGATTCGGGCAAGCCCCTGCTGAGCGTTGGGCGTGTAGCAGGTGACGAGAAAAAAGTCCGGGTATTCCAGGGTGATGAGCCGGCCTTCCGTGTCCAGCTCCGGCACACCTACGCCATAACGGACGGAAAGAGGCTGGATCTTGGCAAAAATGGCAGTGCCGGAATAGCCCTTTTTCTCGGCGTAATTCCAGTAGCTTTCGTAGCCGGGCATGGACAGGTCGATTTGCCCCGGCTGAAGCTTGGTCTCCTGCAAACAGAGAAAATCTGGATTCAGGGCATTTACGGCTTCTCCAAAGCCCTTGCCCACGCAGGCGCGCAGGCCGTTTACATTCCAGGAAATGAATTTCATGCGTCCTCCTTCTGGGGTATCAGGGTATCCGTCAGAATCAGGTTGTCCCGGCGGATGGTGGCGTTTCGGCTGCCGCTGATCACGGTGATCTCCTTCACCGGCAGCAGCTCCATGCAGGTCATGGACAGGCAGGCGCAGGCCAGGGAAAACCGGCTGTCGCTCAAGGCTTCCGAGGTGTCAGAAATGCCGATGGTCACCGCATCCTCCGTCTGTTCCAGCTGATAGAGCGTGGTGCCCCGGGGCAGGGGAGAGGCCAGCTCCTTGTCCGCCGGCCCCATCAGATAGAAGGACAGCAGGTAGCGCAGATTGTCCCGGTGGCCGGAGCCCTCCCGAATTTCGCCGACGATTTCCGGCCCCAGACCCCGGCCGGAATTTTCCCGGAGGTAGTAGAAGGTCACAGGCTCCTTTGCCCGCTCGGCGCAGCCGGGCAGCAGGCATAGAAGCATGGCGGCGATAAGAATCAGGCAAAGTGATCGTTTCATTCCGCATCCACCTCCGCATCAAAGGCAGGGAAGGTCACCCGGAAGGTAGTACCCTTTCCCAGCTGACTTGTCAGGGTGATTTCTCCCCGGTTACGATGGACGATGCCCCGAACGATGGCCAGCCCCAGTCCGCTGCCGCCGGTTTGGCGGGAGCGGGCTTTATCCACCCGGTAGAATCGCTCAAACACATGGTCGATGGCATCGGCGGGAATGCCCATGCCCGTATCGCTGACCTCCAGCACCACATTGTCCTCCTGGCGGTGGAGCGTAACGGTGAGACTGCCTCCGGGCTGGTTGTATTTAATACCGTTTTCCATCAGATTGAAGACGATCTGGTAAAGATCATCCTCCAGAATCAGAATGGTGCTGTCCTGCTCCAGTTCCAGACGGATGGTAACACCTGCCTGCCGGGCGTTGCTTTTCAGCATTCTTGCCACCCGCCGGACGGTGGGAGCCAGATAGATGATTTCCAGCTCCTGACCGGAGGCTCCCTCGGAGCGGGTCAGCGTCAGCAGCTTTTCCGTCATCCGGTTCAGCCGCTCGGCCTCACTGCCGATGTCACCCACAAATTCCCGGATGGTTTCCGGATCCATGTCATACTGCAAAATGGAGTCTGTCAGCAGTTTTATGGAGGCCAGGGGGGTTTTCAGCTCATGGGAGGCATCGGAGACGAACCGACTGCGCTTCTGTTCGGAATTTTGCAGCTTTTCCGCCAGCTCATTGAATTCGTTGCCCAGAATGGTAAGCTCATCGTTGCCTCCCAGGTCTACCTTGTGGGAGTAGTCGCCCTCCCGGATGACCCGCATGGAGGCCATGATCCGGTTCAGCCGCCGGGAATAGGTGTTGGCAAAGGTCACGGAAAACAGCAGAACGGCCGCTTCCAGCAGGAAGGTGATGAAGAAAATCGTCCGCTGCAAGGACTGAATCAGCTTTCCCTGGGTGGTATCCAGATCGGTCATGTAGACGCAGCCTACAATGGTGCCGTAGTAGAATACCGGGGTGGCGGCGCGGCAGTCGATGGTTCCGCTTTGATATTTCCAGGAGCATACGTCGTTGCCCTCCAAAGCGGTGAGAATCTCCGGAAGCAGGGCATAGGAGCCCAGCTGAGCGCCGCCGCTGTCATACAGGGTGCAGCCGGCCTGATCGGTGACCAGCAGCCGGGAAACCTTCAGGCTTTCGATCTGTCCCACCACGGCGGAAACCGTGGAACTGTTCATGACCTCCAATGTGGAAATCTCGTCGGAGGCCAGCAGGCATTTTTCAATCATGTTGGATTTTTTGCTCTCGTAGAACAGATTCTGACAGGCGATGGAGCAATAAATGTTCAGAATCAGCAGCACCACGAAGGTGACCACCGCGTAGGTCATGGCATAGCGGTACTGAGATTTTCGGAAGCCGCGGATGGCGGTACTGTTATTTTCGGAAGTAATAGCCAACGCCCCATTTCGTCAGAATGTATTTGGGCTCCGCGGGATTTTCCTCCAGCTTTTCCCGAAGCCGGCGGATGTGCACATCCACGGTGCGGATATCGCTGCGGTATTCGTAGGCCCAGATGGTGTCCAGCAGCGCCTCCCGGGAGTAGACCCGGTTGGGATTGCGCATCAAAAATTCGATGACATCGAATTCCTTGGCGGTCAGGTCAGCCAGCTCTCCATCCCGGTAGGCGTTCCGGGCATCCAAGTCCAGGGTGATGGTGCCGATGGTCAGGGTGTTCCCCGGGGTTTTCTTTTCTGCCGAGCCAGCCCGGCGGAGCAGTGCCCGGATCCGGGCCTTCAGCTCCAGAATGTTGAAGGGCTTGGTCAGGTAGTCGTCAGCCCCGTGCTCGAAGCCCATGAGCTTGTCCATGTCGTCGGTCTTCGCCGTGAGCATGATGATGGGAATATCCGAAAACTCCCGAATCTTGGCACAGGCGGTAAGCCCGTCCATATTGGGCATCATCACGTCCAGCACTACCAGGTCGGGATTCTGCTCCCGGACGGCCTGGACGGCTTCCAGTCCGTCGCTGCCGGTGATGACTTCATAGCCCTCATTTTGAAGATTGAAGCGGGTGCCCTTGACCAGCAGCGCCTCATCGTCCACAACCAGTATTTTCATCTTAACCTCCTACTGTGATCAGCTCCAGAATGGCCTCCGCCTTCTTTTCACCGATGCCCTCTACGTTGGTAATTTCTTCCACCGCCCGGAAGGAGCCGTTCTGCTGCCGATAGGCCAGAATCCGCTTCGCCAGCACCTGGCCGATGCCCGGCAGGGCAGCGAGGGTGTCCGCATCTGCGGTGTTGATGTTCACGGGAAAAGAAACCGTCTCCTCCGGCACCGTCTGCGTCGGGGCGGTGGCGGCAGCGGTTGGTGCGGTCTGCATTTGCGCCGGTACTGCCAGGGTAACGGTGCCGGCGCCGGAATTGCGCCCGACAAACAGCCCCAGGGTAAAGCCCGCAAACAGGACTGTGACCGCCGCCAGCAGGACGGAAATCTTATTTTTCATGGGGAACAACCCTCCCGCATTGACTAGATTCCAAAAAGCTGTTATAATATGCACATATTATACACGATTTTTTTTCGCCGGACAAGTCCGGCGAGGGCTTCTTGAGGGATATTTATGAAAAAAATCAGATGTCTTGCCCTGCTGCTGTCCTGCCTGCTGGCGGTGCAGTGCTTTTTCCTTCCCGCCTCGGCTCAGATGGAGACCACCGAGACCCTGGAAACCCTGCCCACGGAGTCGGTGGATATGACCGCCCAGACCGCGGATATCCCCTTCGGCCAGGTGTGCATCCAGAAGGGCTGCCGCACCATCAACAGCATGTCCCCTCTGGCAGGCAGTGAGCGGAAGCTGGATACCGCCCTGGCCGCGTTTCTCTATGAGACCACCACCGACACGGTGGTCTATGCCTACAATCCGGATATGAAGGTGCACCCCGGTACGCTGGCCAAGATCGTCATGGCCCTGATCGTCATCGAAAACTGCAATATGGACGATGTGGTCACGGTCACGGAAGGCATCCAGTCCTATGTGCCCATGGGCGTTAACAAGGTTCAGTCGGAAAGCCTGAAAAGTAACGAGCAGCTGAAGGTCAAGGACTTGCTGTACGCTCTGCTTCTGATCAACGCCAACGATGCCGCCGTGGCTCTGGCGCACCACGTTTCCGGCACCACCGATGCCTTCCTGGAGCTGATGAACGCCCGGGTCAAGCAGATGGGCTGCGCCAATACCCAGTTCGGCAACGTCTCCGGTCTGTACACCGCGGAATCTTCCAGCACCGCCCGGGATATGGCCATCATCGTCAAGACCGCCATCCAGAACGAGAATTTCAAGGAAATCTTCGGTGCCAAGAGCTATACCATTCCCGACACCAATCTGGTTCAGGGTCGTAAGGAATTCAAGACCCAGAACTATATGATCGACGACAGCACCCTGCAAACCTTCTACGATGATCGGGTCACTGGCGGCTTTGCCTCTTACTATGAATCCTACGGCGCGTCCATTGTCTGTACCGCGGAATCCAAGAATATGAACTACGTTGCCGTCATTCTGGGAGCTACCCGTACCTTTGCGGAAAACGGCTGGCAGCCGGATATTTACGGTAACTTTGAAGAAATGTCCGATTTGCTGGACTATGCCTTCAGCTCCTTCAAGGTCAACCGGATTATCTACGACGGCATGGCGCTCAGCTCCTTCAAGGTGAACGGCGGTGAGTGCAACGTGGTGGGCGAGGCCAAGGTAAACGTGGACAGCGTGGTGCCGGCAAAGGCTCAGATGAAGAACATCCAGATGAACTATACCGCCGTAGGCGGCGGCCTGTCCGCTCCCATCCAGAAGGATCAGCTCATAGCCACTCTGGAGGTGGTGTACCGGAACTCGGTGCTCACCGAGGTGGAGGTTTACGCCATGTGCGATGTGAAGCCCGCCGATCAGAACGGCGTGGTCATCCACTCGGTGGTAAAGCGGAGTTCCGGCGGAGGTTCCGGCTTCCTGTCGGTGGTGGGCACCATTTGCGTCATTGTCCTGGGTGCGGCCATTGTGTATCTGGCCTTTAACGCCTATATGCGCACCCGGATCCGAGCCCGGCGGCGGAAACGCCGCGCCCAGCGCAGGAGGAACGGCTGATGTTAAACTGGGAACAGCTGGAGGCGCAGTGCGATGCCTGTACCCGGTGCGGTCTGTGCGAGACCCGGCACAACGTGGTGTTCGGGGTAGGGAACCGGCAGGCGGACATCCTGTTCGTAGGGGAGGGGCCCGGGGAGCAGGAGGATTTGCAGGGAGAACCCTTCGTAGGCCCGGCGGGGAAGCTATTGGATGATATGCTGTCCATTATCGACCTGTACCGGCAGGAAAATTGCTATATCTGCAACATTGTCAAGTGCCGCCCGCCCCGCAACCGGGATCCTCTGGAAACGGAGCAGGACGCCTGCATCGGCTTTTTGCGCAATCAGGTGGCTCTGGTCAGACCTCGGATCATTGTCTGCCTGGGTCGGATCGCCGCCAAGCGGCTCATTGACCCGGAGTACCGGATCACCCGGCAGCATGGCCAGTGGGTGCGCAAGGGGGATTTCTGGATGACGGCCATTTATCATCCTTCCGCCCTCCTGCGGGATGTGACCAAGCGGCCGGAGACCTTCGAGGATTTGCTGTCCATCCGGGCGAAAATCCGGGAACTGGGTCTTTGCGGCACGAAGACGGACTGAGCGCACTGTGCTTCCTGCTTGAATGTGCCTTGCGTTCAAACGGAAAAACCGTTGGAAGTACCGGCACCGGAGGCAGCTTTGCCCGGGAAACACGGAAATAACAGTTGACATTTCCGCCGCCGTCCGTTATAATAATCAGGCTGAATCGCCCTGCTAGTGTAGCACAGTCGGTAGTGCATCTCACTCGTAATGAGAAGGTCGCCTGTTCGAGTCAGGTCACTAGCTCCA
>CAKTXO010000070.1 GCA_934630985.1 uncultured Oscillospiraceae bacterium | reverse complement strand
CGGGACATGACCAGCGAGGCCGCCATGACCAAGCTTATGTGGGCCATCGGTCAGGGCATGAGCCAGACGGAGATCGGTGCGCTTTTTCAAAAGAATCTGGCAGGCGAAGTGACTGCCTAGGGAAACTCTGAATAAATCGTCTGCGGCTGGGTAGCGGATCTTTTGCCCCCAGTCTGCGGTTTGAAAAATGGGAAATACACAAAGTATTCCTCCATTTTTCAAACCTTGCCTGAGAACAAAATCTCTCGCTACCAGCTCTTGCCGATTTAATCAGAGCTTCCCTATCCCCAACATATGGAGGTGCGTTTATGGATCCCATTTATGTAACCGGACATCGGAATCCGGACACGGATTCCATCGTGGCGGCCATCGCCTACGCGGCTTTGCGCAATGCCTGCGGCGATCGGGAATATGAGGCCGCCTGCCTGGGGCAGGTCTCCGAAGAGACCCAGAATGTGCTGAACCGCTTCGGCTTCCAGGCACCCAACCGAATCACGAATCTGTATAACCAGGTTCGTGACCTGGACTTCGACACCCCGCCGATTTTAAGCACCGGGGTTTCCGTGAGCCTTGCCTGGGACGAATTCGCTTCCTATCCGGCCATTGCGGCCGTGCCGGTGGCCAACGAGGACGGCACCCTGTACGGCATTCTCTCCCGGACGGACATTGCCAGCTACAATATGTCCGGCATTACCTCCGGGATGCTGGAGCAGGTGCCGCTGTTTAACCTGCTGTCCGTGCTGGAAGGAAAAATCCTCAACGAGGCCGGGGAAAACACGGACACCATCACCGGCGAGGTGGTGATCGCCCTGCCCCAGAGCCAGGAAAACCTGCTGTTCCAGAAGCGGGAGTCCATCGTGCTCTGCGGCCATCAGCCGGACATGATGCGCCGGGCGCTGGAAATGAACGTCAGCTGCCTGGTGCTGTGCCAGAGCTCCCTTCCGGCGGAGCTCCGGGAATTCCCCACGGAAACCGTCATTATTTCCACACCCTTCGATGCTTACCGGGCAAGCCGCCTGCTGTTCCAGTCCAACCCTGTCGGGCGCATCTGCAAGACCCGGGATTTGATCGGCTTCCATCTGAACGACCGGGTGGACGACGTCCGGGAGGTAGTGCTCAAGTACCGCCATCCCAGCTATCCCATTCTGGACGGCAAGGAAAAAGTCGTGGGCATTCTGACCCGGTATCATCTGCTCCGCCCCCGGCGTAAGCGGGTGGTGCTGGTTGACCATAACGAGGCCTCCCAGTCGGTGCTGGGTCTTGACCAGGCGGAAATCTTAGAGATCATCGATCACCACCGGCTGGCGGATGTGCAGACCAACAACCCCATTTATGTGCGCAACGAGCCCGTAGGCTCCACCAATACCATCATTGCCAGCATGTTCCAGGATCGGGGGCTCATGCCCTCGGCAGGACTGGCGGGGATGATGGCGGCGGCCATTCTGTCCGATACCCTGATGTTCAAATCCCCCACCTGCACCCAGCGGGATATCCGCACGGCGGAGCGGATGGCGCGGATTGCCAACGTGTCTCTGGATGAGCTGGGCAAAATGCTGTTCTCCGGGGCGGTGGATCACAAAAGCGTGGAGGAAATGCTCTTTACGGACTACAAGGAATTCCATGTGGCGGGACATTCCCTGGCGGTTGCCCAGCTGACCTGTGTGGATTCCGGCGGCGTGCTGAACCGGAAGGCGGAAATCCTTGACCGGATGCGCCGGCACAAGGAGGAGAAGGGCTTCGACCTGGTGCTGCTTATGGCCACCGATGTTCTCAAGGAGGGCACCCAGATTCTGTATGTGGGCGACGACGAGTCCATTCGCCAGGCTTTCAACGTGACCCCCAAGGCGAATACCGCTTTCCTGCCCCGGATCATGAGCCGGAAAAAGCAGGTCATTCCCATGCTGTCTGATTTGTGGACATAAGCCGGGAGCCCCGGTGGGCAATGCGTGCCCAAAGCCTTCCCCTATGGGGTGGTGCTCCGCGCAGCGAATTAAAATCCAACAATTGCCAGTGGCAATTGCTCCATAATGTAAAGGTGGCTCGCGCGTCCACCGCAAGCGCGAGACGGATGAGGGCTAAGGCTCCCCTTGCTGACCAAGGGGAGCTGCCCCAGTGCGCACACTGGGGCTGAGGGGATCAGAACTTCCACTTTTCGGGGCACTTTCAATAAAGCGCGGTTTTACAATCCCTCAGTCAGCTGCGCTGACAGCTCCCTTTACACAAGGGAGCCGTGGGTGCTCCCGCACCAGTGCGTATTTCAATCATTTTCACACAGTTCCCGCAAAAATCAGAATTCTCTATTTCATTTTCCAAAAAATTATGATAAAATAGCAAATCGGCAAGGAGGGAGCATATGGGTTTTGGTGCGCTTCTGGGAAACCGACAGCTGAAGGAAAACTTGACAGAAAGCCTCAGTAAGGGTCATATCTCCCACTGCTATCTGATCACCGGCTCGGAAGGCTCCGGAAAGCGCACTCTGGCAAGGCTTCTGGCTCAGGCCATCCTGTGTCAGGGCACGGACAAGCCCTGCGGCGTCTGTACCCCCTGTCGGAAGATTCTGGACGGCAATCACCCGGACTACATCTTGGTAGACGACCCGGAGAAGAAAACCGTCCCCGTGGAGCTGATTCGTCAGGCCCGGGCGGATATGTTCGTCCAGCCCAACGAATCCGACTACAAAATCTACCAGTTCCCCCGGGCTCAGGACATGGGCATCCCCGGTCAGAACGCTCTGCTGAAGGTGCTGGAGGAACCCCCAAGCTACGGGGTGTTCATTCTGATCGCGGATAACCCGGATAAGCTGCTGCCTACTGTCCGCTCCCGGTGCACGGAACTGAAATTACAGGCTCTTCCGGTGGACATTCTGGAAGCCTGGCTGCAAAAGGACTTCCCCAAGGCCTCCCGGGAGGACATCGCCGCGGCGAGTGCCCGCAGCGGCGGCTTTCTGGGGCAGGCAAAGGCTTTGCTGGAAAGCGGCGAGGGGGTCAGTCCTCAGACCCAGGCCTTTGCCCAGGCTTATGGAGACGGGGACGCCCTGGGTCTGACCCAGCTGCTGACTCCCATGGAAAAATCCAAGCGGGACGCTCTGGCGGAAACGCTGAAACAGTGGCTGGATTTGCTGGAAAATGCGCTGATGAGCCGCAGCGGTGCCGATACGGTTTCCCCTTTGGCTCGGGAGCTTGCCCGGAAGCGGACGGCGCCCGCACTTTACGGCGGCATTCAGGCGCTGAGAAAGGCACTGGACTATACCATGAGCAATGTTTCCCCGGCGGCCGTCTGCGGCTGGCTGAGCTGGGAATTGCGGAAACGCTGAAGCCATTGCCGGCATCTGCCGGTTGCATCAGGGCTTTTTACGATAAAGGAGACAATATGGAACAGGAAATGAAGGTTTTGCCGGAGCAGACCGTGGAGGTCGTGGACATCCAGTTTCGCCCCGGACAGAAAATCTACTATTTTGACCCCAACGGCCTGACTTTTCAGACCGGGGAGCATGTGATCATCGATACCGCCCGGGGGGCGGAGTACGGCATCTGCGCGGGATGCAACCATGAAATCCCCCAGAAGGACGTGGTGGCGCCTCTGCGCAAAGTTCTGCGCAAGGCCACGGCGCAGGATGAGAAGATTGCCGCGGACAATCGAGCCAAGGAAAAGCGAGCCTATGACGTGTGCCTGGAGAAAATCGCCGCCCATGGGCTGGATATGCAGCTGGTGTCGGCGGAGGTGGCCTTCGACGGCAGCAAGATTCTCTTCTACTTCACCGCCGATGAGCGGGTGGATTTCCGGGAGCTGGTGAAGAATCTGGCTTCGGTGTTTCACACCCGCATTGAGCTGCGGCAGATCGGCGTCCGGGACAAGGCCAAGATGGTAGGCGGCCTGGGCATCTGCGGCAGACCCTTCTGCTGCGCCAGCTTTCTGGACGATTTTCAGCCGGTTTCCATCAAAATGGCCAAGACCCAGAATCTTTCCCTGAATCCCACCAAAATTTCCGGCACCTGCGGCCGGCTCATGTGCTGCCTGAAATACGAGCAGGATGCCTATGAAGACCTGATCCGCTCCAGCCCCAGGCTGGAATCCTTCGTGGATACCCCCGAGGGGCGAGGCACGGTGGTGGAGCTGGATTTGCTGCGCCAGCGGGTGAAGGTGCGCATGGAGGAGAATCCGGAGACGGTGAGCGTCTTCCCCAACGCGGACATTGCGGTGCTGCGCAGCGGCAAGGCCAGAAAGAACGACCCGCCGATTCCCGCCGATCTGGCTCCCATTTCCGGCAACGGCAAGCGGGCTCCCCAGCCCAAGGAGGCAGAGCAGCCCATGATGCTGGAGCCTATCCGCTTCCGCTACAGCACCGAGTCGGTGGTTTCCGACGAGCCTGCCGAGCAGCCGGAGGCGGCTCAGCAGGAGACGCCCAGACCCAATAACCGCCGCCGCCACAGACAGGACGGCTCCCGTCAGGAGCGTCAGGAGCGTCAGGAGCGGCAGCAGCCGAAGCCGGCGGCTCCCGCCGGGGAGGCAGCCCCGGAATCCGGCGAGCGGAAGCCCCGCCGCCGCCCCAATTACCGCCGCCGTCGGGGCGGCAGAGGGAACGGCCCGGCACAGAAGGAGAATGAAGACTGATGAAAAAATTCCTGGGAAAGCTTCCCATTCCCGCCTGGCTGTTTGCGGTGGTGACGGTGGTCTACTGCGAGGCGCTGCTGCACCTGTGGACAATGGAGTCCTTCCGGTTCGGAAGATTTGCCGCGGTGGTGCTCTTCGCGGTGGGCTTCGGCGGCCTCATCGGTCAGGTTTTCACCTTCCTGGGTCAGAAGACCTGGGGGAAATGGGTGTGCACCGGGGTCATGGCTCTGGTGACGGTGCTGTACATCGTGGAGTACTTCTGCAACGATGCCTACATGGCCTTCATGCAGCTGGGAATGCTGCTGGGCGGCGCCGGAGGGGTGGCCACGGATTTTGCCGGAGTCGTGGTGTCCCTGGTAGTCCGGGGGCTTTGGAGAATCCTTCTGTTTTTCCTGCCGGTCATCGGCTATGGCCTGTTTGCCGCGCCCCGGGAAACCGGTTGGCGGCTGCGGTGGCTCGCACTGGTTGCGGCTCTGGTGGCCTACTGCCTGGCCTTTGCCGTGGCCAAAAGCGGAACCGATGCCTCCCGGCTGAACGATGCTTACAATTTTGACAGTGCGGTGCGGTGCTTCGGCCTGAATATGGGCATGATTATGAACGCCACCCACACGGATGCCTCCCAGGAGAGCCAGGGGGACTTTGTGGCAGAAATTCCCGCGCCGACCCAAAGCGCGCCGGTGCAGGAGACCCAGCCCGGGGAAACGGAGCCTGCCGCCTATGAGCCCAACGTCATGGACTTTGATTTTGCCCAGCTTGCCCAGACGGAGAAGAACAGCCACATTGCTTCCATTCACCAGTATGTGAGCACCGTCCAGCCCAGCCTGAAAAACGAGTATACCGGCATGTTCAAGGGCAAAAACCTGATTCTCATTACCGCCGAGGCCTTCTCCAAGCAGGTCATCGACCCGGAGAGAACTCCCACCCTGTACCGGATGGCTACCAAGGGCATTCAGTTCACGGATTACTATCAGCCTGCCTGGGGTGGCAGCACCACCACCGGAGAATTCTCCAATGTGATTGGCATGGTGCCGGCCAACGTGGGCATGTGCATGAAGCAGGCGGTCTATCAGGATCTGTTCCTGACCATGGGTCACCAGCTGCAAAAGCTTGACTACTATTCCGCCGCCTATCACAACCACAACGCGGACTACTACGACCGGAACAAGACCCACACCAAGCTGGGCTACGACCGGTTCCTGGCTCGATACGGCGGCCTGGAGGGAATCACTCCCGTCTGGCCGGAAAGCGACCTGGAAATGATCGACATTTCCGTGCCCCAGTACATCGACCAGCAGCCCTTCAGCATTTACTACATGACGGTTTCCGGTCACTGCGGCTACAGCCTGAAGGACAACGCCATGTCCCGGAAGAATTACGACCTCATTGATTACGACGGCGCCGAGGCGGTGAAGTGCTATCTGGCCTCCCAGCTGGAGCTGGAGAACGCTATGACTTCGCTCATCCGGCAGCTGGAAGAGGCGGGAATTGCCGACGACACGGTGATCGTCATCAGCCCGGATCACTATCCCTACGGTCTGGAGCGCAGCGCCACCTGGAAGAACGCCAAGAATTATCTGTGCGAGCTCTACGGGGTTTCGGAAATCGATCGGTTTACCCGGGACAACACCGGCCTGATCATCTGGAGCGGCTGCCTGGAGGATAAGAATCTGAAGGTGGAGACCCCGGTGTACAGCCTGGATATTCTGCCTACCCTTTCTAACCTCTTCGGCCTGGACTATGATTCCCGGCTGCTGGTGGGACGGGACGTGTTCTCCGACGCGGAGCCCCTGGTGCTCTGGCCGGAGTACAGCTGGAAAACGGATAAGGGCACCTACGACGCCGAGTCCAAGACCTTCACCCCCGCCGAGGGGGTCACGGTGGACGAGGGCTATGTGGAGCGGATCAAGAACACGGTTTCCAATAAAATCAATTTCTGCAAAAAGGTTCAGGATCAGCTCTATTTCAATACCTTGTCCAAGCTGATGAATAACGACGAATGATGAATAACGCAATCGCCGCCCGGCCTGAACATTCAGGCCGGGCGGCGGTTTGTATTGGTGAAGGGTGAACGGTGAAAAGGGAATAATGGCGGCGTCCCTTTGGGACGATTTTGATTGCGTGCCAGCGAAAAACGCATGTCATTGCGAACCAGTGACCGACGTCACTGGTGTGGCAATCCGTTCTTCCCTTGGCTCCCACTCTGGGGGAGCTGTCACGGAGTGACTGAGAGGGTAAACATACCCTCTCCGCCCCTGCGGGGCACCTCTCCCATAGGGAGAGGCAAGTAGCCCTCATCCGTCTCGCGCTTGCGGGGGGCGCACGAGCCACCTTCCCCCAAGGGAAGGCAGGGGGAAACGGATTGCCAGACCAGCCTGCGCACGCACTGTCAGCGGCGACCCGCCGCCCGATTATTCAGCCTTCCGGTTTTCTACCTCTTCGGCTACGTTCAGGGAGCGGATGACGCTGTACTTGTCGTAGCGGGTGTCGCCGGACTCGGACAGGAACACTACCCGGATTTCCGGATCGGAGACCGTGGCCTTGGCATAGGTGGCGGCCACGCTGCCCGCGTCCACATTGCTCAAATACATCCGGCACCGGCCGTCCGGCAGGGCGAAGGTGGGGTCGCTGACCCCGAAGGAGACGAC
>CAKTXO010000069.1 GCA_934630985.1 uncultured Oscillospiraceae bacterium | reverse complement strand
TTTTACTTTTTCACTTCTTTTTCTTCCTTGATCTGGGCCTGCAAATGGACGGACAGGACAGCCAGGGAGGTAGCCATATTCTCATTCTGCACCAGAATATTGGCGGGCACGTCCAGATGGGTAGGGGCAAAATTCCAGATTGCCTTGATGCCCCCGGCGATCAGCTGGTTCGCCACTTCCTGGGCTCCCTCGGCAGGGACGGTGATGATGCCCATGAGCACCTTGTGGGATCGGCAGAACTTGGCAAGCTCCGTCACGTTATAAACCGGCTTGCCCTCCTCGGTCTTCTTGATCTTGGGGTTGGTATCAAAGGCCGCCAGAATGTTCAGGCCGTATTCGTCAAAGCCCTGATAGCCCATGAGCGCCTGTCCCAGCTTGCCCGCGCCGATGAGCACCGCGTCAGTGGTGTTGTCGTAACCCAGGAACTGCTCAATGTCGTCGATCAGTGCCTCCCGCTGGTAGCCGATTTTGGGTCGGCCGCCGTCGGAGACCATGGCCAGATCCTTTCGCACCTGCACCTCGCCCATATCCAGGGCGTTGGCCAGCGCCGTGGCGGAAATGTTGGGAGATGCTCCCTCCGGCAAGTTCTTCAGGTATGCCAGATACCCGGGCAGCCGCTTGAGCACTGCCTTGGAAATTTTCTTCTGTTCCATAACGACCTCTCTTTTGTAATCGGTAGTCATTATTATCGATATATTTTCATATCGATTATACCATATCGATTTCAAGGATGTCAAGCGCAGCTTGTCTGGCGGAGGAATTCTTTTCGCAGCCGCAGAAGGATCCGTTTTTCCAGCCGGGAGATGTAGGACTGGGAAATGCCCATCTCCTGGGCAACCTCCTTCTGGGTCAGCTCCTTCCGCCCCTCCAGGCCATAGCGCAAAAACACGATTTCCTGCTCCCGGGGAGACAGCAGCCGGATGGCCTGACGAAGCACCAACCGGTCGGCGTCCTCCTCCAGAGGCCGGAAGACCATATCCTCCTCGGTGCCCAGGATGTCCGACAGCAGCAGCTCGTTGCCGTCACAGTCCATGTTGATGGGCTCATCCAGGGACACCTCGGTTTTCTGATTGGCGGTTTTGCGGATGTACATGAGGATTTCATTTTCAATGCACCGGGAGGCATAGGTGGCCAGCTTGATCTTCTTGTCCAGCCGGTAGGTGCCGATGGCCTTCATAAGCCCGATGGTGCCGATGGAAATCAAGTCCTCCAGGTTGATGCCGGTGTTTTCAAACCGCCGGGCGATGTACACCACCAGCCGCAGATTGTGCTCCACCAGCTGCTCCTTCGCCCCCTCCTCGCCCCGCTCCAGTGCCTCCAGAGCCTCCTGCTCCTGGACGCCTTTCAGAGGCATAGGCAGCACATCGCTGCCGCCGATGTAGAAGATTTCCGGCCGAACCAGCAGCCCAAAGAAACCCAGTATGTCCGAAATTTTCATATGGCACCTCCTGTCAGTCCCTGATACCTTCCGTTTTCCAACCCTGATGGGGCAAAGGCCACCAGCACCCTGCGCCGTTCCTTTCCCGTTCCGGCCAGCAGAGGCAGTGCCAGCAGCATTCCCCCCGCCGTGCCCACCGCGTGATAGGGAACCAGCCGCGCGCCCGGTATCCCTCCGGCGGCAAGGGTTTCCAGAGGTGTCGCCAGCTGATTTCGGGAAAGCCCCGTCAGCTTCTCCCCGATTTTTCCGGACACTACCAGCACCGGCTCCCCGGTAATGGGATCCCGGAGGGTGTTGCCCGTGTCCCGGAGAGCGGTGAAACTGGCCTGACGTGTCCCCCAGTACAGCGTCACGGGCACAAACTCCCGGCCTACCGCCCCGCCGCCGAAGGCTACCCGGCACAGCAGCCAGATTCCGGCGGCTCCCAGGGTCAGGGCGGCAAAATTCCGTTTCGTAAAGCACAGAGCCATGCCGCCCAGGGACAGGCTCAGAAGGAGGAACAGCCCTCCCTTTTTCACCGCCTCCCGGCTCCACCCAAAAGCAAGAGTTGCCATGAGGGTCAGGCTGACCCACCGCCACAGGAAGTTTCCCAGGAAGCGGAACCCGGGAAGCATACAGGCGCCGGCATAAACGCTGCCCAGCACCGCCGCCAGAGCGCATCGCCCCGGGGCCATAGGGGAGCCGGACAGTCGGTTCGTCCCCAGAAGGAGCAGATAATCCACCAGGAAATTCAGAAGCATCACAAGATCCAGATACACCGCCATCGCCCCGCCTCCCAATCAGGATGGCACCAGTATAGCTTTGTCCCGGCGAAAAGTTCGTCGCAACCGAAGTCCGGCCTCGCCGCAAGTTCCGGCAGGATGGGGCCGGTTGGGATAAAAGGACTGTCCCAAATAGAGAAAAAATCTCCGATTAAACGGTGTCATTGCGAACCAGCGTCGCAACGCTGGTGTGGCAATCCCCCGGTCATTCCGATGGTCATCGTATATCGTATGTCATTGCGAGGAGGCCATGAGCCGACGTGGCAATCCGTTTCCCCTCCCAGCTCCCCTTGTTGATCAATGGGAGCCTTTGCGCTCCGCAGGGGATTCTCGGAAATAACAAGAATGACCTCATCCGCCCTCCGGGCACCTTTACATTACAGAGCAATTGCCGCTGGCAATTGTTTGATCTGAATTCGCTGCGCGGAGCACCGCCCTCTCAGGGGAAGGCTTGGGGAACGGATTGCCACACCAGTCTGCGGACTGGTTCGCAATGACAGCGTATATTAGAACGCTCTTGAATACGCAAATGCCCTCCGGCGGGAATGCCGGAGGGCGTACCTTATTCGTCAATGGGTGCGCTGGGGTGCTCTATGGCGCGGACGTTTTTCTCTGCCTTGAACCGGGGCGTCATCACCTCATGGCCGCAGCCCAGGCACCGAAGCCGGAAATCCGCCCCGGTGCGCAGCACCATCCACCGCTTTTCCCCGCAGGGATGGGGCTTTTTCATCACCAGAATGTCATTGATGTGAATGTCCATTATTTCTCCCCCTTGATCTTGTCCCAATACTGCTTGGCAGCCTGCTCCAGCTTGTTTTCCGCGTACTCATAATAATGGGTGCCCACCAATTCATCCGGCAGGTATTGCTGCTTGACCCAATGATTCGGGTAGTTGTGGGGGTAGAGATAGCCCTGCTCCCGCTCCATGGTATAGGAGTCCGCGTGGACATTTTGCAGGTGCCGGGGAAAGTCCCCGGATTTTCCCTTGCGCACGTCCGCCAGAGCCGCGTCCAGCGCAATGTGGCCGGAGTTGGACTTGGGGCTGGTGGCCATGAGCACCGCCGCGTCGCCCAAGGGAATCCGCGCCTCCGGCATTCCCAGCTTCAAGGCCATGTCCACGCAGGCATTCACAATGGGAATGATCTGCGGATAGGCAAGACCCACATCCTCCGCCGCAATGACCATAAGCCTCCGGCAGGCTGAGGGCATCTGCCCCGCCTCCAGAAGCCTTGCCAGATAATGGCAGGCAGCGTCCGGGTCAGAGCCCCGGATGGATTTTTGCAGAGCGGACAGCAGGTCATAGTGATTGTCTCCGTCCCTGTCCGCGCGCAAGGCGCTTTTCTGGGTGACGGCCTTGGCATCGGCCAGGGTCAGGGGCAGCTCTCCGTTTTCCGGCTGACCGGCGGAGAAGAGCACCTCCACCGCGTTCATGGCCTTGCGCAGATCGCCGCCGCAGGCTCCGGCAATGTATTCCAATGCCCCCGCTTCCGGCTTAGCCTTCAGAGCCGTCCGGTCTTCCATGAACGCCACCGCCCGGCGCACGGCCTTCAGGGCAGCTTCCGCGGAAATCTGCTTGAACTCGAACACCGTAGACCGACTTAAAATGGCGTTGAACACATAAAAATAGGGGTTTTCCGTGGTGGAGGCGATAAGGGTGATCTTGCCGTTTTCAATGTGTTCCAGCAGGGACTGCTGCTGCTTTTTATTGAAGGACTGAATCTCGTCCAGGTACAAAAGAACCCCGTTGGGAGCCAGGAAGGTGTCCAGCTGGGACACGATTTCCTTGATATCCGCCGTGGAGGCGGTGGTGGCGTTGAGCTTATAGAGCGTCCGGTTGGTTTGCCTGGCAATGATGTTAGCCACCGTGGTTTTTCCCGTGCCGCTGGGGCCGTAGAAGACCATGTTGGGAATTTTCCCGGAGTCGATAAGCCGCCGGAGCACCGCATTGGGCCCCAGAATGTGCTCCTGGCCGTAAACCTCGTCCAGGGTGGTTGGCCGCAAGAGGTCTGCTAGTGGCTGATACATGAAAGCCCTCCTTTCAGGACTAGGGGAACTCTGAATAAATCGTCTGCGGCTGGATATCAGAGCTTCTCTAGATCAGACCCAGCGCCAGGGCGTTCTGGGTCTTGTAAAGCTGGGAATAAATGCCGCCGGTTTTCAGCAGCTCATCGTGGGTGCCGCACTCGGTGATGACTCCGTCCGCGATAGACACAATCCGTCCGGCATTGCGGATGGTGGACAGCCGGTGGGCGATGATCAGCGTGGTTCGACCCTGGGCCAGGTTGTCAAAGGCTCGCTGAATCTTCGCCTCGGTGACGGAATCCAGCGCCGAGGTGGCCTCGTCCAGAATCAGGATCGGCGGGTTCTTCAGGAAAATCCGGGCAATGGCAATCCGCTGCTTCTGACCGCCGGACAGAAGCGTGCCCCGCTCACCCACATAGGTCTCGAAGCCCTGGGGCATAGCCAGAATGTCCTCGTAGATTTCCGCCTGCTTTGCCGCCGCAATGACCTCCTCCATGGAGGCATCGGGCCTGCCGTAGCGGATATTTTCCAGCACCGTATCCGCGAACAGAAACACGTCCTGCTGGACGATGCCGATGTTCTCATGGAGGCTCCGCTGGGTCACGTCCCGGACATCCAGGCCGTCAACGGAAATGCTGCCGCCGGTTACGTCGTAAAACCGGGGAATCAGCTGGCACAAGGTGGTCTTTCCGCCGCCGGAGGGACCCACAATGGCGATGGTCTCCCCGGGATTTACTTTCAGACTCACGTCGTGAAGCACCGCCAGATCCCCGTCATAGGAGAAGGACACGCCGCGCACGTCGATTTCGCCCTTTACGTTTTCCAGCTTCTTGGCATCCTTTTTGTCCCGGACGGTCGGCTCCGTGCGCATGACCTCCACGAAGCGGCTCAGCCCCGCGAAGCCGTTGGCGAAGAGCTCGGAGAAATTGCACAGCTTGCGCATGGGGTTTACAAAGGAGGCAATATACAGATTGAAGGTAATGAGATCCCGGTAGTCCATTTCCCCGCGCATAACGTAGTAGCCGCCGAAGCCGATGACCAGCACATTGAGCATACACAGAAAGAATTCCACGCTGCTCTGGAACATGCCCATGGCCTTGTGGAAGCCCCGCTTGGAGTTCTTGTAAATCTCGTTGGCGGCCTGGAACCGGCGGCTCTCTGCCTCTTCATTGGCAAAGGCCTTGGCAGTGCGGAAGCCGGACAGACTGCTTTCAATTTCCTGGTTGATGTGTCCGGTTTTCTCCTTGGCAACTGCCGAGGCCTGCGCCATCCGCCGCCGCATGGTCATGGCAACCGTCAGAAATACCGGGATGGTCAGAGCCACCACCAGTGCCAGCTGCCAGCGGATGGAGGCCATCACCGCCAGAGCCCCTAAAATGGTCAGGGCGCTGGTGAGCAAATCCTCCGGGCCGTGGTGGGCAAGCTCCGTCAGCTCGAACAGATCGGTGGTAAGCCGGGACATGAGCTTGCCGGTGCGGTTCTGGTCATAGTAGTCGCAGCTGAGCTGCTGCATATGGGTGAACAGATCCTGGCGGATATCCGCCTCCACCCGGATGCCGAAGGTGTGTCCGTAATAGGTCACGATGTAGTTGAGGAAGGTGCGCAGCACATAGCTGGCCGCCACCAGTACCATAATCCGGAAGAACACGCCGTAGGCCTCGTTGGGCAGGTAGTCGTACAAAGCCTGCCGGGTAACCAGCGGGAAGGCCATGTCGATGACCGCCATGCCCACGGCGCAGCCCAGGTCAATGGCAAACAGCCGCCTGTGATTTCCGAAATAATGGAAAAAAATCGCCAGCGGCGATTTCCGCTGATAGTCCTGTGTGGTCATTTTCTGTCTCCTCCGTAGGAATCTTTTCAATATAGGAATCTTTTCAATATAGGAATCTTTTCAATATTTATATTATACCGTTTTTCCGAAAAAAAGCAACCGGGGCTTTCCCTTATCCCGGTTGTATGCTATACTGTTTTCATACTGAACTCCAATTAAAATCTTTAAAAAAGATTTTAATTGCCTGAAGGGCATGGAGTTCATATGAGACTTGTTTTGTGATTTCTTTCCTTATAAATCACAAAACAGGCAGCGCCTTCAGGCGATGCCTTCCTGATTAAAATTAAGATTTTAATCAGGAAATAGTATCAAACAATTTGGGAGGTCATCCATGGAAATTCTCTTTTCCGACCGGGACATTGTCCTGTGCGTCAAGCCCGTGGGGCTGGATTCCGAAATTCAGATGCCCGCCGCTCTGAAGGAATCCCTGGGCGGTGAAATCTACCCGGTGCACCGGCTGGACAAAAACGTAGGCGGGGTGATGATCTTCGCCCGCACCCAGGCCACTGCCGCCAGCCTGTCGAAGGCCATTCAGGAGGGCAAGCTCATTAAGGAATATGTGGCTCTGGTTCACGGCAGCCCTCCGGAAAGGGGCGACTGGGAGGATCTTCTTTGGAAGGACAGCGGAAAAAACAAGGTGTTTGTGGTCAAGCGGATGCGGGGCGGGGTAAAAAAGGCTCGGCTGGAATTCACCCGGCTGACCTCCGGTGCGGAAAGTCTGGTGTGCGTCCGGCTTCACACCGGCCGGAGCCACCAGATCCGGGTGCAGTTTGCCAGCCGGGGATACCCCCTGGTAGGCGACCACAAATACGGGGCGAGAGACAACGTCCCCGCCCCGATGCTGTATTCCTGTAAGTTAACCTTCCCCCACAAGGGGAAACTCCTGGAATTTGAAAAGCTTCCCGATTGGGCAAGGAAGCTCTGATGAAATCGGCAAGAGCTGGCGGCAGAAGATTTTGACTCAGGTGAAAGTTCTGAAAGCGGAGAAATACTTTGTGTACCCGCAAGGGGTATGCCACATCCGTAAGCCAGCTTCCGCTGGCAACGGCTGTGCTATATTTCCCGCTTTCAGAACTGCACGAATGGGGCAAAAGATTCGCCGTCCAGCCGCCGACGATTTATTCAGAGTTTCCTTAGGGTCTATCTGAAAACCGTCAACACGCCCAAACAGCGGGTCTTTTCCACCTGCTGGGCACCATTTTTTCTTG